>CAYPQJ010000146.1:0-11293 GCA_964412835.1 uncultured Desulfobacteraceae bacterium | reverse complement strand
CGGAAAATGCCGTGCAGATTCATCCGGAGATCGCACAGGTACTTGGCATTGAAAATGGGGAAGACATTCTGGTTTCAGGCGCCGTGCAAACCATGGAGGGGAGTGCCTGGATAATCCGCATGGTTCCGAGATGGATGGTCTGGTCTCCCCGGAAGTTTGGAGAAAGACGGGTTGTGGTTCACAAAAAGAGGCAAACAAGCCAGGAGGCTTTTGACATTTTGAAAGCGTTTTTGCCATGAGCCAGGAACAACAAAAAAAAGATGAAAACCGGAAAAATGTCCTGCTGGTGGATTCTTCTCGCTGCATAGGGTGCTTCAGTTGTGAGGTGGCCTGTAAACTGGAACATGACCTCCCTGCGGGACCTCGTATGTTCAAGGTGATTCAGATCGGTCCGGTGGAAAACGGTGACGACCTGTTGATGAATTTCATGGCCGTTACCTGCCTTCATTGCGACCGGCCGGCCTGTGTTTTGGCATGCCCTACCGGGGCGATGCAGAAAAGAGCGGACGGGATCGTCTTTTCCGACCCGGAGCTCTGTATCGGCTGCCGGACTTGCGCCGTCGCCTGTCCTTTCGGGGTCCCACAGCTCAATCCCGCAACAGGCAAGATTGCCAAATGCGATGGCTGCATGGCCCGGGTGGAACAAGGCCTCTGGCCTGCGTGCGCCCTCAAGTGCCCCACGGGCGCCTTGAGTTTCGGGACCACCACAAGAGTCGTCCAGGATGTAAGGGAGCAGGAAGCCATGAGAATCGCTCGAAGCTTGAAAGTGGATATGTGATACTTTGTCGGGGCTGTGGCCGTTTTTGAAAGAGGAGGTTCATGTCGAAATGGATAACGCGGCCTTAAAGGCGATGTTTTTTGAAAAATACCATGGGGAAGAAATTCGGAACTGTATTCAGTGCGGATCCTGTAGTGGCTCCTGCCCCCTGGCCCCGTTCATGGACTATGGCCCACGGCAACTGTTCGAATTGGCCCGAGAGGGTGACATGGAAGATGTTCTCAAAGCCAACACCATGTGGTTGTGCGTCTCCTGTTACAATTGCATGGTCAAGTGCCCACGCGATATTGTCATTACCGACCACATGTATGCATTGAAGAAGATGGCGCTCCGGGAAGGCATACAGGCGCCTGGCGCCAAGTTGCCTGACCTGTACGAATCCTTCAGGGGACCCGTTGAGCGGTACGGAAAAATTACCGATATACAGGTCATGAACCGGTATGCCTTCCGTCATCCTGTTGATGTGATGAAAAACGCCTTCCTGGCCCTCAAACTGGCAAAGCGTAAGCGCTTGGACCCTAAGGCGCACCCGGTAAAGAATTTGGCCGGATTCAAAAAGGTGATGACGAAGGCCAGGGAATTGGAGACGGCATCATGAAATACGGATTTTTTCCCGGATGTACCTATGAAGGATCCGCGGGATACAAGGAATCGACAGAGGCCGTGTCTCAGATTCTCCATACGGAGCTGGTGGAAATTGAGGGGTGGAACTGCTGTGGGGCCACCTCCTACTGGAGCCTGGAAGATCTTCCAGCTGTTGTATTGCCTGCCAGAGTGATGGCCCTGGCCGAAAAGCAGGATTTCAAGGAAGTGGTGAATGTCTGCAATGCCTGCTATTCCACTTTAAGAAAGGCCCAGGATAAGCTGGCTAAAGATGAAAGGCTGATGGCGCAGGTGAATGAGGCCCTGGCCGAAGAGGGTTTGAGCTATACGGGGAGTACGAAGATCAGACACTATATGGAGGTTCTGGTCAACGACCTTGATCCCGATGACATCAAGAAGCATGTCAAAGTGGACCTGGAAGCATTGATCGTGGCGCCCTATTACGGATGTCAGTTGAACCGGCCCTGGGGCGATATGGATGACCGCCAGCATCCGGTGATGATGGACCGTCTCATTGAAACCCTGGGGGCCTCTGTGCCAACCGATTATTCCGCCAAGACCCTTTGCTGTGGGGCCTCCCATGTGATGCCTTACGAGAAAAACTGCCTGCCGCTGGTCAAAAGGATCGTCGGTGATGCCCTTTCCAAGGGGGCCCGGGCCATCAGCACCGTTTGCCCGCTGTGCCAGTTCAATGTGGATGCCTCACAGTCCGGGCTCGATCTGCCCGACATTCCGGTCCTTTTTTTTACGCAACTCCTGGGCCTGGCCTTTGGGTTGGAAGAGAAAGATCTCCAACTCAAAAAGTTACTGGTACCTTTTAAAACGAATTAAGAGTGAAGAGTGAATAATTTATGAGCTACTCTAAACCAAAAGTAGGCGTTTATATCTGTCACTGTGGAACCAACATCGCGGGTAAAGTGGACGTAGTTTCGGTTGCCGAATATGCCGGCACGCTCCCTTTTGTGGAATCAGCCAACGAGTATAAGTTCATGTGTTCCGACCCCGGGCAGCAGTTGTTGATTGACGATGTCAGGGAGAAGGGCCTCAACCGGGTCGTTGTGGCCTCCTGTTCCCCCCGGATGCATGAGAAAACCTTTCGGAAGGCCACTCAAACCGCCGGCATCAATCCCTACTTTTTTCAGATGGCCTGTATCAGAGAGCATGATTCCTGGGTGACGGAAGATCCCGTGAAGGCGACGGCAAAGGCCAAGAATCTGGTAAGAGGTGCGGTTTCCCGAGTCCTTCACCATGAGGTGCTTTTTTCGGGAGTGGCCGATGTGAACCCGAACGTTCTCGTCATTGGCGGGGGGATTGCGGGCATGCAGGCGGCCCTCGATATTGCTGATGCAGGGAAAAAGGTATACCTGGTGGAGAGAGAGCCCAGCCTTGGCGGCAACATGCTCAAATTTGACAAGACATTCCCCACCCTGGACTGCGCCGCCTGTATCGGCACGCCCAAGCTGGTCTCCGTGGGCCAGCATGAAAATATCGAGCTCATGTCGTATTGCGAAGTTGAAAATGTGGAAGGATTCGTGGGAAATTTCGAGGTTCGTGTCCGTCAGAAAGCGCGCTATGTAAGACTGGACAAATGTACCGGGTGCGGCGATTGCGTGGAGGCCTGTCCCATCACCATCCCCAGTGCCTACGAGTCGGGCCTTAAGACATGTCATGCCATCGGCCGTAATTTTGCACAGGCCATCCCCAGTGCCTTCTCCATCCAGCGCATGGGCATGCCCCCGTGCCAGGCCGCCTGCCCTGCGGGTGTCAACGCAGTGGGATACATGACCTTGACCGGTCTGGGGAAATTTGATGAGGCCATTTCTGTGGTCCGGGAACGGATGCCTTTTGCCGCCATCTGCGGCCGCATCTGTTTTCATCCCTGCGAAGATGCCTGCAAGAGAGGGCAGCTTGATAAACCCCTGGCCATCTGTCATACCAAGCGGTTTCTGGGAGACCTTGAACTCAAAAGGGGTGTTTTTACCCATCCCCCCATGAAAGAGCCTCGGGAGGGAAAAGTGGGCGTTGTGGGGGCCGGGCCGGCGGGTTTGTCCGCTGCCTATTATCTGGCCCTGGAAGGGTACCCGGTGACCATTTTCGAAAAACTACCTGTGGCGGGCGGTATGCTGGCGGTGGGTATTCCTGACTACCGTCTCCCCCGGGATATCCTTGAGGCGGAAATTAAGAATTTAATGGATATGGGGGTGACCATCAAAACAGGGGTGAGTTTCGGTCGGGATGTTACCTTCGACAGTCTGAAAAAGGAAGACTACAGGGCCTTCTTCATCGCCACAGGACTCCACCGGAGCCTTTCCATGGGAATAGAAGGGGAGGACCTGGAGGGGGTTATCGGCGGAACTGATCTCCTCAGGAGCGTTTCCCTGAACAAAGATGCCTCCATTGGTGACAGGGTGGTGATCATCGGGGGCGGTAACGTGGCCATTGACGCCGCCCGTACCTGCCTGCGTCTGGGGGCCGGAGATGTGACCATCCTCTATCGCCGTTCCCAGGCCGAGATGCCCGCCCACGACGTGGAGGTGGAGGAAGCTGAGGGGGAGGGCGTCAAATTCACCTTCCTTGCTGCGCCCACCCGGCTCATTGGGGAAAACGGCAAGCTCAAGGAACTGGAATTCCTCAAAATGGCGCTGGGTGAGCCCGATGAATCCGGCCGACGCCGGCCGACGCCTGTCGAGGGCTCGGAAACGATCATTGAGGTGGATAACGTCGTACCGGCCATCGGTCAGATGCCCGAGGCGGAGTTCCTGGCCGGCCTGGGCCTGGAAGCCGACCCCAAAGGAAGAATCGTAACCGATGAGGAGACCCTGGCAACCCCGCAGTCGGGCATCTTCGCCGGAGGGGATTGTACCCTGGGGCCAGCCAGCTTCGTGGAGGCGGTGGCCCATGGTAGACAGGCTGCGGAGTCCATCCAAAGCTTTCTGGAGCATGGCGGGCTGAGGGAGGTTAAGCCAAAGGAAAAGCACCTTGATCCGGGGTTGACCGAAGAAGAGCGGAAGAGAGCCCGTCCCATACAGCGGCAGAAGATGCCCGCCCTCGCTCCAGACAGGCGAAATGTGAACTTTGCAGAGGTGGAGCTGGGTTTTACCGAAGAAATGGCCATGGCGGAGGGGCAGCGCTGTCTCAACTGCAGCATTTGCTGCCAGTGTGGTGAATGCACGCGCAAATGCGGCCCCCAGGCCATTGACTTAAACGACCATGAACGTATTCATGAGCTGGATGTGGGATCGATCATTGTGGCCACGGGTTTCAAGATCTTTGACCCCACACCCCTGACGCACTATGGTTTCGGCCGATATCCGGAGGTTTATACCAGTTTACAGTTTGAACGGTTGAACAATGCCACCGGCCCCACCGAGGGAAAGATCCTGACCAAGGACGGACGGGTGCCTGAAAAAGTGGCCATTATCCACTGCGTCGGGTCCAGAGATCAGGCTTACAATAAGTACTGTTCCCGTGTCTGCTGCATGTACTCCATGAAACTGGCGCACCTGGTCAAGGAAAAAGCGGCGGCGGAGATCTATGAGTTTTACATTGACATCCGCTCGCCGGGGAAAGGCTACGAGGAATTTTACAACCGTCTCCAGGAAGAGGGTACCCACTTTATCCGGGGCAAAGTGGCTGAAGTGACCGATATCGTGGATGACCCTGCTGACAACGGAAGGCTCACCGTGGTCGCCGAGGACACGCTTGCCCGTAAGATCAGACGGATTCCCGTGGATATGGTCGTCTTGAGTGTGGGACTTGAGGCTGCCGATGGCGTCGAGGATGTGGCCCGCATGGTTGGGATCTCACTGGACGCCGACGGCTGGATCAATGAACTGCATCCAAAACTGGGCCCCCTGGCCACGCCGTCGGATGGCATCTTTATCGCGGGCTGCTGCCAGGGACCCAAAGACATACCCGATAGCGTCGCCCAGGCTCAGGGCGCTGCGGCCCTGGCATTGTCGCTGATCAGTCGGGGAAAAATAGAGATCGAACCCACCGTAGCGGTGGTGAACGATAGACTCTGCACCGGTTGTAAAACGTGTGTGGAACTTTGTGCCTACAGTGCCGTGTCTTTCAGCGAAGAGAAAAAAACGGCATTTGTCAATGATGTCCTCTGCAAGGGGTGCGGCACTTGTGCCGCCGCATGTCCCGTGGCGGCTATTAGTGTGCAGCATTTCACGCCGGATCAGATTTTTGCTGAAATAGAAGGAATTCTCACATGAGCGATTTTGAGCCTAAGATCATTGCATTCCTCTGTAACTGGTGCGCCTACGTGGCCGCGGATACAGCCGGTATTGCCCGTTATAAACAAAAGCCGAACGTCAGGGTGATTCGTGTATTGTGTTCGGGAATGGTGGACCCGAGTTACGTGCTGAAGGCATTTGCCGCCGGAGCGGATGCGGTACTTGTGGGGGGGTGCCATCCGGGCGATTGCCACTATATTTCCGGAAACTTCAAGGCAATGCGACGGGCCCCTCTCCTTAAAAAGCTTTTGACGGAGATGGGAGTGGCCAGGGGGCGTTTTCGGCTGGAATGGATTGCGGCTTCCGATGCGCCCCAGTATGCTGAGATTATCAACGAGATGTGTGAGGAGGTGGCCGGTTTGGGCCCCCTTTCACCGTCCATAACCGAGTAACGGGAAGAATATTGTGCCCAATAAAAAGATAGCCATATTTACCGCCACGGGTTGCCGGGCCTGTGAAAATGCCATCCTGGATATCCATTATCAGGTAAGTTCCCTGGCCCACTGTGCCGATATCATTTTTTGGCCCTATGTGGCAGGATCCCAGTGGAGCGATCTGGAAAAGCAGGAGAATATTGATGTCTGTTTTTTCGCAGGCGCCATCAGGACCGCCGGCGACCGGGAAGCGGCACTTAAACTGCGGGAAAAATCCCGGATGATGGTCGCCTGTGGGGCCTGCGCCGCTTTCGGAGGGATCCCGGGTCTGAGCAATCTCAACCGGTCAGGGATGGTTGGTGGTCAGCCGCAGGGGACGACGGACAACGGACAACAGACCCATGAAGAAGGAAAACCCAGGGGGCTGCCGCCCCTTGAATCACGGGTTTCGGCTCTTTCTCAGATCGTGAAAGCGGATTATTTTGTACCCGGTTGCCCACCTCCTCAGAATTTTCTCTGGGCGGCCATACAGTCCCTGGTGTGTGAAGGAATTTCGCCTGCTCGACTCACTTTTGCGGCTTCCCGGTTACCTGAAGCCATC
Source organism: uncultured Desulfobacteraceae bacterium (assembly GCA_964412835.1). GTDB lineage: Bacteria > Desulfobacterota > DSM-4660 > Desulfatiglandales > Desulfatiglandaceae > NaphS2. Next base: position 4,693 of record CAYPQJ010000146.1, on the reverse strand, counting down.
AGCCAGGCTGTAAGCGCCGGCATCCTGCCCCCCAAAGGGAGTATATTTGCGGGAGAAAAGGCCGTTTGTGCCACTTGCTCCAGGGTCAAGGAAGAAAAGCGGTTTGAGACCTATAAACGGTCATACCAAGACTATGAAGCATCAGGGCGTTGTCTTTTGGAACAGGGTTTGCTCTGCCAGGGCATCACCACCCGGGGAGGGTGCGGAGGGCTTTGCACCGCAATGGGGCAACCCTGCCGTGGCTGTTTTGGAAAAGCTGAAAATATCTTTGATCCCGGTGCCAAGATGGTTTCGGCCATCTCTTCCACATTCGACTCGGAAGATGCACAGGAGATTGAAGCCATTGTGGATGGTTTTGTGGATCTGCTGGGCACTTTTTATCGTTATACGCTGCCGACCCAGTGTGCTCTTCTCTCCGCGCCATCCAAGGATTTGAAACATGAATAATGTGACCTTTGAACCTTTAAGATGGCAGGAAGATCCCGTACGGATAACCGTCTTCCATGACACGGAATACCGCCGTGCCTATTATCAGGTGACGGCCCCCAGGGATCCGGAGGGGATATGCAGGGGCCGACCGGTGGAGGAGCTCCCCCGTATCCTGACCCTCCTCTCCCCCTCTCATCACCTGGTTTCCGCCATGGTTCTTGACAAGCTGTTTGGGGTTGACCCGCCTCCCATGGCCCTGAATATGAGGGAAGCCCTGCTACAAGCCCAATTTTTCAGCCATCATTTGCGAAAACTTTATTTTTTGCTCTCGTCGTGGCATGATCCGTTTTCCGACTATGGACGTCATGGAAGCCGCAAGGAATTGAAGATGTTTCCTCTCCATTTTTTAGATGAAATTATGCATCATCAGGCCCTCTCCCAGGAGGCCGCCACCATTTTAGGTGGACGGCCCAATCATCCCCTGTGTGCCGTGACGGGGGGGGTGAGTCGATTCTTGAAAGAAGAATACTACCAGCGGTTATCCGAAATCGCTCAATTTTGTTTAAAGTTTGCCATCCGCCTGGGAGGGTTTTTTCGAGATGAGATCTTTGGAGACGGGAAGGCACTGGAGGGGTTCGACGCTTATCAGATAGAACCCATGGTCGGTTTGACCTCTGCTGAAAAAAGCGGCCATGTTGTTTTAAACGACCCGGTGGGAAAAACAAATGATCCGTTTTCACCCGATATGCTGTTTAAAAAGATTGGACTTCACCAAGCGTCATGGACCTGTGAACCCTTCGCCCATATCAAGGGGGCATCGGAAAATACCACTGAGAAGACCCCGGGAGAAAGTGGAAATATGTTTTATGCCGAATTCCCGGGTTCAAACCCCCAATTCTTTTTTGTGGGTCCCCTGGCGCGTTTGAACAGCCAGGATACCCTTTTGTCCCCTCTGGCCGAAGAAGAACGGCAGCGTCTCATTGAGGTTCTGGGACCTTTCCCTCATTTCGGCGTGGTTGCGGCTTATTGGGCGCTTCTGGTGGAATTGCTTCAGTCTGCCGAAAAGATGACCGAATTATATGTAACGGAGAAGTTAACCGGCCCTGCCATCCGAACGATTCCCTCTGAAATGGGGCAAGTTGGCCATGCAGTGCTCGAATCTCCCCAGGGTCTCATTTACCACCATTATCGAACCGATCAAAAGGGCATTGTGGAAGAAGTTGAGGTGTTGGGAACGGGTAGTGCAAACAATGTCCTTCGTTGCCTCCTGACACAGAAGGCGGTCGATATTTCACAGGCCCGGGGGGAAACATGGAAAGAAACCCAAAACAGGATTGAGATAAGTCTGTTGCCTTTTTAGGCACTTATTCCAAACACAGTGCCAGGAGGAGAATTGGTTATGATCAAAACCTTGATTGTTGATGCCGGGAAATGTTCCGGATGTCGTGCCTGTGAGACCATTTGCTCTCTTAAACATGAAGGGGTCTGCAATCCTGCCAAAGGAAGGGTTCATGTGGTCAAATGGGAACAGAAGGGGACCTTTATCCCCATCAACTGCATGCGGTGCGAATCACCGGCCTGCGAGGCTATCTGCCCAAAACATGCCACATACCGCAATTATACAACCGGTGCCATGGAAGTGGACCCTTATCTCTGCATCGGCTGCATGAGTTGCGTATTTGCGTGTCCCTTTGGCGCCACCTTTGTGGATCCGGATGACGGACGAATTCTCAAGTGCGACCTTTGCGACGGGGATCCCACCTGCGTCAAGGTGTGTCCCACTGGGGCACTGACCTATGAGGAAATATCCAAGGAGACCTATCTCAAATTGATCGAAAACGCCGGCCGGATTCCTCTGCTGGTTAAAGAGGCGATAGGGGGGGAAGCATGATGAACGGATGGATTGGAAACATACTGAATGTCGATTTGAGCGAAGGCAAAATCACCACCGAATCGACTGAACCTTATGTGGATGATTACATAGGGGGGAGAGGATTAGGGTTGCGTTTGATTTACGATCATTACGTGCCCGGAACAGACGCCCTTGATCCGGGAAATCCTCTAATCTTCAACACGGGCCCCCTGACGGGGAGCGCGGTGCCCGGTTCCGGTCGGGTGGATGTCACGGCCCTTTCCCCCATGAGTAACCTGAGGGCAAAATCCAACTTTGGCGGGTATTGGGGACCTGAACTCAAATATGCGGGGTATGACCACATCGTTATTCAGGGAAAATCGGAGAAACCCTGCTATCTGTGGATCAAGGATGGCCGGGTGGAAATCCGTGATGCTGAAAAACTTTGGGGAATGGACACCTTTGAGACCCAGAAGGCCATTCAAAATGAATTGGGCGACCCCGAAATCAAGGTGGTCTGCATCGGGCCGGCAGGAGAGAGACTGGTTCAGTTTGCCTGCCTGATTACCGAAACCGGGGATGCCGCCGGCAGGACGGGGATGGGGGCCGTCATGGGCAGCAAAAACCTGAAGGCCGTTGCGGTTCGCGGCTCAGGAGGGGTGAACGTAGCCAGGCCCGAGGAATTGCTTGAGCTGTCCGTCCAGGTTAACAAGGAAATCCGTGAGAATCCGGCCTATTTGGAACTTGCCAACTGGGGAGTATCCCGGTCCATACCCATGATGTATGAGCATAGCTTTTTCCCTGTGGGTTATTTCGAGGATGTCTGCTGGGAGGACATCATGGAAAACTACCAGGGTATTGAGTTTATGGAAAAATATCAGCTCAAGAGTCTGGGGTGTTTTAACTGCCCCGGCCGGTGCATGAGTTTTTTCTCCCATCCGGAAATAGGGAAAGGGGTCACCTCTTGCGAACCTTTCAGCGGCTTTACGGGCGCTGTCTGGAACCTGGACATGGACGTTTTCTGGGAGGCAACCGTGTTATCCAATCGGATGGGACTCGACGGCACGGAAACCTCAGCCTGCATCGGACTGCTGATGGAGCTTTACCATGATAACCTCATTACGCCGGGGGATACCGATGACGTGGTCATGGAGCGAGGCAGCAAAGAGGCCATCCTCACCACCATCCGCAAGATCGCCGACCGGGACGGTTATGGTGATCTGCTGGCCCGGGGTCAGATGGCCGCAGCGGAAAAGTTCGGCCCCGAAGCGGTGGAAAAGGTAGACCAGATCAAGGGGCTTGCCCCCCATGCCTATGAATACCGGGCCTATAAGGGAACGGGTCTCATAGCCGCCGTGGGGCACCGTGGCGACCCTCTCCCCTTGAGGAGTAGCTTGCTGGAATTTGACTGGAATATGTCCGCTGAATGGTTCCAGCAGGTGGCAAAGGAGAAATACGGCAGTGAAGAGGCGGCGATCCCCACATCCTATGAGGGGAAGGCCCTCCCTGCTTTTATTTCCGAACACATGGAACGGGTGGCGGACAATTTGGGTATCTGCAAGTGGGTCTATACCCTCTTCGTCTATGAGGACGCAGAAATGCCCACCCGTCTGTTTAATCTGGTAACCGGTAAGGACTGGGAAATCAACAAACTGCTCAAAGTCTCCGAACGTGTGCGCAACCTGGAGCGGATGTTCGATGTCCGCCAGGGCTTGAGGCGGGCTGACGATACCTTGCCCAAGAAATTCTTTGAACAGGCCCTTTCAAAAGGAAAATTCGAAGGTGAGGTGATGGACAGGGAAAAATTCGAGCTTATGAAAGACGAATATTACGATTTACGGGGTTGGGACAAGATGACCGGCATTCCCACCCGGGAAAAGTTAGAGGAGCTGGGTCTGGGTGATGTGGCCGATGAGGTGTTGGGAGTGTAGGTGGACCAAGCATGAAATACCTCTGACGTTCCATTATAAAATTATAGTTTTGAAAACCGGGAAGGAACTAACGCAGTGAATATCATTATTACGACAAGATGTCATAAACTCTGTGATTTTTGCTTTATGGGTGATTTGCGGAACAACGCCATTGCGGATATGACATTTGAAGATTTTAAGAAATGCATTGCTGAATTAATAAGTCATAACATCTGGACGGTCAATTTGTTGGGGGGAGAGGCCACATTACACCCCCAAATTATAGATTTTATAGAATATGCCTCTTCTCAAGGCATGAGAACCGCTTTAATCACCAATTTATTATGTTCGGATGATTTTATCGATTTTGCCAACCAAAATTCATATATGTTTGAACCTATTATGGTCAATACCGATATCCCCGGAAATTATCAGAAGGGCCATTATGAATGGTTTATGAAAAACTTATCCCGGATTGATTGGAAGCCAAAACCTTCGGAGA
>CAYPQJ010000145.1:0-11370 GCA_964412835.1 uncultured Desulfobacteraceae bacterium | reverse complement strand
TGGGCCAGAACCTGAGAGGGATCTACCGTCTGTCCATCTTGTACTTTCAAAGACGCACCGTATATGAGGGGGTACCGTTCCACTTCCCTGCCGCCTTTGCCCAGTATTGCCATTTCTCCATTTCGATTCATGACCACAAGATCACCTTCTGCGGTTGAGACAGTCTTGAGGCCGATGAATTTCACCTCACCCGGATTCCGTGGTTGAAATGTCGATTGTTCGACCCGGCGGCTTGCCGTTCCTCCGATATGGAAGGTTCTCATGGTTAACTGTGTCCCCGGTTCACCAATGGACTGTGCCGCAATGACACCCACCGCTTCCCCCAGGTTCACTTCATGCCCATGGGCCAGATCACGGCCGTAACATTTCTTGCAAACCCCCCTGCGGGCCTCACAGGTCAGAACCGACCTGATCCTGACTTTTTCGATACCGGCCTTTTCGATCAATTCAACCTCTTCTTCATTGATCGCCCCGTTGGCGCTCACCAGAACATCCCCCGTCACGGGATCCTCAATATCATCACTGGCAACACGCCCAAGGATTCTTTCCCCCACCCGTTGAAGGATTTCGCCCCCTTCCAGCAGGGACTCCACCCAGATGCCGTCGATGGTACCGCAATCATCCTCCGTAATGATAGCCTCCTGAGAAACATCAACCAGTCGTCGGGTCAGATACCCTGAGTTGGCGGTTTTAAGAGCGGTATCCGCAAGACCTTTTCTGGCCCCATGGGTGGAAATAAAATATTGCAGGACAGTCAATCCCTCCCGGAAATTTGATGTGATGGGTGTTTCAATAATCTCACCCGACGGCTTTGCCATCAGCCCCCTCATTCCGGCCAACTGCCGCATCTGGTCCTTTGAACCCCTGGCCCCCGAATCCGCCATCATGTAAACTGCATTAAAACTGCTGACTTCGGTGGGTCCGGTTTCGGGGCTGTTAATCCGTTCCACTGCCATCTCTGTCATCATTTCAGATGCCACGTCTTCCGTGGATTGCGCCCAGATATCAACAACCTTGTTATATTTTTCACCGGCAGTAATCAGACCGTCCACCCACTGCTCTTCGATCTTTTTGACTTCATTTTCCGCCTCATTGATAATCGTTCCCTTACTCGATGGAATCACCATGTCCTTCATGGCAATGGATATGCCTGAAATGGTTGCATATTTATAACCAAGATCCTTGAGCCGGTCCGCCAGAATGACCGTGGACTTGATCCCCACTTTTCGATGGGATTCATTAATGAGGTGCCTCAGGGCTGTTTTGGTCATGATTTTGTTGACCAGCTCAAACGGCAGGGATTTATCCGGAATGATTTCATAAAGGATCACCCGGCCTGTGGTGGTATCCCAAATTTTTCCATCCATCCTGATCTTGATTACCGCGTGCAGATCCAGTTCGCCCGCATCATAGGCAACGCGAAGCTCCTCCGGGCTTGAAAAAATTTTACCTTCCCCTTTGGTCGGTTTTTCCAGAGTTGAAAGCCTTTCCCGGGTCATATAATAAATACCTAGGACAATATCCTGGCTCGGAACGATAATGGGGTCCCCATTGGCAGGCGACAGGATATTGTTGGTGGACATCATCAAGACCCTGGCCTCAATCTGGGCTTCAATGGAAAGGGGAATGTGGACCGCCATCTGGTCCCCATCAAAATCCGCATTAAACGCCGTACATACCAGGGGGTGCAGCTGAATTGCCTTTCCCTCAATCAAAATGGGTTCAAAGGCCTGCATACCCAGGCGGTGAAGCGTGGGCGCCCGGTTTAACAAAATGCAGTATTCCCTCACCACTTCGTCCAGGGAATCCCAAACCTCGGGTGTTTCCCGTTCAACCATCTTTTTGGCGCTCTTGATGGTGGTCACGTGCCCTTTCTCGTCCAGCTTGTTGTAGATAAAGGGCTTAAAGAGCTCAAGGGCCATTTTTTTGGGAAGTCCACATTGATGCAGACGCAAATCCGGCCCCACCACAATCACGGAACGTCCTGAATAATCCACACGTTTCCCGAGGAGGTTCTGCCTGAATCGACCCTGCTTCCCCTTCAACATATCGCTCAGAGACTTGAATGGCCGTTTATTGGCACCGGTAACCACTTTTCCCCGTCTGCCGTTATCAAACAGAACATCCACCGCCTCTTGCAGCATGCGCTTTTCATTTCGGACAATGATATCGGGGGCATTGAGTTCCAGGAGTCTTTTCAACCGGTTATTACGATTGATCACCCGCCGGTATAAATCATTCAAATCAGAAGTGGCAAAGCGCCCCCCATCCAGGGGTACCAGGGGTCGCAAATCCGGTGGCAGCACGGGAACCACGTTCAAAATGGTCATTTCGGGTTTGTTTTTTGAATCCCTGAAAGCGTTGATGACTTTCAGGCGTTTGGTCAGTTTCTTTCTTTTCGCCTCTGACTTGGTACTGGCCATCTCCACCCTGAGGCTCTGCGACAACTCCTCAACATTCAAATCCTTCAGCATGGTCTGGATGGCTTCGGCGCCGATGCCGGCCACAAACCGATTGCCGAAGTCTTCACGGGCCTGCTGCAACTGTTCATCGGAGAGTACTTCTCCCTTTGTCAAGGGCGTATCTTTCGGATCCACCACAATGTGTCCTTCAAAGTAAAGGACCCGTTCCAACTCCTTCAGCGTCATATCCAGAAGGTTGCCGACTTTTGAGGGAAGGGCTTTCAAAAACCAGATATGGGCCACCGGCGCAGCCAAGGTGATATGCCCCATCCTTTCCCTGCGGACTTTGCTTTGAATGACTTCGACACCACATTTTTCGCAGACAATACCCCGGTGCTTCATTCGCTTGTATTTTCCGCAGTTACATTCAAAATCCTTTATGGGACCAAAAATCTTGGAACAGAAAAGTCCATCGCGCTCCGGTTTGAACGTTCTGTAATTAATGGTCTCCGGCTTTTTCACTTCTCCAAAGGACCATTCGAGTATTTTCTCCTTTGATGCCAGAGATATCCTGACGGAATTAAAACTGGATGGATCTTTCGGCTTTGTAAAAAAGTTGTATAATTCTTCCAATGCCTACTCCCCTTTCACCAATTAGCGCCACAACGCTGATCAGCTGTCCTCAAAAAGTTCCATTTCAAGACCTAAGCTTTGCAGTTCCTTCATCAGAACCTTAAACGACTCGGGCAGCCCGGGTTCAAGTGCATTATTTCCCTTAACAATTCTTTCGTACATGCGGGTCCGTCCCGCCACATCATCTGATTTTACGGTTAGAAACTCCTGGAGCGTATAGGCCGCTCCGTAGGCTTCCATGGCCCACACTTCCATCTCCCCCAACCGTTGTCCCCCGAATTGCGCCTTTCCACCCAGAGGTTGCTGGGTCACCAGGGAATACGGTCCTATGGAACGGGCATGGAGCTTATCATCCACCAGATGATGCAATTTCAGAATGTACATAATACCAACAGTGACATCCTGATCAAAAGGCTCCCCGGTACGCCCGTCATAAAGTGTCGCCTGACCGGTGGCCGATAACCCGGCCTCTTCCAGAAAGGATTTGATCTCCTCTTCTGAAGCACCGTCAAAGACCGGTGTTGCCAACGGTACGCCATCCAGCATTAACGATGATTCCTTGAGCAGTTCCTCATCCGACAAATTCGCAAAATAAGACTGGTATTCATCTTTGGAGAACCATTTCTTGAACTTGTCCCTGAGAAGTTTGGTGTTATTGATCTTTCCAAACAGCTCCCGAACTTTCATGCCCATACCATGGGAAGCCCACCCCAAATGGGTTTCAAGCACCTGGCCCACATTCATCCGTGAGGGAACACCTAAAGGATTTAGAACAATGTCCACGGGGGTTCCATCCGCAAAATAGGGCATGTCCTCAATGGGCAGAATTCGAGACAAAACACCCTTATTGCCATGGCGGCCGGCCATTTTATCCCCGACGGACAGCTTCCGTTTTACCGCCACATACACTTTCACCATTTTAACCACCCCAGGCGCCAGTTCATCTCCCAGGTCAAAATTTTCTATTTTGTTCTCGCAGACTGTGGTCAAACGCTCGACTTTGGCGGTACACTTTAAAACGATTGCCTCCGCCTTTTCAATTTCATCCATTGGCACCTTCACATCCGCCCATGCGAGCGCTTCAATGGGTAGGGATTCAACATCTTGCCGCGTCATCATTGCGGTTTTTTTCAGCAAAACCACCCCGCTCTTTTTGTCACAGAGATCTGCTTTAAGCGCTTTCCCCTCCAGAATTTCCAGCAACTTTTCTCTGGCGCTTCGTTCCACAACCTCGATCTCGTCCTGAAGATCCTTTCTCATGCGATGGGTTTCTTCGGCTTCAATGGCAAGGGCCCGAGCATCCTTTTCAACGCCGCCCCGTGAAAACACCTTGGCATCAATAACGGTGCCGTGCACACCGGGAGGAACGCGCATGGAACTGTCTTTTACATCGCCTGCTTTATCACCGAATATAGCCCTCAAAAGTTTTTCTTCAGGGGAAAGCTGCGTTTCGCCCTTCGGCGTAATTTTGCCCACAAGAATGTCGCCCGGACTAATTTCCGCACCGATTTTTACGATCCCGCTCTCATCCAGGTTTTTCAATGCATCTTCGCCCACATTGGGAATATCCCGAGTAATCTCTTCTTTCCCCAGTTTGGTATCGCGGGACAGAATTTCAAATTCGTCTATATGGATCGAGGTGTAAACGTCTTCTTTTACAACCCGTTCGCTGATTAAGATAGAGTCCTCAAAATTATACCCCCCCCAGCTCATGAAGGCCACCATCACGTTTCGGCCCAGGGCAAGCTCCCCCTGTTCCATGGCAGGCCCGTCCGCAATAATCTGTCCTTTTTTAACGAATTCACCCTTTTTCACAATGGGTTTCTGATTATAGCAGCTGTTCTGGTTGGAACGTCTGAACTTTGTGAGTTTGCAGATTTCCACCTCTGAATCGTCGTTTTCACCGGTGTCGGTAAATCGAATGACGATTCGAGACGCATCCACATGTTCGATAACCCCGTCTCTCTTGGCAATCACCGAAATACCGGAGTCTCTTGCCACCACTTTTTCCACCCCGGTTCCCACCAGTGGGGCCTTGGCTTTTAAAAGCGGTACCGCCTGACGCTGCATGTTGGAACCCATCAACGCCCTGTTGGCATCATCATGCTCCAGAAAAGGGATCAAAGAGGCGGAGATGCTCACCAACTGATCCGGTGATACATCCATGTACCTTACATCCTCCACAGGCACCTTGAACGCTTCTCCCTCAATCCGCACCGCCGCCTCATCGCGAATAAAACCCCCTTCGTCATCCAGCGGCGCATTTGCCTGGGCGATGGGGTAATCTTTTTCATCAAGGGCCGATAAATATTCCAAGTGTTCAGTGGCCTTGTTATCCGAAACACGCCTGTAGGGCGTCTCGATAAAGCCGAATTCATTTACCTGTGCGTAAGTACTCAAAGAAACAATCAGCCCGATGTTCGGCCCTTCAGGGGTCTCAATGGGGCAAATTCTCCCATAGTGTGTCGGGTGCACATCGCGAACCTCAAAGCCGGCTCTTTCCCGCGTCAATCCCCCGGGTCCCAGGGCACTCAGTCTACGCTTATGGGTCACCTCGCTCAAGGGGTTGGTCTGATCCATAAACTGGGACAGTTGGCTGGTCCCGAAAAATTCTTTCACCACAGCAGAAACAGGCTTGGAGTTGATGAGATCGTGAGGCATCAACGTCTCCACCTCTTGAAGGCTCATCCTCTCTTTGATGGCCCTTTCCATCCTCACAAGACCGACGCGGTATTGATTCTCGAGGAGTTCGCCCACAGCCCGCACACGCCGATTCCCGAGATTATCAATATCATCTACCATGGCTTCCGCACTTTTCAACCTGATGAGTTCCTCTACGGTACCAAAGATATCTTCCTTTCTGAGGGTTCGCTGTTCCAGAGAAACATCTTCCGTATCCAGACGATAATTGAGCTTAAGCCTGCCCACACGTGAAAGATCATAGGTATCCAGGTTAAAAAATAGATTATTAAAAAAAGTTTCAGCCACTTCCGGGGTCGGGGGGCTGCTCGGTCTCATTTTTCGGTAAATATCAAGGATTGCCTCTTCCGGCGTATTGATTCGGTCCGCTATCAATGTCTCTCGAATACTCCGACTGATACCGTGCCCGTCCAGGACAAGACATTCGATATCCGTTATCCCTCTTTCCAGAATCGACTTAATTTTTTCGATGGTCAGTGGGTTGTTGCCTTCCAGAAGAACTTCGCCGGTTTCAGGATCTATGAGATCTTCACAAATCACCCGACCCTCAATATCTTCCAGTTCAACGGGAATTCGGACCCGCTTCTGATCTATATATTTGACCTGGGAAATCCCTTTTTCATCCAGCAGAGCACACCCATCCGTTGAAAGCATGCTTTCGGCAGCCACGAGAATGTCGCCGGTCTCCGGATCCGGGATGTCCTCAACCACCCGCAATTCAGCACCCTTCTCGATTTCAAGCGGCACCTGTTTCACCATGGACATCCTGGGTTTTGTGGTTTCATTCACTCCCAGGGTCTTGATCAAACGCTTTGTAATTTTAGCGCCTTTTTTGGCGATGACTTTTTCGTCCCCGTCAATGATGTCTTTTACGACCCGACTCTGAGCAAGGATTTCAGGAATTGCTTCCCGCCAGCCCCCTGTCTCTCCAATTTCAATCATTTCAGTGTCATAGAAGTGATAAAGGAGGTCTTTAGCCGTATAGCCAAGGGCTTTTAAAAGGATGGTAACCGGGAATTTTCTTCTCCTGTCAATTCGGACATACAAAAAGTCCTTCGGATCGAACTCAAAATCAAGCCAGGAGCCCCTCAGCGGAATAATTCTGGCCGAATAAAGCAGCTTTCCGCTGGCATGGGTTTTTCCCTTGTCATGGTCAAAAAATGCGCCGGGTGAGCGATGAAGCTGGCTCACCACGGCGCGCTCTGTCCCGTTAATAATAAATGTGCCGCGGTCGGTCATGATGGGGAGAGTGCCGAAATAAATCTCTTGTTCTTTGATGTCCCGAATGCTTTTCGTTTCGCTCACGGTATCGGTATCAAAAACAACCAATCGGACCGTAAGCCTTAGGGATGCCTCATATGTCATGCCTTTGCTGAGGCAGTCTTCTTCACTGTACTTGGCACCTTCAAAAGCGTACTTGACGAACTCAAGGGACGAAGTCCCTGCAAAATCATGAATGGGAAAAACACCCATATAAGCCGCCTGAAGCCCCACGTCTTCACGCTCCTGGGGCGGAATGTCCTTCTGTAAATAACGCTCATAGGACCGTCGCTGCATGGCAATGAGATTGGGCGTTTCAATAACTTTGCTGATCTTCCCGAAACTTTTTCTTGCCCGTCTTCTGACACCATCATTTTTAAACATGGTATCTCCTTATGGTCATTCTTTGGAGCCAATTTCAAAACGCCCCCTTTTGCCCGATCTCTGCGTCAGGATCAAATTTTAGTCCGCGAAATATTCAATATATTCCCATGATTAAAACTTGCCCCTTCCTTGATATCGAAAAAAATTGAACATTTTGAAACCGGCTCTTTGGCCTTGTATGTTTTCAAACAATTCCGACAACCAAACCGTTCATCTCAGTTGGAACCCCGATTTATGGGGACGAATGGCGCCTCTCCCCAAACGAAAACTGTCTTTTTCGCCAATCTCTGCGTCAGATAACCCGTTCTTAATAAAATTGGTTAATCCTCGAAATACTAAATGTATTCCTGCGGTTAAAATTTTGATCTTCCTTGATCTTGACAAAAAATCCTAGTTTTCGTTCAGACACTATTTAATCTCAGCGGTTGCGCCAGCTTCTTCCAACTGGGTCTTAATCCCTTCAGCCTCGTCTTTGGGAACACCTTCCTTGACAGGACCCGGCGCGCCATCCACAACGCCTTTTGCCTCTTTGAGTCCCAGACCGGTAATGGAACGGACAACCTTAATGACCTGGATCTTTTTGTCTCCCACAGCGGTCAGAACAACATCGAATTCCGTTTGTTCAGCCTCCTCTTCCGCCGGTGCCCCCGGGGCCGCCGCCGCCACAGCCATGGGTGCCGCAGCGCTGACACCGAATTTTTCTTCAAGCTCCTTTACGAACTCGGAGAGCTCCAAAACGGTCATGTTGGATATAAATTCTACAACATCTTCTTTACTGATATCAGTCGCCATATTGCTAAAACCTCCAACTTCCAAAAAAAATTATTGCAATTCGCTTTTCTTTTCTTCAATAGCCTTTAAAACATTCATGAATTGGCCCGTTACCCCATTTAACAAACGAACAAAAGACGTGGGAACAGCCTGCATGACGGACAAGGTCTGGGCCAACAACACATCTCGTCCGGGCAAGACCGCCAGTTTATTGACACCGGAAACATCGACCTGCTTACCGGATATCTGGGCACCCTTTATTTCAAGATTTTTGAATTCCTTGGCAAAATCAACCAATGCTTTTGCAGGACCCACCACATCATCATAGGTCAAAGCTATGGCCGTAGGCCCCTGCATGAGATCCAGAATCTGCTCGGTATCGGTATCTTTGCTCGCCAGTTTCAGGAGTCTGTTTTTCACAACTTCGAACTCAGCATTCGCTTGCCTGAGATCACGCCTCAATCGGTTCATGGACTCAACTTCGAGTCCCTGGTAATCCACCAGGTAAGACCCTTCGGCCTTTTTAAGACGTTCGTGAAGGTTATCAACCAACTCTTTTTTATCTTGTCTATTCATATTCACCTCCTCTCTTTTATGGACAATAATATTGTCAAAGACAAAAGGTGTACACCCTTAACACCACTTTCATCCAGTCTCGGCAGGCTTGATTTTAAGCCGCTTCACCCTTACGACAAAATGTCATGGGGCGTGACGGCGCCTACTGTCTTTGACCAAAAACGCTCTTAAAAATTTCGAGCGCACTACACAAAAATTTTGAATGCTCTTACCTATTGTGAAGCATTCTTCAAACACAAAAGTGGACGATCTTTATTAAAGGCAAAGACCATCCACTGTTTTGCTTTTAAAAAACACAATTTTGCTTTTCTTGAAATCTAAACCTTCATAGAGGGAATGTCGCCCCGCTAAACAAATGCAACCAACCGATTGATGAAGCGCATCTGAACGGCCGTAGCATCGAACTCCGGGATGCGAAATGATAGTGGACAAGTAATATAACTGTGTCTATCGGCTCAATAAATCTTTTACATAAACGGGATCGACCTTAACCCCAGGCCCCATGGTTGAAGAAATCGCAATACTTCTGTAATAAGTCCCTTTACTGGCAGGCGGTTTGAGTTTCTGAATCGTATCCATGAAAGAGGCAACATTTTCCATGAGCTTTTCCAAACCGAACTCCATTTTACCCACTGCGGCATGAACAATACCCGTTTTATCCACCTTGAAGTCTATTTTTCCTGCCTTAATCTCCGTTACAGCCCTGGCCACATCAAAGGTCACCGTTCCCAGCTTGGCGTTCGGCATCAATCCCCTGGGCCCCAAAACACGACCCAGTTTCCCGACAGCGCCCATCATATCAGGGGTGGCAATGGTTTTGTCAAAATCAAGCCAACCACCTTGAACCTTTTCCAGAAGGTCATCCGACCCCGCGTAATCGGCACCGGCATCCATGGCCTCTTTTTCCTTTTCCCCTTTGGCAAAAACAACCACACGAACTTCTTTTCCAACACCATTGGGAAGCGCCACCGTGCCTCTGACCATCTGGTCGGCATGTCTTGGATCAACACCCAGCTTAACAGCTAAATCCAAGCTCTCATTGAATTTGGCAAAAGCACAATCAATGGTAAGTTGAATCGCCTCCTCAAACGTATATCGCTTCAGTTTGTCAACCCTCTGAACACTTTCCCTGTATTTTTTGCCCTTTCCGGCCATCTCTTTATTCCCTTCGTCGTATTACGGATTTTAGGACACCGTGATGCCCATACTCCTCGCGGTACCCTCGATAATCCTTGCTGCGCCGTTTATGTCAATGGCATTTAAGTCTTCCAACTTGATCTTCGCAATCTCTTCGATCTGTTTGCGCGTTACGGATCCCACTTTATCTCGATTGGGCTCTGAAGAGCCTTTCGCAATTTTTGCGGCCTGCTTCAATAGAACAGAAGCAGGAGGCGTCTTCGTAATAAACGAGAAAGACCTGTCCGCATAGATGGTAATAATGACCGGAATGACCGTCCCCATCTGATCTTGAGTTCTTGCGTTGAACGCTTTACAGAATTCAGCGATATTGACGCCATGTTGACCCAATGCAGGTCCGATGGGCGGTGAAGGATTTGCCTGTCCGCCCTTTACCTGCAATTTAACGGATCCAATAATTTTTTTTGCCATGTTTAATCCCTTGCTTTAATTACAGTTTGAAGGCATTGACTATTTTAATCAAATAGTGGTGACTTGAATGAAATCAAGTTCCACAGGAGTCGGCCGTCCAAAAATGGTAATGAGAACTCTCAATTTTTCTTTATCGGGCTTTATTTCGGAAACCGTTCCCTGAAAATTGGTAAAAGGACCGTCTACCACCCGCACTTCTTCGCCTTCCTCAAAATTATACCTGGCTTTGGGCTTGTTAACACCCTCTTCCATCTGATGAATAACCCGTTCGGCTTCTTCGGCCGATACCGGCGTGGGATTGACTTCCCCGCCCACAAACCCCGTTACCTTTGCCGTGTTCCGAACCGTATGCCACGTATCCTGGGTAATGTTCATTTCAACCAAAATGTAGCCGGGATAAAATTTCCTGGATGTGGTCTTCTTCTCGCCTTTCTTCAGCTCAACAACTTGTTCGGTGGGAACCAGTATCCTTCCAAAAAAGTCTTTCTGCCCAAAAGATTCAATGCGCTCTTCCAGGCTTTTCTTAACCCTGTCCTCAAACCCGGAATAGGTATGGACAATGTACCATTTCAATTCCACAAAAACCCCTGATCGCTGTAGCACAGCTTAAATAAGGCAGAATCCCAAGAAAATTCTATAACAGAATCTAACCAATAACATGCTTTAGAATTTTAATAAGGCCCAAATCAACCAAACCCAGGTATAAAGAAACCAGTAACGTCAAAACAATCACCACCACCGTGGAAGCAATCAGTTCCTTACGGGTAGGCCACTTGACTTTTTTCAATTCCACCTTGGCTTGCCGCAAAAAAAGTCCCACGGCTTTAAACAGGTTGCTTGCGCCCCCGCTTTCACCGGATTTGCCGGCTTTCGATGTTTTCTGAACGACCCTGGCGGGCTTTCCATCCGGTTTCGCCCCCTTATCAACAGCATCCACCGACGTTGAAGTGGCATCAATTGCAACGGTGGTTTTCGTCTTTCTGGGGCTTTTCTTGCTTTTTGGTTTTCGGTTATTCTTTTTCATTGGCGCATGAAA
>CAYPQJ010000144.1:0-11513 GCA_964412835.1 uncultured Desulfobacteraceae bacterium | reverse complement strand
TGTTTTGCGGTTTAGGGGATACGATGGCCAGTTTCGTCCCCATGATGCGGTTTAACAGGGTTGATTTCCCCACGTTGGGCGGACCGATAATGCCGATGAATCCCGATTTAAAACTCATATCTTCTCCAAACGAATCCTTCCCATTGGAACCGTGTCATCGGGCACAACGCCCATGACCCTTGCCCCTGTTATTTGTTCAATTTTCCGGATTCCCCTGTTTTTGTAGCCCCTTACCAGGGGAATTTCCCGCATGGGCACGTGAATTCTGATCTGTTCGGCATCTCCAGGGACCGGCAGGTCGGGTGCAATCCCCCTGAGATGAATGGCCGAGCGGACCAGGAATCCAAAGGCGGGGTGCCAGGGCCCTGATACGATGCGACCCTTTTCCAGAAGCGACGGCGAGCTCATAAGGCCGATTCTGATCACCGGAATCCCATTTCCCTCGAGCAAAAGGACGCTTTCCACACATACGCTGACGGCTTCCCCAAGAGAAAATGGCCGATACGACCCCTCCCCATGCATCCGGGCGAGTCCGGTCCCCTTTATCACCAGGGCGGGGTACAGCCGCGCCATATGGGGTTTAAGGGCCAGCACTTTTTTTATGGTAACGGAAAATTCTTCCCTTGAATCACCGGGAAGGCCCGGCATGAGCTGGATTCCCACCTTGAACCCGTGGTCTTTCAACATCCGAACCGCTCTTATGGTGTCTTCTGCACAGTGTCCCCTTTGAGAAAGCGCCAGAACACGGTCACTCATGGACTGGGCCCCGAGCTCCACCGTGGCAACGCCATATGTCTTCAAAATTCTCAGGCGTTCTTCATCCAGCGAATCGGGGCGCGTTGAAATCCTGATGGACTGTACCACTCCGGCGCGCACATAAGGTGCCGCAGCTTTCAGCAGGGATTCCATGCGGGCTTTTTTAAGTCCGGTAAATGTCCCACCATAAAAGGCCAGCTCAGTGTTTCGGCTCGGGTCAAACCCTTTGGCGTGTATGGCCGCATCCAGCGTCTTTCGCACCTGTTGCGGGTCTGTTAATTGACGCGGTTGGGCGGTGATCTTTTCCTGATCGCAGAAAAGGCACCTGTGGGGACATCCGGCGTGGGGAATAAATATGGGGATAATCAGGGGTCTCAATCTTCTTTCAGGCTGAAAAACGCCTCCTTTGCCGCACACTGCTCGGCCTCTTTTTTGCTTTTCCCCTCCCCCTCGGCCAGAACAATGCCATTAACGGCCAAAGCAATACAAAACACCTTATCGTGTGCAGGCCCTGTTTCTTCCGTGAGCCGGTATTTTGGAAGACTTTTGAAGGCCTGCTGGGTAAATTCCTGTAGCAGACTCTTAAAATCCTGAACCAGATCATCTGTTTCCAGCTTTTTCAGAAGGGGCGAAAACAACTTCTTAATGACCTTTTTGGTGACGTCAAATCCACCATCCAGATAAATGGCCCCGATAAGGGCTTCGGTGACATCCGCAAGGATAGAAGGTTTCTGCCTGCCGAGGCTCTGGTCTTCCCCCTTCCCCAGAAGCAGATAGCGGCCCAGTTCAAGCCTTGTGGCCACATCATGAAGCCCTGCTTCATCGACCACCATGGACCTGAACCTGGAGAGTTCCCCTTCATTGGCCTCTTCGTTTTTTTCCATGAGCAAATGGCTGACGGCCAGGTCGAGCACGGCATCTCCCAGGAATTCGAGGCGCTCATTGTCTTCAAGGCCGACCCCCACATGCTCATTCACATAGGAGGAATGGCGAAATGCCTGAAGGACCAGCGCAGGGTCCCTGAACGTATATCCCAGCACTTCATAAAGGGTTTCAAATTTCCGGTTTGAATGGGCGACTTTCATAAAAATTCACTTGCCTGGTAGGATCAGAAGGCTGAACCATTAAGGCTATATATAAGCCGGCGGTCATTTTTAAGTCAAGAAGATCTTCGGTAGAGACGGGACAGGGTTTCAAGGGAAATACCCATGGCCATGCCCGCCAGCATTAGCTGGTTGACCCATGTGGTCTTGAGCGGCCCTAGGGTTTTCCATCGACGGCCCGATGTGACGGCTGTACCCGTTGCCGAAAGAACCTGCACATTTTCGTGTTTGATCAGATGACGCACCAGCAAAAGGTCCTCCCCGATGGGAACCATGGGAAAGCCACCGACTCTTTCAAAAACCGACTTTTTCATGAAAATCGCCTGGTCCCCATAAGGAAGCCGAAGGTATCTGGATCGCAGGTCTGTAACCCACTCCACAACCCGCATCAGGGGACGGTGAAAATCCGTTTTGAACCGGAACGCCCCCAGCACGGTCCCTTGTGCCATCAGAGTTTCAAAAACCTGGGTCACATAGCCTTCGGGCAAAAGGGTGTCCGCATGGAGAAAGAGCAAGTTTTCACCTTTAGCCGCAGCGGCCCCGCGATTCTGCTGCCGAGCGCGACCCAAAGGAGAGTGGATAACGCGTGCACCAAGGGATTGAGCCCGAATGAGGGATTCAGCTTGACTGACGGTGCCATCGGTACTTCCCCCGTCTACCACAACCACTTCCACGTCCCGGTCTGTTGCACCCAGAATGGATCGGTGAATATGGTCTTCTTCGTTAAAGGCCGGTATTACGACCGTCAAAAAAATCTCTGGAATATCCTCATCAGGCCGCCATCTCCTTAAGTCTTCAGGGGTGTCCACATCCGACAGAAATTTGAGAAGATGAACCGTTAAACCCATGCGCCGGGCCAGGGCCAATGTCTGATCCAGGACCATGGGGGTGCTCCAGTCGATTTGCTGAAAAAGGTCAATGGGACGTTTCAGCCCCATGAGCCAATATCCACCATCCGTGCTCGGCCCCAGGACAATATCGTGTTCCCGCAGTGCAGCAAAGGCTTGTGCCAGGATTTCGACGTTTACCCCCGGTATGTCCGTCCCCAGCAGAACCACCCGTCTGCTTCCTTCAATCAGGGCATCAAACAAGGCAGATCGCATTCGTCGGCCCAGATCACCTGCCTGCTGAAAAGATAATATGGGAATGGCCCCCAGCCAGCGACGTACTTTTTCGGGTGTGCCCCCTTCAAAACAGCATTCGATGGTGGTTTTATGCCGGGCAGCAAATTGTGTTGCCGTGAGAAAGGTTTTTTCCGTTAAACGGCGCTGAAGGTTGGCGGCGCCGACCGGCCCCAGGGCGGGGATCAGGCGGGTTTTGGTATTCCCAGGCACGGGGTATCGCCCGAAAACAATAAGCCGGTCCCTAGGAAAGGTCTTTTCCATGATTCATGGCGCCCCTATTTGGCCAGATTGAAGCCTGCACCTTGCTTTTTTCATGGCGGGGACCGTGGTCAGCGCTCAGCCTCCTGGATAAAACCCAGCACACTTTTGTTAAAGGCCTCAGGGGTTTCAATCATGACCATGTGACCGGCTGAAGGGATAATATGACACCGGCTTCCCTCAATGGCCGTTTTCAGTTTTAGAGAAAGCGAAGGCGGCGTCAATTGGTCTTTTTCCCCACACAGGATAAGCGTGGGAAGGGTGATTTGTGCGATCCGGTCTCGCATATCAAACCGGTTGCAGGCCGTGAAATCCCCATGAACGATCGCTGATCCGGCCTCCCTCATTAGGACTGCTCCCTCTGTAACAAGTCTCTGGTCCACTCCCGGTGCATAGGCGTAAGCCATGATGGTATCAATGATGTTTTCAAAATTATTCAAAAGGCCATCCAGAAAAGCCGGCGCCACACCCAGGCGGGGGCCGGTTGCTGCCAGAATGACCCCCTTCATTAAAGCGGGGTTTTTAAATGCCGCCTCTTGAACAATGGCGCCGCCCATGGAATGGCCCATGAGGAAGGGCTGTTCGGGGGAAAATGCCTCGAGGGTTTCCATGAGCCATCGTGCATATTCATCAATGGTGTTTTTGGCGCTTCCAGCGGTTTTTCCGTGACCCGGTAGATCGATGGCCAGGGTGTTAAGGGATGATTTCAGCAGATGAACCTGATTGCGCCAAACCTGCGCACCCCCTCCGGCGCCGTGGATCATGAGAAGCGTCGGGCGGTTTGTTTTAAAATTTTTAAACCCGGCCTCAAATCCGATGCCGGCTTTTTCCAATGTTTGAAGGATCATTTAATAGATGTCCTTTCCTTTATTATAAGGAATACGCTTTACCAACGAACCAGCGCACTGCCCCACGTGAGACCGCCGCCGAACACCGGAAGGCAGACCAGATGACCCTTCTGGATGCTGCCGTCACGAACCGCTTCATCAAAAGCGATGGCACAGGAGGCAGAGGAAATGTTGCCGTACTTGTTGAGGGTCACATAAAATTTTTCCATTGAAAGATTCAGTGTCTTGGCCATGGATTGGAACATGCGTAAATTGGCCTGGTGGGGTATAAACCAGTCAATATCCTGAACGTCTACATTGTTATGCCCGGCCCCTTCCTTGATGGATTCCACGAAATGCCTCACCGCCACCCTGAAACTGGCGTTGGCTTCAATCAACTGAAGGACATGGCGCTTTTCATCCACGCTCTCATGGGAGATGGGCGTGGTTTTGGAGCCTCCCCCGGGCATCAATAGATCCTGGCCGTTGTGGCCGTCTGTGTGCAGATGGGTGGAAAGAATTTCAGGGCCCGCATCTCCCATCTGCAACACGGCGGCACCGGCCCCGTCTCCCCAGAGGATACAGGAGTTCCGGTCCGTCCAGTCCAGGGTGCGGGTCATGATTTCGGACGCCACCACCAGGACCGTTCGAGCAGCACCCGTCCTCAGGTATTGCTCCGCCACATTGAGGGCAAAAATGAAACCGGAGCAAGCTGCCGTAATATCAAAGGTTACGGCCTGAGGTGCATCCAGCTTGGCCTGAAGCCAGTTGGCAGCAGAAGGACAGCAGGTATCCGGGGTAATGGTGGCCACAATCATGAGGTCAACCTCTCCGGCTGTCATGCCGGCCATATCAAAGGCTTTAAGTGCTGCTTCACAGGCGAGATCAGCGGTTGTCACATCCGGATCGGCAATTCTTCTCTCGCTGACGCCGGTTCTTTTGACAATCCACTCATGGGAGGTTTCCAGACCCATTTTCTGAATATCAAAGTTGGACAGAACCTTTGGCGGCACATAAGATCCTGTCCCCAGAATTCTTACGGATTGCATATTTGCTCTTTCTCCACACGAATGTCCGATTAGGTTCAGTTTGGCGAGATATTCCTAAGTATTGGCGAAGCCAATCCCTGGAATGATATCTATCATTTGTGTAATATGTTGTCAATTGGCAAAATTTATTCTAAAAAGCTTAGAAAGCGTCATTAATCAAAGCCTTCTGTGTTTTATTCGACCGCTGATATGATGGCCTGATTTCTTGTTGAAAGGTGGTTTTCATGGCAGAATCGGTTTTAAAACAATCCATTTACCTGGATCATAACGGTACGACCCCCATTGCTTCGGAAGCCGTTTCCGCCATGACACCTTTTATGGCGGAACATTTCGGCAATCCTTCCAGTTCCCACTCGTTGGGCGTAAGGGCAAGCCACGGGGTTATGCGTGCGCGGGAAGATGTGGCAGCACTTTTGGGTTGTGGACCCCATGAAATCATTTTCACATCAGGGGGCACCGAATCCAACAATATGGTCCTCAAAGGGCTGGTCGATTTCAGGTATCCTGATCGATTTCATTTGATTACATCCGCAATCGAACACCCGGCAATTCTGAATCCGGCGCTTTTTTTGAGCGAACTGGGGGCACGGGTGACCATTCTTCCGGTGGATGCGAAAGGTCTCATAGACCCGGATCAGGTTCAAAAGGCCATTTTGCCTGATACCGGGCTGATCAGCATCATGCTCGCCAACAACGAAACCGGTGCCCTTCAGCCCGTCAGGGAAATTGCCGAAATAGCCAAGGGATATAACATCCCGCTGCACACGGATGCCGCTCAGGCCGTGGGGAAAATTTCCGTCCGGGTCAAGGCACTGGGGGTGGATTTTTTGAGTGTGGCGGGCCATAAGCTTTACGGCCCCAAGGGTGTGGGTGCCCTTTATGTGCGGGATGGTCTTTCCCTGACACCGCTCATTCACGGGGCCGGTCAGGAAGACGGAAGGCGGGCCGGAACGGAAAATACCATTTTGACAGTCGGTCTTGGCGCTGCATGCCGTATGGCCCGGGAGCGGCTCGCCCGTGATGAGAAAGAGATCGGCCATTTGAGAAATCAGTTACAGTCGCTTCTTTTTGAGGGCATTGAGGACCTGGCTTTAAACGGCCCTGAAACCAATCGACTGCCCAATACCCTCAATGTTTCAGTCCCCGGTCTTGAAGGGGGGCGGATACTTTCAGCAATTCCCAACGTCATGGCGTCCACCGGGGCTGCGTGTCACGATCAGGGGGTAACGCTTTCCCACGTGCTGTCAGCCATGGGGGTTTCTCCCCGGGTGGGTATGGGGGCCTTGAGATTCACCCTGGGAAGGCACAATACCCTGGCGGAGATTGAAGCGGCGGCAGGGGACGTCATCAACCAGGTCAGAAGGATGCGGGATGAATGAGATCACCGCTCCTGAACCTTTTTCCTACCTAAGCATCGCCGTGTCAGCACCCGTCAGGGAACCCTTTTCATACGCTGTTCCGGAAGGCCTCAGATCGCTGGTTCATATCGGCAGCCGTGTCCTGGTGCCTTTCAATCGCCGTCGAATAACCGGTTACGTGGTGGAAGAGATCTTTGAAACACCCGTTCACGACCTGAAGGAAATTGAGGATATCCTGAACCCGGAACCCCTCTTTCACCCGCAGATGGTCTCTTTTTTTGAATGGATCGCTGATTATTACCGGCATCCGCTGGGCATGACGATCCATGCGTCTCTCCCCGGGGAACCGTTTAAATCCGCCATGCTGACCGAAAAAGGGAAGGCTTTTGTTGAGGCAAGGCTTTTTGATTCGGAAGAAATTCGCATACTGCGCTGGATCGGCAATAACCGCGGAAAAAAACTCCCCTGGCCCATGAAGAAGATCTACCCCCTTCAGGAAAAGGGATGTATCCGGGTGGAAAGCCGCGTGAAGAAAGGCGGCAAAAAAGGCATTTTGGCGCGCCATACGGCAACAGCGCTCAAAAACCCGGGGGCAATGCCGCCCACCGGACCACACCTCCTGAATCCGTATCAGCTTAAGGCCCTCGCACAGATCAAGGATCAGTTGGACCAGGGAACTTTTGGCTCTTTTTTGCTTTACGGCGTCACGGGAAGCGGCAAAACCGAGGTCTATGTAAGGGCTGTTGAACACGTGTTGCAATCGGGCCGACAGGCGATTCTCATGGCCCCTGAAATTCTCTTAGCCGGCTATCTGGAGGGGGTTTTCAGCGCTCGACTGGGGGAACGGGTGGCCCTATACCACAGCGGGCTGAGCAAAAGTGAACGACGTTACCAGTGGTCTCGAATGGCGGCAGGGAAAGTGGATTTGGCGATCGGTGCCCGCTCAGCCCTATTCGCGCCACTGCCTCGGCTGGGGTTAATCATTGTGGATGAGGAGCACGATACCGCCTATGTGCAGACGGGAAGTGCCGGACCGCCCTATTGTGCGAGGGACGCGGCCGTGGTGCGGGCACGCTTGGAAAGCGCCGTGGTGGTTCTCGGATCCGGAACGCCGTCGGTCCAGTCCTTTCAAAATGCGACAGATTCACGCTATCATCTGCTTAAAATGCCCGAGCGGGTGGAACAGCGGCCGATGCCCGGCATGGAAATTGTGGACATGCGAAAGGCCAAAGATGAACGTGGCAAAGAGCCCATGATCAGCGCCACACTTCAGAAAGCCCTTCGGGAAACCCTGGATGCAGGCAACCAATCGATTTTGTTTTTAAACCGAAGGGGGTTTCATCAAATTTTTCTGTGCAGATCATGTGGCCGGGCCCTGCGCTGCCCCAACTGTGATGTATCACTGACCTTTCATCTCAATTTAAACCGCCTGGTTTGCCATTATTGCGGTTTTACGTCCCCGCCGAATGTACCGTGTAATATCTGCGGGGGACACAGCCTGAAGCCTTTCGGATTCGGAACGGAAAAGATGGAAATCGAATTGAACGCCCTTTTCCCTGACGCCCGCATCTCCCGCATGGATACGGATTCCACCCGTAAGAAGGGCACGGCTGCGGGCATCCTGAAGGACTTCGCCAGTGAAAAAACCCATATCCTCGTGGGCACACAGATGATTACCAAGGGGTATGATTTTCCCAGTGTGACCCTCGTAGGAGTGGTTGCGGCGGATTTGTCGCTGGGATTCCCGGATTTCAGGGCGGGGGAGAGAACCTTTCAACTTCTGAGCCAGGTGGCCGGAAGGGCGGGGCGGGGGGATCATAAGGGAAAGGTAATTATTCAGACCTTCAATCCGGATCATTATGTGATTCAAGCGGCAGTGAAGCACGATTTCAATCTCTTTTTTGAAAAGGAAAAAAACCTGCGCAAGCAGCTCCGGTATCCCCCCTTTTCCAACCTCGCCTGCCTGAAACTTCAGGGCAGCGACCCCGCAAAAACCGGGGCAACGGTTCGTGAACTGGGTCGGCGGTTGCGAGAGATGCTGAAAAACTGGCCCACCCGGGGAAAGGAAGTTCAGCTGCTGGGTCCGGTTGCGGCGCCCATGGCAAGACTGAAACGCAAATTCCGCTGGCAACTGCTGATCAAGTGCGAAAGCGGTTCCCTGCTGAAACACTTTCTTCAAGAGACGGAAAGGGTTTTTGATCAGATGCCGGGGGCAAACCGGGTACAATTCATGGTGGACGTGGATCCTTATGATATGCTGTAGAAAATGGTTTAAGCTGATTTCACTTTTTACGGGACCATCAACCATGAGAAGATGAAATGCGTCAGAGTCATAAAATTCCTTGCAATTTGACGACGATCTGTTATCAATAGTTTATAGCTATCCCGGCCGGTTACATGCACCAGGGTCTTACCATTTAGATAAGTTCACGTTCAACCGATCAGCACCGGAGGAGAAGATATTTCCGGCCGTGCGAAAAAAACAACCCCTAAAATTGCCTTCAAATGGAAATCCATGAGGTCTGAGTATTGGCTGGGACATGCCTACAGCAGGTTATCCAAAGAACTTGCGACGCCCTCGCCGCCTTGCTGCAACACGTGGGTATAGATCATTTCCAATCCTTTGCGGCGTGAGGATATTTTCGAGCAAGAGCATTTGGCAAATAGACTTCTCCGTAACCTTTTTTAAGATCCTGAGTATGGATCAGTTTGACACGTTCGAGATGTTCTCAGCCCTCTCCTCTCTTGTGAGGACGACCGGAATTTTAACGCGTCTGGGTGCACGTTCGGCATTTATCGTCTTGTCAAGAGGATGCTTAAGTACATGTTTGTAAAGAAAAACAAGGGCATTCATTGCCTGGTTTTGAGTTGATGGGGAAACGTTTCGCTCCCGTGCAAGATAGGTCAGAAAGGATTCTATTTTTCTTTCGCCGTCTTTCAGGTCGGCGCGGGACTTCATTTTATGGAATTGAACGTACCGCGTCACCCATGAACGGTAGCTCCGTTCTGTGTGAATTGAATAGTGGCATCGCCGCATAACGGCAGACATTTCGTCCAAAAGTTTCATGGCGATAAGGGTGTTGCCGGGGTCGATTTTTTGAATAGATTTCACACTAGATATTCGATATTGTAAACAGGCAATTTTGCCTGATAATATCGTAAATCGTTTACTATCAGGTGGATCTGCCTGATAATTAACGGTTGATCAGGCTCCGCCTGATCAACGCCCGGGGTGACCGGTTCCCGGTCGACTCGCCGGCCACCCCGGGCGTTATGTTTTCGCATAAAAAATGGGAGAAATTATGGATATCACTATATTTCAATTAATTCTCTCGCTTTTGTCAGGTTTCGGTGGTGCTTTAATATTACATGCTTTGACCGTCAGGGAGTCCAAAAAAGCTTGTAAAAAAGCCGTTCTAAAAGAAATGGAATTCGGAATTTATAAGGCAATCACAACAGTTAGCGGTTTTAGGAAAAACCAACCTCATGTATCGTTTAAAGGGATTGAATTGCAGGTTTACCCAAGCGCAATTACAAAGCATCCTGATCTATTTTGTGAGGAACAGACTCTAAAAGTGATGTTTTTGTATAACAGCTTTAAAACCTTCAATGAGAATTCGAAAAGTGCAACCGCAAATTACAATAACTTGGTAAACTTATTGTGGGAGGATATTATAAAATTCTTCAACATAGCTGCAGATGACATTATTCCTGCTTCATTGAGAAAATATAAAAGGGATATTGTAAATTTAACAATTGCCGATAGCCCGCCACAGCTCCCGGGATTGTTTGAATTGTAGTTCAAACATAACCCTGCTGCTCCAAGGGACGGCACAAAAAGACGCGCCGCCCCTGAGCAGCCCGTTATACAGACGAACCATTATGAAGCAAATTGATATGGAGGCATAATGCCACGCCTTTTTATTAGTCATTCCTCTGTTGAGAGTATCTTGGCAAATCAGATGGCATCTTGGATTGAAACCGCAATTCCGGACGTAACCTGCTTTTGTAGCAGCAGACCTGCCGATTTGGTTCCGGGGACAGAATGGTTGAAAGAAATATTCGAGAAGTCAACCTCTTCGGATCTGTGCTTGCTGATGCTTAGCCCCGATAGTGCCTTGAACCTTTGGGTTCATTTTGAGGCTGGTCTATCTCTTGGGGCCAAAATCAGCAACAAGGCTGTACCTGTCCTTTATGGGGGCATTACTCCGACAACAATGCCTTCAACAATTAGACATCTGCAGGCACTAGATCTTAAGAGTCAACCCTCATTTGCATCCTTTGTCTCTACTAGGTTCCTCAATAGGAAATCACCCAAAGAAGACCAGACTCACGCATCCTTTATAAATAACTTAAGTGAAGCTGCCTTGAGACTATTGAAATTTGGCCGGCTAGGTCTGCTGGAAGCGGAAAACATAAAGACACAAACTATAGATCAAGTTACGTTGTCCCCCGATGACTCGGAAATTGTTGTTCCGAGGGTTGCAGATGAAGGACATGTTGTTTCCGTTCGAGCCGAAATAATTCCTCGCAGACAGGGGTCTTTTGAGCATTGGAAATTTGGTATAAAGTTAAGGACCAGCCCTGATCAAAATAATAATGACAGGCTGTTTCAATTTCACGCTGGTTGTCACCAAGGCTTAAAATCTTGGACTATATACTTTTCTCAAATCCCTCAAGTCCCCATCAACCACCCCGCTCGACTTGATAATGAAACCCTTTGCTCACTTCAGGTATGGCTAACTAGAGACGGATGGAGAATCGGCTGTATTGGAATCGATTCGTTTGGCAACAGGACTTTGCTGCAAACGGATCGTTCAGATGACCTGTGGAGGCTGAGTAGTAATATTTGGTCAGATATCATTGTATCAGGATGGGCAGATGGAGGGCCTTTTCAAATCGATATTCAGCGTCTGGAGATAGATAGAAAGCCTTAGATGGGATGACATTCGTATATGGGGATAGGGAGGAGCCTCGCAGCTCCCCCCCTCCCACACCACCGTACATACGGGTCCGTATACGGCGATTCGGCTGATCA
>CAYPQJ010000143.1:0-11529 GCA_964412835.1 uncultured Desulfobacteraceae bacterium | reverse complement strand
CTCGTGTTGATTTTTATTTTCACCTAAAAAATGCGGAGACCATAACATGATTGCGTTTGATGATTTGAGGAAAATTTTACTACTGGAAAACGTGAGTGATTCCATGTTGGGAAAAATGGTCCCGTTATTGGAGATGCGCGTTTTTGGCGAGCGGGATATTATATTTCAGCAGGGTGATGATGCGGACTTGTTTTACATGCTGAAGGATGGAAAAGTGCTTCTGGAAGTGGATGCTTCTGAAAGTATCAGCGTTTCCCTTGGCGCCATGAAGGCGGGGTTTTCACTTGGATGGTCGGCCCTTCTTCCCGGTTCCAGCTACACCGCTACCGCCGTCTGCGTAGAACCCTCTGAGGTTATTGCCATTCCTGGTAAAAAATTTATCCGGCTCATGGATGCGGACCATGATAACGGTTATGGTATCATGTGGAAAATCACGGAAATACTTCGCCGGCGTCTGGGACGTCGTACCGGCCAATTTTTACGGGCCATTGAACAACATCCTGATATTCAGAAAGTATTTCAGGCCGATTTTGAAGGACCTCCCGAGTTTTTTACCAATATATTTCTGAACTCACCCATCGGCATTTTTATCGTTCAAGATGGAAAATTTGTTTTCGCAAACCCCGAGTTCTGCAGAATATCCGGTTTCTCGGAATCTGAAATAGTCCGTATGAAATCGCTGGAAATTGTGAAAAGAGATGATAAGCAATTTGTCAGGGAGAATGCCATCAAGATGTTGAAGGGTCAACTTTCGAGCCCCTATGAACACCGGATTTTAACAAAACAGAATGAGGCCAAATGGATTATCGAGACCGTAATACCCATACATTATGAGGGACGAAAAGCCGTCCTGGGGTATTTCATGGATAACACCAAGTGTGTGCATGCGCGCGAAGCGCTCAACATTTCAGAGGACAAGTTAGAAAAAGCCTTTCGTTCGAGTCCTGAGTGGTTCGTCATCTCCACATTGGAAGGCCTTTACGTGGATGTGAACGAGGCCTTTTTGAAAACCACCGGTTATATCCGGGCGGAAATCCTGGGTCGCACTTCGGTTGAACTGGGTATTTGGGCGGATCCCCAAAAGCGAGTTGATATGGTCGAGACCCTTAAGGAAAAGGGAGTCGTTCGCAACCTAGAGGTGGAGTTCCGCATGAAATCCGGGGAAATCCGACAGATGCTCTGGTCTGCTGAGGCGATCGATTATGGGAATGAGAAGTGTCTGATAGCGGCGACCCGTGACATCACGGACCGGGTCCGCGCCCAGAAGGAACAACTGAGCTGTGAAAAGCTGGAAGGGGTCCTTGAGATCGCCGGCGCCACATGTCACGAGATCAATCAGCCGTTGCAGCATATGGTCCTGCTGCTTAATGAGGCCATGAAGGAAAATCCCCATATGGAAAGCCTTCAGGAAGTTAAGAAACAGTGCGATCGTATCAAGGAAATCACCCATAAAATGGAGAGCATCACCGTTTGTGAATCCACGGATTACGTTGGCGGTCAGAAAATGGTAGATATTTACCAGTCCGCCAAAAAATGAAAAAACCTCGAAAATTTCTTGTCTTTTTTCTTCTCTTTGTTTCAGTCTGCATCATAGTTGCCATCGTTTTCCATGAGGTCGTGGTTTATACCTCAAACGCCTACATCCGGGCCAACTGGGCGGCGGTGAGTCCCCGGGTTAAGGGACACGTGAAGGCCGTTCATGTTCAGAACAACGCGCTTGTCAAGCAGGGACAGTTGATGATTGAACTGGAGGAGTATCCCTACCGGCTTGTGTTGGACGTGCACAAGGCTACCCTGGCCCAGGACCAAGCCCAACTTAAGGTCACGGAAGTCAAATATGAAATGGCCCGGGAGACTCTCGAAAGTGTTGTCGCGGAATTCAAACTGGCCGTGAAGAAACGGGATCGATTTAAAGAACTGGTTCGGGAAAACGCGGTGAGCAAGCAGGCCTATGAAGATGTTGAAACGGAACTGGACAATGTGACCATCCGATTAACCCAGGCCAAGGAAAATGTGAAATACTGGTTGGCGACCGTGGCGGAACAGGCCACCGTTATTGATGCCAGCCGGGCCCGGGTAGCCCTGGCGGAATATGATCTGTCCATGTGCCGGATCTGCGCTCCCAACCCCGGTTACGTCAACAACATGTATATCCGGCCCGGGGATTACGCGGTGGTGGGAGAGCCCATGTTCGGCATTGTGGAAACCACGGAAATCTGGGTGGAAGCCAACTACAAGGAAAGTCATGTGGGTAAGATTAAACCGGGTCAAAAGGTATGGATACAATGCGACCTGTACCCCTCCCGCATTTTCGAGGGGAGGGTGACCAGTATCGGCACCGGCGTCAGCCGTACGGACAGGCCCCAGGGAGCGCTTCCCTACATATCCCCCACCATTGATTGGATCAGGCTTCAGTACCGTTTTCCGGTCCGGATCAAAATTGAAGATCCTCCTCCGGACATCCAGTTCCGTATGGGGGCCGATGTCCGGACCCTGATCCTGCTGGGTTCGGAAAAAAGTGTTGCGCCATGACCCTGCGGGACCATCTCACCCTGATTCATACCGATCTATCCCTCACCCTTCATGATTTTGCATGGGGCGCCCGGCAGACCCGTCAGGCCCTCAAAACGGCTCTGGCCTGCGTTGTGTCGGTGATGCTCGTTTACTTCCTGGACTTAAAAGAAGCCTACTGGGCCGGCATTACAATCATGGTCATGATGCAGCCCAATGTGGCCGCCTCCATTCGAAAAGGGTGGATGCGGGCCGGCGGCGCCTGCTGCGGTTGTTTCCTGGCAGTGGTGATGACGGGCCTTTTTCTTCAGTTGCACCTGACGTATACACTTGCATTTTTCTGTCTGTCGGTTCTGGGGTTCTACCTGGGTGTTACAGCTCGTATGGGTTATTTCTGGAGCTATTTTATCATGAACGGCGTCCTCATCTCCATGGTGGGGATGACCCAACCGGATATCACGGTCTATATCACGGTCCACCGGGGCGCCGCCATTACCATCGGCGTGCTGGTTTCCCTGGTGGTAAATGTGGCGTTTTTTCCCGATTACGCCCACGAAACACTTAAACGGGACTTTGAACGGTATCGTTCCATGACGCTTGAATGGATTCGGGAGATTGTGCGTCAATATATGGAATGTGATTACCGTTTGGAAGAAGTGGAAGTGTCATACCGCAAATTGATTCGAGGGTCGCGCAAAATAAGGAAGCTGTTGCAGGATGCCGCTTTCGAAATGAAGCTGCTCAAGGGAGATTCGGATATCCTGGATGCGCTCATCAATCGTCTCACTCGGCGGATTGAGGATTTCCACGCCTTTTATCAGGAATTATCCCGGAAGGTTCCGGAGCGGGCATACCAGGATATCCATCGGGTGGTCATGGAAGATCTTTTGGAAAAGCTGAGTCTGGTGGCCAAGGCTGAAGGATGGTCATTGGATACCGAAGAACCGTCAGCGGAAAATATCCAACAAGTCCTGGTGCGTCTGGAATCGGATTATGGAAAAATCCTTGTTGACGTTCGAAAAGAGGATTATGGGGTATTCGATTTTCTGTTCTTTCTGGAACTGATTTTCCTGTTGCGGCGCATTGTCAACGATCTGACCTTTAAAACCCGGGAAAACTCCGTTAGCGAGGTGGCTGCTGTTCCGGAAAAGAGGGTATATGAGGAACGTTCCGACCTTTACCGGTTCAAGCTGCTGGGCCGTGCTCGAACCCTTCACATCCCTTCCCTCAAATATGCCATCAAAGGGGCTTTGGGTATTGTGTGTGTCTTTTGGTTCTGGTTCTGGGCCGAAATTCCGGGGGGAGCGCTCAACATGTCTGTGGCGGTGATCACCGTACTGCAACAGGACCTCATGAGCACGACCCACAAGGGTTTACTGCGCTTTACTGGGTGTCTGGTAGGGGCTGCCGCAGGCTATGCATTTTTAGGGTTTCAGGTGGAATCCACTCTTGTGCTCTGTATTTCTCTGTTTTCGGTTGTATTCTGTTTCGCCTACATCTGGGGAGGACGTCCGGGTGCCGCCTATCTGGGATGCCAGGCAGGGCTCTGTTATATCCTGGCCACGGTTCATGATCTGGGGGCCATGACGAGCCTGGCGCCACCCACGGAAAGGCTGGTGGGTATTTTTCTGGGTGTTCTGTTTACGTGGACCATCAACCTCCTGGTGTGGCGTGAAGATCTTCTGGCGAAATTCTCGGACAACATCAAATTTGCTGAAACAAAACTTGTCGCCATCGGCGAAGAGATTGCCGCCCGGTTTCATGGCCACAGCGTTTCCAGCCCGGTGCCCCTGGATGTGACGGCACTTCAGTCTACCCTACGGATCCTCCAGAGCCAGGTGGAGCTGGCAGCAGAGGATGCGGCCCCGATTCGAGTCTGGTTGGAGCAGTTGCGCCTTCTGGCGGAGGAGAGCGCCGGCATGGACATGGTGGATCTCGAAACGGCCCATGTGCTGGCAGAACAGAAATCCGATTTTATTCCCCGACTGGTTGAGATCATTTTTCTGATGTCCCAAGCGCGATCTCATAAGGATTTTCACCGTATTTCTCTGCGTCTGGAAGAACAGGAGAACGAATTTGAACAAATCATAAAAAAAATGCGTCAAGGTATCATTCAATCCAAACCCATGGCCTTTAAACAACGCTTTGCCCACACCCTTATTATCTGTAAGCGCCTTCTTTACCGCCTTCGGACGCTGACAGATGCCCGAAGCCGTTTCCCGGTCTCTATAGGCTCGTAGCGAGCCAATATTCATACATGCAGGTAGCGTCATTGCATTGTTGTTTTTATGCCTATCCGATTAATGGAAGCGTATGCTTTTTCTTGACAACATCACCTTGTTCAGCATATTGTCGATAATCTGTTTATCGGTAATATTGTTCCGGGGGAGTTCATCAAGCCTCTTCTTGCTTGAGAAGATATCATAATGGTTTTCAAATCTCTCACATTAGTTCAACAGATTGCCAATGTGCTGAAAGATGGCATACTGACCGGAAAGCTTAAGGGGGGTGAGCAACTCCTTGAAGATAAATTAAGGCAGGAATTCGATGTCAGTCGGACACCTTTAAGGGAGGCCTTCAGGGTTTTGGAAAATGAAGGTTTTGTTGAGATACTCCCCTGGAAAGGCGCATTTGTAAAAAAAATAAGCAGAAAGGATGTTAAAGAGATTTTTCCGTTAAGGGCGAATTTAGAAGGGCTTGCAGCTCGTCTTGCCTATGAAAACAGCACACAGGGGCATTTTGATGAAATGGAAAAATGCCTCGACCGTATGCACTTATCCATTCGGAAAAAAGATTTTGGTGAATACTCCAGGCAACATATTGCCTTTCATGACGTTTTTATTACTGCTTCAAAGAATCAGACCTTGATTGATATTATCCTGAATTTGCGTATCTGCACATTGTGGCACCGAAATACCTATCAATTTTATGAAGAGGACTTTGGAGATCCTATAAGCGTTCATCGTGAAATAGCAGATCTTTTCAAGGAAAAAATGGTTTCATCCGATGACGTCGAAAAGACAGTCAAACGGCACATCATTGCGGCCCTCGACGCTTTTTTGGCGACGATGGAGTAGGGTTGCAAAAAAATTTTTGATGGGAAAAAAGGCCTGCCCTGAATCGGAGCTTTGGCATATGCGCCTATCAGGGAGCAGTCAAACCTGTAAAGCAAGGAGGTTGTGAAGCCGGTCGTGTATGGTTGGTAAAAATGTTGCAGGGAGTTCACTAAATATTTTCAGCAAGGAGGGTATCATGAAAGGGATCAACAGAAGGGAATTTATTAAGAACGTGGCCATCGGCGGTGCGGTATTGGGAATTGGAAGTGCTGTTTTGAGCAGGCCCTCAAAGGCGCTTGCAACCGGGCAGCATGACATTGGGCAATGTAAGAACGTGAGGGTCAGATGTGTTTCAGAACTGGGGTGGTTCGATACCAAGAAGCTGATTGGCCAGATGAAGGCGGCCGGCGGGGGAAAGACAAACCAGTGGACCATTCCCTGGGATCCCAAGAATGCCGCAGGCAGTTGCACGCTGATTGACATGGAAACCCTGGATGGACGTCATCACAAAATTCTCCTGGATACCGGGTGGAGCAGGGAATACATGGATGAGGCTTTCAAGCGGGAAGGCATCGATAAGATGCTTAAAAACGGTGAAATTGATGCCCTCGTCATCAGCCATGAGCACCTGGATCATTACTGGGGTTTGGAAACAACGCTTAAGTATAATCCTGATATCAAAGTTATTATTCCCAGCACATTTTATCCTGAAGGGATGTTTTATCTGAGGGGGACTGAGTATTTTGAAGCCAATACCAGGAATCGTGTTACCCATCGTGGTGAATTGGTTAAATGCAAACCCAAAGAGGTCAACAAGCTTTATGACGGCTGTGCGCTGGCTGCTTTTGATCTGCCCATTGTTATCCGCGTGCGTGGTGAGCAGTCGCTATATTTCAATGTGAAAGATAAAGGTATCGTCTGTGTTACCGGTTGCTGCCATCAGGGCATTTTGACCCTGGCGGATTTCGCACAGGAAAAAATTGTTGGTGGCGATAAGATGTACGGCGTTTATGGGGGGCTCCATATTGCGCCTTTTGGACCGGTAAAGCCTGAACGTGAATACCTGATCGATGGTATGGCCAAATATAATTTCAAAAAGGTGGCCTGTAATCACTGTACGGGTCTGGCCGCTGTTGAGAAAATGGTCAAGCTCGGATACCCCATAGTGAAAGGAACGGCGAGTTACGGGTCAAAGAGTGAACTCTATATCGGTAACGGGGACGAAGTTCTCTTTGGCTAAAATTTCCCCATCTTAATTTGAAGAAAGCGTCTCGGGTTCAGCGGTTCAGGGTTCACAAAAAAATGCTGATTTTGGATCTCTGAATCCGGGACTCGTAAATGCCTGCGCTGTTTCCCTGCCTCCGATTTAGCTGCCATTGACGTCCAATCCAAGCGCTTTGGCCCGTTTGGCCCATTGCTGCCTTGCCAGGGCCTGCATGTCCTGGACCTTGTCCATCTCGTCGACGATCTCCATGCCCAGCAGGGTTTCTACCACATCTTCAGTGGTTACCAGACCTTCGGTCCCACCGTACTCATCGACCACCAGAGCGATGTGCTGGCGTTTGTCGAGCAGAAATCCGAACAGGTTCGAAAGGGATATGTTGCCGGGTACCGTTTTGAGTTCCCGTTTCAATGTTACGAGTTTGACGTCGCCGCGACCCTGCGCCTTGGCGTTCAGTAAGTCGTCCTTTAGAATAAATCCGGTGATGTGGTCCAGATTCGCCTCATAGAG
Source organism: uncultured Desulfobacteraceae bacterium (assembly GCA_964412835.1). Lineage (GTDB taxonomy): Bacteria > Desulfobacterota > DSM-4660 > Desulfatiglandales > Desulfatiglandaceae > NaphS2. The sequence goes on along the minus strand of CAYPQJ010000143.1, from coordinate 4,230 downwards.
CGGCAGTCGCGAGAAGGTCAGGGATGGGTTGGCATCCAGGGCTTCGGTGATGCTCATGTCCTGCGGAAACCCCGAAATTACTGTCCGTGGCGTCATGATATCCCCGGCTGTAAGCGAATCAAATCGAAATAAATTCCGGATAATCCGGGATTCACGTGGGTCAATTTTTCCCGTGCTTTCTCCGATGCCGGCCATGGCGACGAATTCTTCGCGGCTGAACACATGGGGGCTTCTTCCCCGCGCGATGAGACGGGTCAGCGCTTCCGAGACCCAGATCAGGGGATAGAGAGACCAGATCAACCCCCGGACAAATTGGGCTGTGAGTCCGGCCAGTTTTCGCCAGTAGACGGCGCCGATGGTTTTGGGGATGATTTCAGAGAGGAAAAGGATCATCAGTGTCATGATCGCCGAAAAGAGGCCGAACCAGGCGCTGCCGAAAACCACCGTCGCTTTGGCACCAGAGCCGATGGCCCCCACCGTATGGGCAATGGTGTTCAATGTGAGAATGGCTGCCAGGGACTGGTCGATGTTGTCCTGTTTCAACCGTTTGAGCAACACTGCGACGTTGGGTTTTCTGCCATGAAGTTCAGCGATGTAAGAGGGTGTAATGCTCAAAAGGACCGCTTCAGCCACGCTGCAGAGGAATGAAAAAACCAGTGCCAGCAGGATGTATGAAACCAGCAGGATTACATCGATGTTTGTGTGGCCGACATCCGTCGGTGAGTTACCCGGCAGACCAACGGCCGTTGCCGTATCAACTGAAAACAACACTATTAACATCATCGCCAGCCACTTAATCTTCATAATTGAACCTCTTTGCTGAAACGCTCCGGTCCCACGATAAATTTTGCAGTGACCAGAGATCCGAGAATTGTTCCCAGAATGCCGGGGGCCATAACACTTTGACCGGCCAGGTACAAACCTTTAACAGCGGTCCGGTTCAACAGGGCCGCCGATAACATTTGTCTGTCCGATCGCATGACGCCGTAGGCAGAGCCATTGGGACTGTTGACCCAGTCCCGGATGGTCAGCGGCGTGTAGGTATCAATCACTTCCAGGCCCTTCAATTGGCCGGTAACCGGCTCAACCTTTTTAATGAGCCCACGGGCAAGCGCCATTTTGGCAGCCCCATAGTCGGCGCCCCGATACCCGCTGCGTGTTCTTTCCCACTGCCGCCATAATTCGTCGTGCCCACCGGTAATGAGCGTGAGCAATAGAGATTCGGGGCGGCCACTGGGCCGCAGCTGTGTATAGATCACATCATGAACCGCCCCGTCGGTATTGGCTTTCATGGAAAACAAATTATAGGGCAGGGGCTTGTGAGCATCGGCGGGTACGACGGCATTGACCGAAAACATACCGTCCGTATTTACAAGCCCTTTAATTCTGCGCCGGTAGGAAGGTTTGACGTTTTCCGGCCCCAGCAGGTCTACCACAACGTTGGGATGCACCGTGCCGATCACCAGGGGCGCATTATGCCGCTCTCCGTTTTCCAGGGTAAGCCCTGTGGCATGCCCCCCGCGAACATTGATGCGGCGAACGGCCTGCCCGCAAAGAACGCTTCCCCCCAGGTCGGTCAACCGTTGAACCAGCACCTTCACCAAATGGGCGCCATTGCTTTCCAGACGCCAGGCGGAAAAGAGATAACTTGCCAGGGTCATCATATGGTAAAACTGCGGGCACAGGGGTGGCGGCACTCCGATCCAGACCGATGGGACGCTCAAGACACCCTTGAGCCCGGGCGAACACCCCAGCCGATCCAGCACTTCCCACAGCGGTTCAGTCTGATCGATCAGATCGGCCATGGACTGATTCTTGAAAAGAAATTCGAGCCGATCAAGCCCTCCGGCACTTTGGCGGAGCATCGCCATGAAGCCATTTATTGCTCCTTGCTCTTTTGGAAAAGTCTTCTTCAACTGGACTTCATATGCATCCAGGCCGGCGGGCATATCAAATTGCCGGGGACCGGCGACGGCGTTGGTGAAATAGTAACGATCCACCGGGCCATCAACCCCCATTCGTTTCAGCGGCAGTTTTTCGGTAATCCCAAGATAATCAAACAGACGTCGAAGGACCTGCCCCTTATCCAGGGCCCCCAGATAATGCAGTCCCACATTGCAGTGAATCCCCCGACGGACATAACTTCGGAGCATGCCGCCGGGTTGCCGGTTTTTTTCAATAACCGTCACGCCAAAACCGAAGTATGAGAGTATGATGGCCATACTCAGACCCCCGATGCCGGATCCGATGACGAGCGCTTTTTCGTTTTGACGTGGCAGGTGGCGCATTTATTTTTTGCCGCGGCCCTTACTCTTTATGAATTGCATCCCACTTTCCCGTATTTCTTAAATTTTCTACAATGGGATCAGCAAGCTCCATTAATTTAAGCTTGTCTACTTTCGTGCTTCGGGTCAACGGCAGTTCCTGATCAAAAGGCCATAATTCAATATGCTGGGGTCTTTTATAAGAAGCGATGGCTTTACAGTGTTCCATCACCGCCTCGCTGGTCAGACTGATGTCTGCAAATGGACGGACAAAAGCAAAAATTCCTTCGTCAAAAAGCTGATGTTTCACGCCGATCACTTCCACAACATCAACCCTTTCCATTTGGGTAATATGTTCTTCCACCTCTCCCGGAAACACATTGTATCCTTTTTGTTTGATGACAAATTTCTTCCGCCAACTCTTTTCCCGCTGATCCATCCTCTTCCATGGGCTTTCGAACGGATACCTGCGCCAGATCAGGAATTTAGTATTTCGAGGATTAAAATTTTTATCTGACACAGAGATTGGCGAAAAAGACAGTTTTCATTCGTGTACTAAATACATCAGCAGCATAACACGGAAACGTCAAAATGTAACCATCAGACCCGTGTATGGGGATCAATTTCTTCTGGCATAAAAAATGTTTCAGTAGGATGACGTGCAGTCAACCATTTAAAAAGAGGAAAATAAAGAGGGCAGCAAATAAAGGGTACCCGAGAAAACAAAGTGAGGTGTCAAATGGCAAGCAGAGTAGCGGCTAAAAGATTCATAATCGGAGTTTTAGGATACTGTCTCATCTTGTTTGTGTGGGAACGCTGGTAAAAAAGCAAAAAACTATTCAATCAACCGGTATCCGTTTTTTTGGGCTACGACCTTTCCCCTTTCTGCCTGACTTGAGCGGGCGGATATGCACACGATTTCCTTTGGTCTGTTCTCTGTGAACCCCAACCCGGCCCATGGGTTTTGCAGACTGCCCACTGATTTAAAGATTTCATTTCAGAGCCTTGCGCAAGTCTTCATGATCAAACGCGGAACGCATAAGTTCCACTTCTTCTTTGCTTGCACCCCATTGGGCAGCGTCCCTGCGCCAGGACCTGATGGCCACTCCCACTTCCCTGGCGATTCGTCTCGCCTTTTTCGGCTCAACACCAAACTCCTGTGCCACTTCGTATGCCAGATCAAGGGATGCCGTTCCATCGTAGAGGTCAATCCGGGTGTGGAGGATTCTTGGCTTTTTGTAGGTGGGGGTTGGTTCAAGATCATACAACGGCGATAACCGCCCATGGAGCCGAAGAGTGCCTTGTCTGTGTGAAAGCTCCCCTCTCCAACTGCAAGTGCCGGCTCAAGGGAAAATCGAACAGGAGAAGAGCGCCATTCCGATGAATACTCAAAAGAAGCGCTTTCCCGTCCTTTGGCGGTGTGTACCCACAACCGCCCGACAAAAAAGGGCTTTCCCTTGAGATCAATATGTACAAAGATTTCTTTTGAGCGAGTCCTAAACCCTGGTATCTCTCGCACGTCGGGGGATTCGTTCTTCGTCAAGGGCCTGTCCCGTTTTGTCGTTGGCAATATCGGCCAGGTTCATCCACGTTGTGCTAAACCCAAGAGCAAAAATCACCGAGGCATAGTTTCCCATGCTAACCCCGGGATCGCCCTTTTGAATTTTGGCCAGTGTCTCGCGGCTGATTCCTGCGCGTTCAGCAATCGTCACCATCCTTAAACGGCGTCGGAGTCGTGCATTTTTGAGATCAGCACCCAGTCTTTTCAGACCGGTTCTAACAGAAACGGGAATGCGTGTTTTCATTTAACGATAACAATAATAGGCTTAAAATATATTTAAGACCAGGATAGTAGTCCTAAGAAAATCTTTTGTCAACCAGAAATCGGGCTCAAGTCTACTGAAAAAGGGGACAGATTTCAGGGTTGAGTTCGGATTGAGTGCTGCGTTGAGGTAGTAAAGTCTGG
>CAYPQJ010000142.1:0-11591 GCA_964412835.1 uncultured Desulfobacteraceae bacterium | reverse complement strand
CTAGGCCTTCCCATTTTGTACAACTTTTCAGGATACCAGTCTGTGGATGTGCTCAAAAGTCTGGAAAAGTATGCCGACATCTACCTGCCGGACTTCAAATATTCGGATACGGCACTGGCCGAAAAGCTTTCCGGGTGCGAGGACTATCCCGGAAAGGCAATAGATGCCATCTCCGAAATGGTCAAACAAAAGGGTTTTCTGGATTGTCTGGTTTCAGGAAATGAACTTGCTGCCAGGGGGGTTCTGGTGAGACACCTGATCCTGCCGGGGGCTATTGGAAATTCCATTAACGCATTGACAACACTCCTTATTGAGTTCGGCACCGATTTACCCATCAGTCTCATGTCTCAATATCATCCCGTTGTTCGGCACGAAGATCCTGAGCTGAACCGAACCATTACGGATCAGGAATTCGAGAAAGTCCATGACCATGCAATACAACTGGGATTTAAACATATGTTCGTTCAGTTCCCGGAAGCTTATAAGGAACCCTCACGGGTCAGCTCTTCTTTTCTCCCCGATTTCAAAAAAGGGGAACCGTTCACATAAGCGGTTATCGGTTCACAGGTTGCAGTTTTTCCAACCGGAAACCGACAACTGCAAACCGGAAACCGTTTTTTGCTTGACTCAAATCAAGAGAGTCTTTATAGTAATCAATTCATTTTAATCAGCAAGGAGACGAAGCTATGTATGCGGTCATAAAGACTGGCGGAAAACAATATCGGGTCGCCGAGGGCGATGAGATCCGGATCGAAAAACTGCGGGGAGAAGTGGGTGATGCGGTCATGTTTGATCATGTTCTCCTGACTTCCGATGGCGAAACCGTTGAAGTGGGTCAACCCTTTCTTGAAAACTCAAAAGTAGCCGGCCACATTACCGGTCACGGCAAAAATCGAAAAGTGCTGGTCTACAAATATAAACGGCGTAAAGGGTATCGGCGCAAAAACGGACACCGCCAGCATTATTCGCTTGTGAGAATCGGCGGCATTGAATCAGGCATTCAGAACTAAGGGGTAAGTGATATGTCACATAAGAAAGCAGGCGGCAGCTCCAGAAACGGAAGGGACAGTAACGGCCAGAGGCGGGGCGTCAAACGTTATTCCGGTCAGAAAGTCAACGCCGGAAGTATCATTGTCAGGCAAAGAGGGACCCATATCCACCCCGGAGAGAATGTGGGCTTAGGCAGGGATTACACCATTTTTGCCAAGATTGACGGCATTGTCGCCTTTGAGCGCGTGGGCAAAGATCGAAAAAAGGTCAGCGTTTACGCCGCATAAATACCTCAACCGCCACTTGCCCTCCCCAAAGAGTTATAATAAATGTTTTTCTTAGATGAAGCCGTCATCACGGCCAGGTCCGGAAATGGGGGAAGTGGCTGCGTCAGCTTCAGAAGAGAGAAGTTCATCCCCAGAGGCGGACCGGACGGCGGTGATGGGGGGAACGGCGGAAGCGTTATCGTCAGAAGCACGCGCAAGCTTTTCACCCTTGAAGACTACAGATCCAAAAGGAATTTGAGCGCTCGAAATGGCGAACCGGGAAAGGGAAAGAATAAATCCGGCGCCAACGGAGCGGATTGCATTCTTAAAACGCCCGTCGGCACCCTCATAGAAGATTATGAATCCGGCCGTATTCTGGGTGATCTGGTCCTTGACCATCAGGAAATCGTTCTCATTCCCGGCGGTAAGGGAGGGAGGGGAAACCAGCATTTCGCCACATCGACCAATCGGGCGCCCAGGATTGCACAGCCCGGCCTCCCCGGAGAAACACTGAAACTCAAATTAACCCTCAAGCTCCTGGCGGATGTGGGGTTGGTCGGCCTGCCCAACGCCGGAAAATCGACCCTTCTCTCCCGACTCACCCAGGCCCGCCCCAAGGTGGGCAGTTACCCATTCACCACGCTGGTTCCCAACCTGGGTGTCATGACCTTTGACGATTCGCAGACACTGGTAGTGGCTGATATTCCCGGACTTGTGGAAGGTGCGAGGCTGGGTCGCGGTCTGGGGCACCGCTTTTTGAAGCATATCGAACGGACGCAATTCCTTTTGCACCTGCTGGATGCAACCCTTTCATCGGAAAACGACATCCTGAGTGATTTTTTAATGCTCAGAAAGGAGATGTCGGCCTATTCAACGGCCCTTGCCCATAAACCCTACTTTGTGGTAATTAATAAAATTGACCTCAGTGACCCGGAGAGGAAGGAAATTAAAGCACTGCGAAAAGCCCTTGACAGACTCGGCACAAAATCCATGTGTATTTCAGCATTGACCGGCGAGGGAATAGACGAATTAACCCAGTTCATTTTTGAGAATTATTCACAGGGGACAGGGGGCAGTTGTCAGGGTGCAGGATAAAATTCGAGTTGCCCTTTCCGCACCCTGACAACGGCACCCTTTCTAAAAATGCCTCAAAATACAAATATCAGAACGAATCTTTTAAAAACGGTTAAACGGGTTGTCATTAAAATCGGCAGCGGTGTCCTGACCGGTGACGACGGCCTCAACATGCCCGTCATGGATGATCTGACCGCGGATATCAGCGCACTCAAAAAATCAGGGCTAGAGGTTGTCCTGGTCTCTTCCGGGGCCATTGCGGCGGGCATCCGGAAATTGGGAATGACCCGCAGACCCCGCTCCGTATCCGAGCAGCAGGCCACGGCTGCCGTGGGCCAGGGAAGCCTGATCAGGGCCTGGGAAAATGCTTTTGAAGAACACGGTCACCAGGTGGGGCAGGTCCTGTTAACCCGAGACGACCTGACTCATCGACGCCGCTATTTAAATGCACGCAACACCATCTTTACCCTTCTTTCCTGGAACATTATTCCCATTGTCAACGAAAACGACACGGTCGTTGTGGATGAACTCAAATTCGGCGACAACGATAACCTCAGCGCCATGGTGACGAACCTGTCCGAATCCGATTTTCTGATTAATTTGACCGATATCGATGGCCTGTTTGATAAAGACCCGAGAGATCACGAAAATGCCCGGCTCATTTCCGTGGTGGAAAAGGTAGATCGAAAAATTACCCAGTTTGCCGGCGCCATACCCGGATTCCTGGGAACAGGCGGTATGGGGAGCAAGATCAGAGCCGCCAAGAAAGTGGCATTAGCAGGGGTCCCCACCATCATCGCCAACGGCCTGAAGCCCGGTATTATCAAACATCTCTTCGCCGGCCATGTGGAAGGAACCCTCTTCTTGCCGGAGCCGGTCTCCCTGTGCAGCCGAAAACACTGGATCGCCTTTACCAAATCGCCAAGAGGGGAAATCATCATCGACCGGGGCGCTGAAAGAGCCATTGTGGAAAAAGGAAAAAGCCTCCTGCCCTCCGGCATCAAAGGGGTGAGAGGCCGATTCAGCCTCGGCAATTCCGTATCGCTGATCAATGAAGACGGTGAGCCTGTTGCCGTGGGCATGGTCAGTTATCATTCCGGAAATATTCAGAAAATAATGGGGGCAAAAAGCGCTGAAATCGAATCCATTCTGGGGTTTAAACATGATGACGAGGTCATCCATCGAAACAATCTTGTGCTGACGGCACACATGGATGAGGGAGATGAGGCATGTCGATTGAAAATATGATCAAGACCATGGCCAGGGATGCCAAAACGGCATCAAGGGGATTGAGAAGCCTGGAAAGCGGGCGGAAAGATGATGCCCTTTTGAGAATGGCCGAAAAACTTGTTGAGGCTCGGGAGACCATTGCAGCCGAAAATCAAAAGGATCTGTCGGCAGCTAAAGATGCGGGGCTTTCCGCAGCCATGCTGGATCGCCTGACCCTGAACGAAGCGGTTATCGGCGCCATGGCCGACGGACTCAAGGAAGTTGCTGCGCTGCCCGATCCGGTGGGAGCGTACCCCGGCATGTGGAAACGCCCCAACGGCCTGCTGGTAGGAAGGGTACGAATTCCTTTGGGCGTTATCGGCTTCATCTTTGAATCCCGTCCCAATGTGACCGTTGATGCAGCGGCCCTGTGCCTGAAAGCCGGCAATGCCGTCATCCTAAAGGGGGGCTCGGAGGCCATCCATTCCAACATGATCCTGGGTGAACTGCTCGCGGAAGCGTTGCATGAGACGGGAATCCACGAAAAAGCGGTTCAGGTGATCCCCACCACTGAAAGGGCGGCTGTAAATACGCTGATCAGCCTGGATGATGATGTTGATGTCATTATTCCCAGGGGCGGAGAAGGGCTTATCCGTTTTGTCACCGAACACTCGCGGGTTCCGGTTCTGAAACACTACAAGGGTGTTTGCCACATTTATGTGGATCAATCCGCTTCGTTCAAAATGGCCAGAGACATCTGTTTTAACGCAAAAGTGCAGAGACCCGGCGTCTGCAATGCGCTGGAAACCCTGTTGGTTCATGAAGGTGCAGCTCCCGGTTTCCTTCCCGAAATGGCAAAACAATATAAGGAAGCCGGCGTTGAAATCAGGGGATGCCCCAAAACCATTGACCTGGTGCCCGGTGCCGTGGCGGCGACTGAATCGGACTGGCCCGCGGAATTCCTCGACCTGGTACTGGCGGTAAAGGTGGTCGGCAGTATGGACGAGGCCCTGGACCATATTGAAACCTATGGATCGCAACATACGGAAGCCATCATCACCAATGATTACGACCGTTCACAGCGCTTCCTGGCCCAGGTCGATTCTTCCGTGGTACTGGTGAATGCATCCACGCGCTTTAACGACGGCAACCAATTGGGCCTGGGTGCGGAAATCGGCATCAACACGTCCAAACTCCATGCCTTTGGGCCCATGGGTCTGGAGGAACTGACCACTACCAAATTTGTGGTTTACGGGCAGGGACAAATCAGGAAATAGGAGATTTCCTTGAAACTGGGCATCCTCGGGGGCACCTTCGATCCGATCCATTTTGGACACCTGCGTTCAGCGGAAGAAATCGGTCAACATCTGGCCCTTGAGAAGGTCTATCTGATTCCCTCCGCCCTGCCCCCGCACAAAACCAAAACGCCTGTAACACCCTTCCACCACAGGCTGACCATGGCCCGCCTGGGGACTGATTGCTCCCCTCTGCTGGAGACCATGGACCTGGAGGGAAACAGGCCCGGGTTTTCCTATTCCATCGAAACCCTTCAAGAACTTCATACGGTTTTAGGGCCTGAGCCGGAGCTTTTTTTTATTCTGGGCATGGACGCTTTTCTGGAAATCAACACCTGGCGGGATTACAAACGTCTTTTTGACTACGCTCATTTTGTGATCCTTTCCCGGGCCGGCTGCCGAAACCACGGGCTGGATGCACTTTTTTCCGACCTTGACATCAAGGGTTCGACAATGGGCAAGGGGGATCATTTTGTGGCCCCGTCCGGCAGGTCCATTTTTCTCCTGACATCGACCCGCATGGAAATATCCTCGACAAATATCCGAAACATGGTAAAAGAAGATAAGTCAATCCGTTTCCTTGTTCCTGAAGCGGTCAGGGCTTACATTATTGAGAAAGGATTGTACCTGAGTGATGACCTCCATCGAAAAAGCAAGATTGTGCCTTACAACCATTTCTGAAAGAAAGGCCGTTGATCCCATCCTTCTGCACGTGGAAAACCTCACAACCGTTGCGGACTATTTTTTGATCACGAGCGGAAATTCTACCCGACAGGTACAGGCCATTTCGCGACACCTGCAGAAAACACTGAAAGAGCGGGGGATGCCACCATACGGGATTGAGGGCCAACAGGAAGCTCAATGGGTGCTTCTGGACTGTGGTGATGTGGTCATTCACATCTTCTATCAGCCCATCAGGGAATTCTACGACCTGGAAGGGCTCTGGGTCGAAGCCCCGGAGATACGTCTCGAAATGTAAGGCATGGGGGGTGAATATGAAAGCCCATTTACGTTACAAGCGAAGCATTTCATTCCTGATCGCCGGCTTTCTCTGCTGGTCTCCCCTTTTCTTTAAGTCAAAAGCCCATGCCCTTTCCATAGAGGACGAATGGAAAATGGGCCAGGCCTTTTTTCTTCAGATCAGCAGCCAGTATAAACTGGTTTCTGATCCGTTTGTCTGCAAATACTTCAATGATCTGGGGCACTATCTTCTGGCGCCACTTGAAACAAAGCCGTTTCCTTTTCAATTTTACATTATCAATGACGATACCCTCAACGCGTTTGCCGGTCCCGGCGGACACATTTTTTTCTATGCCGGTCTCATTGAGGCCATGGATCGGGTGGATGAACTGGCGGCGGTCGTGTGCCATGAAATCGGGCATATTGCCGCACGGCACCTGTCCAAACGGATCGATCAGAGCAAAAGTATCGGGATCGGTACCATGGCGGGAATCCTGGCCGGCATACTCATTGGCGGGCCATTGGCGGCCGCACTCATCACCGGCGCCATGGCCGCCGGGATGCAGGCCCAGTATCATTTCAGCCGAGAGGATGAACGCCAGGCAGACCAGTTGAGCTATAAATACATCAAGCCGTCCACCTTTGATTCAAAAGCAATGATCAGCGCCCTTGAAAAAATCCAGAAAGGAGGCTGGAGGGGGACGGGAAAAACGCCGGCATACCTGTTGACCCACCCCACCGGACCCGAGAGGATGAGCAATCTTGAATCTCTTTCCAGTAATGACGTTCAGGGGAATTTAAACAAGGAAGCCTTTTACTTTGAGGCACTTTTTCCGGCATTTAAGACCATTGTCATGGCCATCTGCAAAGAGCCCGAAGACGCAGAAAAACAATTCCAAGATACCCTGAAAAAAGATCCCGAAGCGTGGTTACCGCAACTGGGGCTGGGGATTGTTTCAATACGGGAAAACAAATATCCTGAGGCCATCAGCGCCCTCAAAAAGGCCCGGCAAAAACAGCCGGAATTCCTCCCCATCCTGAGAACTCTGGGAGAGGCCTATTTAATGGACGGCCAGCAGAAAAAAGCCAGAGGGGTTCTGAAAACGGCACTTGAGCTGGATCACGGGGACAAGGCATCGCTTTTTTTAATGGGCACGCTTTACGAAGAACAGGGGAAAACCAAAAAGGCCCTTCGCATATTCAAAAAACTCTCTTATCTCAAACCCGTTAGGAACAACGTTTATTATCATCTGGGTGTGTGTTATGGAAGGGAAAACCAGTTGGCGCTTGCCCATTATAATTTTGGTATCTATTTCAAGAATTCCGGTAGATTTCAAAAAGCCATGTTCCATTTCCGGAAAGCCAAGAAACTGGCTTCCGGGAATACTGCTCTTGAGGAAAAAATACGCAAGGAAACCGAAGGTGTTGAAGAAATGAAGGATCAAACATAAAAGGAGGTTTGGTATGTCTTTAAAAAAAGGAACTGTGTCCAAAGAATTTGAAAATGCGCTGAAAATCGGTCGTCCCCCCAACATCGTTCAACTGTTTCCCAATTCCATGGCGCTCATTGTCAGCGGCAAGGTCATTGATCGCGCCATGATGAAGAAGGGCAAAGCCATGACCATTGCGGCAAACGGTCGTAACCACTTTGTCATTCGTGGTGCATTGCGGGCTGCTCAACGGGCCAACGCTGCTATCATGCTGGAGATTGCCAAATCCGAAGGGGGTGGTAATGCCTACTGCCCCGTCAACTACTGGAATCTCGCCCGGCAAGCCGATGCCGTCATGAATGAACTGGGAATCACCGTTCCCGTCGCCATCCACGCGGACCACTACGGCATCAAAAGCCAGGCAGATGTTGAAGCGGCCAAGATTGAAATCCCCACCCTGTTTGAAGCGGGCATCACCTCCATTGCCATCGATGCCTCCCACATGCCGGACCCGGAGAATCTTCTGGCCAACCTGGCGCTTCATGCCTACCTGCCCGAATGGGCCGGCTATGAAACGGAAATTGGCGAAATCAAGGGGAAACTGGGCCTTTCAACCGCAGATGAAGCGCTGTTTCTCATTCAAGGGCTTAATGCAAATGATGCATTTCCCGACTGGATCGCACTCAACAACGGCACCACCCATGGCATTGAGCAGAGCGACGAGGGCATCCAGGTGCCGCTCACCGCGCAGATTCATGAGGTGCTTGCCAAATACAATATATCCGGCGCACAGCACGGCACTTCCGGCAATAGCTCGGAACGTCTCAAGAACATTGTTCAGAAAACGAATACCACCAAAGCCAATGTGGCAACGGCACTGCAAATGATCTCGTGGGGCGTCAAGGTCAATGATTTTGGAAATGCCATACTGGATGAGAGTGGCGAATTTCTAAAAATGCAGGATGCCGGCATGACCGACGATATGTGGCATGAAATGGCAAGTTATGCCGAAGAACGGGATATTAAAGGCGGAAACTACAAGAAACTCAACCTGCCCTTTGAAAACAAACTGCTGGCCCTGCCCCGGGATATACGGGAACGGATGGTTCAGGGGGTGGAAGACTTCGTTTATAACCTCCTGACCCAGGTGTTTAATGCTCAGGATACCGCACCTCTGGCCCTGGGCGCCATTTTGGCGGCAGGGTCTTATGACCTGGGTCCAAAGAGCACACGCATTGAAGATCCGAGTCAGTGGACTCAAGAAAAGATCCAAGAACGGGCGGCAACGCTGGATTCAGACAAGGGACCGGCAGGAGACTTTGATGACTGAACCATCAACAGATTGTCGTCCCCATCGACATGTCTGGGTGGAAAAAATAGAAGCTGAATCAAGGGTTTCCGGTTGCTATCTGGTCAAAAAGAAAAAGTTGTCCACCACACGAAACGGAAACCCTTTTTTGAGTCTCACTCTGGCAGACAAAACAGGAGAATTGCCGGCAAAAATCTGGAATAAGGCCGAAGCCTTGTCGGCTCTTTTTCGTGAAGGGGAAGTTATCGAAATAGCGGGGCAAACCGCTACCTACCAGGGTCAGGTTCAGTTGACCGTATCTCAACTGCGGCCTTCGTCTGAAACACCGGACCCCGGCATATTCGTGGAAACATCCCCCTTTGACACGCAGGAGATGATGCGATCCCTGAGAACAATTCTGAATCAGGTCAAGGATATCCACTTAAAGGCGTTGATTGACGGATTCTGGAAGGATCGAAAATTTATGGATCTTTTTAAAAATGCGCCTGCGGCCAAGAATTTTCACCACGGCTATATGGGAGGACTTCTGGAGCACACGCTGTCGGTTTGCCGTCTGGCAGCCCTGGCATCTGACCACTATCCATCTTTAAACAAAGACCTGTTGGTCACCGGCGCCTTTCTTCACGACGTGGGAAAAACCCAAGAGTTCTCATGGAATATGAGCATTAACTACACCGATGAAGGCCGGCTGGTGGGACATCTTGTTCTAGGTGTAACCATGGTAGATGAGAAATTGAGGCCACTTCAAGATTTCCCCAAAGAACTGGCCATACGGCTGCGGCACTTGATCCTCAGCCATCACGGGCAATACGATTTTGGTTCGCCCAAAGAACCCAAATTCCAGGAAGCCTTTGCACTTCATCTGCTGGATGATCTGGACGCTAAAATCAACGGTTTAAACCGGTTTATACAACGGGACCGGCAGGAAGGCGCATGGACCGATTTCAACCGCATGTTCCGTAAGTATTTCCTCAAAAGCGCCATACCCGCCACCCTGGAAACCGATGAAAAGAGAGAGACAATCGACAACCGGCAGGGGACACTTTTCTCAACCGATTTCTAAACAACCCTTGTGACAAAAAGGACAACAACAATGGATAATGGACAGGTGCAAAAGCTACTGCGGTACCGGTGGCCGATATTCTGGGTACTGGCGACGGCTTACCTGTTTGTCTATTTTCACCGTCTCTCCCTTTCCGTTGTGGCAAACGACATCGTACGGGATTTCAATACGTCAGCCGGGATCATGGGGCTCCTGGGCTCCATTTATTTCTATTGTTATGCTGCCATGCAGCTACCGGCGGGGCTTTTGTCCGACTCCATCGGGCCTAGAAAAACCGTCACTGTTTTTCTTCTGGTGGCCGCTGCGGGAAGCATTCTTTTTGGCCTGGCACCAGACATTTATACCGCTTTCGGGGGTCGCGTGCTGGTTGGGTTCGGGGTCTCCATGGTGTTCATTCCCACCATGAAGATTCTGAGCCAGTGGTTCCGCGCAAAAGAGTTTGCATCCATGGCGGGTATCCTCAATGCCGTTGGCGGTCTGGGCGCGCTGGCCGCCACCTGGCTTTTGGCGCTCATGACATCCAGCATGGGCTGGCGCACCTCATTTGTGATCATCGGCTGCTGCACCCTCTTCCTGGTCATTATGGTCTGGCTCGTGGTGAGGGACCGGCCCCAGGACCGCGGGTGGCCGTCTATTCTATCCATTGAAAACATGGAAACCGACAGCAGCGCTAAACCGGAGGAAATCGGCCTCATGGAAGGGGCAAAACGGGTTCTTTCCAATAAATATTTCTGGCCTGTGGCCATCTGGTTTTTCTTCGATTGCGGCATTTTTTTTGGATTCGGCGCACTTTGGGGAGGGCCCTATCTGATGCATGTGTACGGATTAAGCCAGGGGGAAACAGGGGCCGTTCTGAGCATGATCGCCTATGGCATGATTGTGGGCAGCCCGTTGCTGGGCTTTGTTTCCGACAGGGTTCTAAAAAGCCGCAAGAAACCTTTTATGATCTGCACCGGCATCCTGGCATGTCTGCTCCTGTTTCTCTACCTTGTCCCTGCCGGGCTGCCCAAGCCGGCATTGTACGCCGTTTTTTTTGTGCTTTCGGTTTCCGCTTCTTCCATCGTGGTCGTCGGCTTCACCACCACCAAGGAACTGTTTCCTGTAGAAATCGCCGGTACTTCCGTCGGAACGGTCAATCTGTTCCCTTTTCTGGGAGGCGCTGTTTTCATGCCTTTTCTGGGATGGATACTGGACCTGTACCCCAAAACAGCTGCCGGCAGCTATGCCCTTGAGGGTTATTCGACATTGCTCCTGGTGCTGTTCATCTCATCACTTTTGGCGCTCATCTGCACCTTTTTCATAAAAGAGACCTGGAAATAAACATAAGATAACATCATGGCGATATTGAGCCTTCAGAACATCAGCCTGGCTTTTGGCGGACCTTTGATCCTTGACAACGTCAGTCTTCAAATCGAACAAAGTGAGCGCATATGCCTGGTGGGCCGAAACGGTACAGGAAAAAGCACGCTCATAAACCTGATCAACAACGAGATCAAACCGGACTCAGGGGATATATTTCGCAAACCCGGCCTGGCCATGGGAACCCTTTCCCAGGAGGTTCCTCGACAGATCCAGGGGAAAATAATTGATATTGTTTCCTCCGGTCTAAAAAGCACTCTTTCTGAAGATTCGCAACATGCCTGGGGAATTCAAGCCCAGATCGAAAAAGTCATCACCCGGCTTAAACTTTCGCCGGACGCGGAATTTGGGACGCTTTCAGCCGGAATGAAGCGAAGAGTTCTTCTGGCGAAGACCATTGCGGAAGGCCCTGATCTGCTGTTGTTGGATGAACCCACCAATCACATGGATATTCCTTCCATTGAATTGATGGAAAATTTTCTGTTTCAATACCCAAAGGCCCTTCTTTTCGTCAGTCACGACCGTGTATTTCTGGAAAAACTGGCCACCCGAATCATTGAAATTGACCGGGGGCATCTCACAAGCTGGGCATGTGATTACAGAACATACCTAGATAGAAAAAGCGCGCTGATTGAC
>CAYPQJ010000141.1:0-11616 GCA_964412835.1 uncultured Desulfobacteraceae bacterium | reverse complement strand
TTTTCAGTTGTGTCGGACATAAGGCATCTCCTCATGGATGGGTGTCAAGCCCTGAGCTGTGGTCCAGCTTGAACGTATCTACGGCATATTTTAGATTTCGTCTTTTATCATTGTATTTCTATTAGGTTATGATTGATGGGGGGAGTATGTACAAATTCGTCTCTTGTGTCAAGGATTGGGCAAGTCTTGACACCTGTGGAATTTAGCATCGACACTCATCTGGCACTCGCCTATGGGTTTGGGCAGAAATCGAACATAGACAGCTCAACAAAACGAGCAGCAGGCCCACACTCACGGTGTTTTTTTTCGATGCAGATTTGACATTTTATTGCCTTTGAATTATTCAGGTAGGACAGGCAATCTTGAACCGGTAATGGGCAAGGATATAAAGGCAGGGCAATCGTCGGGGGACATACCTCTCCTACTACGGGTATTGTATGCTCCCTACAATACGCGCGCCCGACGTACGCGATTATCTCAGTGATCGTGAAATTTCAACTGTCCCCTTCCTTCCGGCCCAAAAAAAGGAGCAAGGCCGCTGTTTCCTGAAGTTCTCATTTGGCTGGCCTCATCCTCCCAGATAGGCTTTTTCCACCAGCGGGTTGGCGATCAACTCCGCTGAAGCCCCTTTCAAGGAAATGACCCCGTTTTCAAGCACATAACCCCGCTGAGCGAACCGGAGGGCCATGCGGGCATTCTGTTCCACCAGCAAAATGGTGGTCCCTTCACCGCTGATGGCCCTTAACGCCTTAAAAACATCCAGCATCAAAAGGGGCGCCAAACCCATGGAAGGCTCATCTAAGAGCATCACCTGCCGACCACTCATGAATGCCCGACCAATGGCCAGCATCTGTTGTTCCCCGCCGCTCAGGGTGCCGGATTTTTGATTTTCCCGCTCTTTCAGCCGTGGAAAAATAGCGAAAACCCGTTCCATGTCCTTTTGAATTTCCGGCCGGTCTTTCCGGGCGAAAGTGGCCAGCTTCAGGTTTTCCAGAATGGTCATATTTCCAAAAAGCCTGCGTCCTTCGGGAACGTGGGAAATACCCAGTTCGCTGACCACCCGGTCTGCGGGATATTTGAGAAGGTCCTTCCCATCAAAGGCTATTTTGGAACCGGGTTCCACCGGGACCAGCCGTGAAATGGCCTGAAGGGTGGTACTTTTTCCCGCGCCATTGGCGCCGATCATGCAGACAATCTCCCCCCGGTCCACCTGGAAATCAATTCCTTGAAGGGCCTTTATTTTTTCATAGGAGACTCTTAGCTTTTCGATCTCTAGAAACATTATTCCACCATATCCTGCCCCAGATAGGCATCAATAACTTTTGGATTATTCTGAATTTCCGAAGGGTTTCCTTCGGCAATCACTTCGCCGAACACCAGTGTCTGGATAGAGTGGCAAAGTTCCATGACCACTTTCAAACGGTGTTCAATGAGGAAAATGGCCACCCCCATTTTTTTGTGGATCAGCCTGATGATTGCCATCATCTGCAGCAATTCTTCCGGGTTCATCCCCGCAGTGGGTTCATCCAGAAACAGGACTTTGGGTTCCGTGGCCAGGGCTCGGGCCATCTCCACCCGCCGTTGGGCGCCGTATGGCAGCTGAAGAACATTTTGATGGGCAAACCCTCCGGCACCCACCATTTCCAGTAACTCAAGGGCCGTTGCTTCAATGGCCTCTTCTTCCCGGTTTCGCTTCGGGGTTCCGAAAAAGGCCCCCGCAAGACCGTAGGTCAGCCGCGAATACCGGGCCATCTTGACATGCTCCAGAACAGTCATGTGGCGCCACAGCCTCAAGTTTTGAAAGGTCCGGCCCAGACCCCTTGAAGCGATCTGATAGGGCCTTAACCCCACGATGTTTTCCCCTTCCAGGATAATTTGGCCTTTACTGGGATGATGAATGCCGGTAATGAGGTTGAACACCGTGGTTTTGCCCGCGCCATTGGGTCCGATCAACGCTCGGATCTGCCCCGGTTCAATTTCAAGATGATACTGGTGTACCGCCCGGAGTCCCCCGAAATAGTGCGTCATGTTTTTGACCTGCAGAAGCGGCATTTCAGTCCTCAATTGGGGCGGTGTTTTTAGGTTTAATGAGATTTCCCACATTGAATTCCTTGAAAGCAATGAGCCCCGTGGGCCGGAAAATCATCACCAGGATGAGCAGAAGGGGAATAATGATCCATTTCAGTATTTCAAGGGGCCTTAACGCCTCGCTTAAAAAGCTGAGACTGACCGCGCCGAGGATGGAGCCGTAGACCGAATTAAGACCCCCGAAATAGACCATGGCCAACCCTTCGGCCAACCGTTGAATGCCGAAAGTGCCGGGATTGATGTAGCGAAGCACGTGGGCAAACAGGCCCCCCGCCACGCCGGCCCAGAAGGCCGCAAATAAAAACCCCACCATCTTGGTTTTCCGGGTGTTCACGGTCATGGCGTCGGCTGCGGTTTCATCATCCCGCACGGCATTTAAGGCTTTACCCATGGTGGACCGAACAAAGTTATTAATAATCCAGACACACAGCACCGTCCACACGAATACCGTAGGCAAATTGGCCCAGTTGGGCTGGCTCCCCATCCCTCTGGGGCCACCCACTATTTCCAGGTTTTCAAAAAGGCTTTTGACGATAAACATGAACGCCAGGGAAATAATGGCCAGGTAATCGCCGCGGGTTCGAAAGGAGGGAATGGCCACCACCAGCGCCCCCAGGGCCGCCACAAGGCCGCCCAGGATCAGGGCCACCGGAAACAGAAAGGGTCCCAGGCCGGCGGGGAGAAGCGCTTCTCCAAACAGTCTGTCATTGACAAAAAGGCTCAGGGTAAAAGTGGAGGCCACATAGGCTCCCAGGGCCATAAATCCGGGATGAGAACAACTGAATTCCCCCATATATCCGTTAATGACATTGAGGCTCAAGGTCAGCATGACGGCGATGAGGGTGAATTTTAGCGTCAGAAGCCGATAGGCGCTTAAATCAGACCAGGTGTGTAAAATAGCGTACAACAGGGCCAGATGGATCAGCACGGAAAAAGGTTTTGAGAAGCGAAGCAGCTTTTCCGCTGCCCGGTTGGCAAGCCCCGAGAACAATCTCCCCACCAGGGCCGGGGGCATGCCGTAGATCACCAGCACATAGAGCAAAACACTCGGGATTAACAGGGGCTTTTTCAACATGACGAGGGCCCCGAACAGGACCGGGATTTTGGGCAGCCCCAGCAGTTCCGAGAAAGGATCGCCCGCAATATGCTCCAGAATTACCGCCCCCAGGGCGCCCAGCAGCCAACCCAGTAAAGGAACCGGAGCACAGAACCGTTTCAGTTTTACCCACCAGCCGCTATTTGTTATGGACGTCATGATCATTATTTACAGCCTCAAACGGGCGCTGTAGTCCTCGCCGAAAAATCCATGGGGCCTGAAAACCAGAATCAACAGGATAATGGAATAGGCGATCAAATCCCGCAGGGTGGACGGGAAAATCATGGCTGTGAAAATCTCGATAAACCCCAACAAAAAACCCGCCAAAGCGGCCCCCATGATGGAGCCCCGTCCTCCCAGAATGGCTGCCACGAAGGCCTTCCAGCCAAAGACAATCCCCATGTAAGGATCGAGAACCGGATAGGCAATGCCGAACAGAATGCCGGCTGCCGCAGCCAGTGCCGACCCAATGGCGAAGGTGAGCTGGGCCACCTTATTGATGGAAACCCCCATGAGGGGCACGACCGCGTAATCAAAGGCCATGGCCCGCATGGCCATGCCCCATTTGCTGCGTTTGACAAACTGGTGAAGTGCCACCATGAGCGAAATGGAGACCAGTACGATCATGATCTTCTTGTTGGTGACAAAAACGCCACCCAGGTCGTAAGTGGTGGATTCAATCAATCTGGGGAACCGCACCCTTTGTGCGCCCAGGAGCATAAGGTTGCCTGTCTCCAGAATGATGCCGATCATCAGTCCGGTAATGGCCGCGGAGGCGCGCGGTGCCTCTCGAAGGGGGCGGTATCCCACCCGCTCCACCAACATTCCCAGAAACGACGTTAAAAACATACTGATGATGATGGTGAGTACCAGAATCAGCCACCCCGGCGGTGACACGGCGCCCAATTCGGCCAGGGCCACCAGCAAGGTCGCCATCCCGAACCCGATGTAGGCGCCCACCATGAAGATATCGCCATGGGCGAAATTAAACAGCATCAAAATGCTGTAGACCATGGCATACCCCAACGCAATGAGGGCATAAAAGCTACCCCACTGAAGGGCGTTAACCAGATTCTGTA
This sequence comes from uncultured Desulfobacteraceae bacterium, assembly GCA_964412835.1. Taxonomy (GTDB): domain Bacteria; phylum Desulfobacterota; class DSM-4660; order Desulfatiglandales; family Desulfatiglandaceae; genus NaphS2. The sequence continues at coordinate 7,353 of CAYPQJ010000141.1, read as the reverse complement.
GAAAAAAGGTCATTCAACTGTTTCCCACAAAAAAGGCGAGCATGGGCATTCTCACCCAACCCGCCTTATACCGAAAACCGAAAACCTAACACCTAAAACCTTAAACCTATCATCACGGACACACGGATTTATAAAATTCAAAGGCCCCGGTATCGCTGATCCGCACAATAACGGCGCATTTGATCGGATCTCCTTCTTCCGTAAAGGTCATGTTCCCCGTAATGCCCTTGAATTCCTTGATGTGCGCAATGGCGTCTCTGACACACTTCCGATCCTTTTCAAGGTTGCCGGTGATTTTCCCGCAGGAGCGTATGGCTTCCTGCATAATGCCCAGAGAATCCCATGTGAGTGCGGCCACATCGTCAGGGACATACCCGTATTTCTTTTGGTAACGGTCAATGAATGCTTTGGTGGCCCCCTTGGCGCCGGCCGCGGCATAGTGGCTGCTGAAGAACAGCCCGTAGCAATCCTTGCCGCAAAGTTTCACGGTTTCAGCGGAACCCCAGCTGTCGCTGCCCACAATGGGTTTATTCCAACCCAGCTCATGGGCCTGCTGCACGATCAGGGCCACCTCATTGTAGTATTGGGGCGTGAACAGGACCTGGGCGCCCGACTGAATGATTTTGGTCAGCTGGGAACTGAAATCCGGATCCCTGGTGGTGAAGCTCTCAAAAGCCACCACCGAACCGGGCCCATGAAGTTTTTCCCATGCCTTTTTGAAGTATTCCGCCAGTCCTTTGGGGTAGTCGCTGGCCACGTCGTACAGGACCGCCGCCTTTTTAAACCCGAATTCTTCGGTGATGAAATTGGCCACCACGGGACCTTGAAAGGGGTCCAGAAAACATCCCCTGAAAACATAGGGCCGACCGCTGGTGGTGCTGGGATTCGTGGACCAGGGACTGATCATGGGGGTCTCCCAGTTGTTGGCCACTTCACCGGCCGGAACAGCCTGGGCGGAAGCCTGGGGACCCACAATCACCAGAACCTCATCTTCGGTAATCATTTTGGTATTGGCTTTGACCGCTGATTCGGCCTTTGATTCGTTGTCTTCAATCACCAGTTCCACGGGATATTTTTTTCCACCCACATCCAATCCCCCGGCGGCGTTAAGGTCTTCCAGCCACATCCGGGCCGCAAATTTCGAACCTTCGCCCACTTTGGGAATGTCGCCGGTCAAGGGGGCATTAATGCCGATTTTAATCACGTTGCTCTTGCTCCAGGCCGTGGGCGTGAAAACAAAGATCGTAACGAGAAACAATCCGGTCAGAAGCCATTCCTTACGCATGGGTATTCCTCCTTTTTCGTCATGATTGATAGAATTTAGGGTATTCTAAACTCAGCGGAAAATATTTGCAATTTTTAAAAGCGAATATTGAATATTGAACAAGGAATGGTGAAGGGAAATCGCCCTTGTTCCCACGCAGAGCGTGGGAACAAGGGTAATGTGCATTCGGTGACCCGAAAAAGCCAAAACGGAAAGACCTGGCCTAAAGCACGCTTTTGCTCATGGATCAGGATTTTTCAACACTTTTTGGAACACCCTCGTAGGGGGTCCATTTTTTGGATTTTATGTCCTTGGGGTCCCGGTTTGCTTTCAGGATTTCAATGCTACTTTTCAGCCCCTTGTACAGCCGGGCCAATTCCAGCCCCATACCGGAGATTTGCGCCAGGGCCTGGACCAGATTCACATCCTCCAGGGTCGCCTCCCAGGGCTCCGCAGAATAGACCCTCAATGCGCCAATGGGGTTTTTCCCCACAATGATGGGTACCGAGAGAATCGAAGAAATCCCCTCTTTCCTCGCTTCTTCCGGATACTGGATGCGGGGGTCATCGGTGACGTCGGATATGGCCACGGGGCCGTCCTTTAAAGACCCGGCAATGGACTTCATGGAGCTGAGGGGGCCTTTGCTCAGGTATTCCTCGCTCAAACCAAAAGAAGCCGCAACTTCCAGTTCATTGGTTTTTCTGTTGAAAAGAAGCAGTGCACATCCTTTGGCCTGTAAAGCTCTTTTTACGCTTTCCGTTGTCAACAGGGCCACCTCTTCGGGGTCCCGGGTCTGAGCAATATCCCTTGTCACTTTCAAGATCGCTTCGTAATTCATCAATTCCTTTTTCATGGTGCCCTCCTTTCTCAAAAAGCCTTATATTCAAGGCTTTGAAATTAAACACCCATGCCAGAATACTTATGATGTCTGGTTTTGTTTGAAAATAATCCCATATCCGAAACCGTCGCGTTTCTTCCAAGAATTGGAAGTTGGGTAACATAGAGAACCTGGGGGCAGATCCCCCAACTCGATCTTTCGTTTCGCCCGAAAGGGCATGAGGGTTGGTAGTGTTTAACGAAGTTGCTGTAACAATTGAGCAATCTGCTGTTCCCTGTTCAAAGCAGATACCCATTCCCGGGGAAGGTCACCGGCACCCGAATAGGCCCCCAGTACCATCCCTACCATCATGCCTCTGGCAGCACTGTCGCCTCCCGCCATGACCGACTGGACCAGGGCCTCTTTCATATTACTTTCGTATTTGGCAATCAGATGAATGACACCGGGAAAAGCCTCCGGGGTATGACAGGTCTGTCCGAAACGGGCAATGGTTTGAACGGAATCATCCCCGGCCGATTCAAGACCCGCCTTCACCCAGCCAAAGAGTGCGGCATCCGCAAAGTTTTCCCCGGCCGTTTCCTTAATGGCTTTAATGGGCGCCAGTCCCCCCAGGACCCGAAAAGTCACCTCCGCAAAGAAAGCGGCACTTTCCACGGTCAAGGGGTTGGTGTGGGTCATTCGTGTCTGGGCTCGCGCAGCCTCAAGCAGGTTTTCCAGGTGATCCGAGTATGTATAGACCAGCGGGGCGATGCGCGCGGCACCGGCCAGGTCGTCGGAAGGGGAGCCGCCGTCTTGTAGCCCCTTTCCAGAGTCATATCCGGCCAGTGTGCCTTGGGTGGCCTGATCCACATATCCGTTATAATTATTAAACAGTGCTTTCCAACGTGTTGAGAAATCTTCAAGTGAAAAGCCTTTCCGGGCAGCCACGGATTCCAACAGCATCAACATCTGGTCTCCGTAATGGGTGAAATCCCCCATCTCTTTTGTGGAATGATAGCTGTTGGGCAGCGGTTTTAAAAGCGTATCCACCCTTCCCAAATGCGTCTCGAGGGCTTTGGTATCGTAAACCCAATGGGCCCCGAGGGCCAGAGAATCGGCCGTAAATGATGCCATCACCATTGTAAATGCCCGATTTTTCATTCAGGGATCCTCCGTGGGTATTGTGCTACAGGGCTTTGATTTCCTTCTTCGCTTGAATTCAAGTGAACCATCGTTTATGTTTTTTGTCAAATGAATTCTTCGGGTACCAGCCACAGGTTCAGGACCCGTATTTCCTGGATTTTTCTTCCTTTTCCCGGTTAAAATCATGGGAAGAGGCGGGAATGTCTCCAGTGATAAGGAATTTGAGAGACAGAACGTGTTGATGTTCCGACCCCAGTATGGCGCTGAGGGAATGGACTGCCCGGCCCATGGTTCTGTCCAGGGAATCCTGAAAATGTGCCTTGATTTCACCCGGGAATCCTTCATATTGTTTCACCAGGTTGTGAATCCAGTCGTCAAGTTCGCCCGGCGCTAGATGGTCTTTTTTAAAGACATACCCCTCAAGTGCTCCGGCCGATGCAGCAAATTCAAATATTTCCATGTATATTTCCATGGCGTTATTCGTTCCTTTCATGCTCAAAAAAGAGCAACAGTTCTTCAGTCGGAGATGGTAACCGCATCGCCATCATCCAGGTCCAGTCGTTTTTTCAGGTTGCAAGAGGCGATCAATTCGATGGTCCGGTTGTCGTGAATTCTGACATCTTCGCTGGGGAGCACAATCGCTGCGTCAATACCGTTAGCCGTAACTTTTTTGATGCGCGCCGCACAAAAAGAGGGATCATCGGGAACCAGTTCAATATCTGCCACCCGTAAAAAATGCGCCAGTTGCTGAACCGTTTCATCATTGATCCGAACATTCAGAGTGCCCGGAAACGGTGTCATGTGCAACTTGTTTTCGCACTGTTTTACCACCCAGTCCACTTGTGTGAAATAGGCGCCTTTACCAGCGCCGCTCTCAATAACACCCGATATTTCCATCGATTTCCGACCCGATTAGCTGTAAATATCCAAATCTCCGGTGAATTCCCTGATGGATCGCGCCATCTTTCGAAGGGCTGTCTTTCGGTCTATGCGAACGGGCGGTAGATCCGTTTTTGCGTAAGTGTAGTACCGCTTCGGGACATCCGACAGCAGATAGAAAACCCTCAAGTCATCCAATCCCGTCAATGTGGCCCTGGGGAAACGGGTGTTAACTTCAGTTAAACGTCCTTTGGCCATTTCCACCATCTTGTCCCGGTCCCCGAAATTCATGGCGCCGGTGGGGCAGGTCTTTACGCAAGCCGGCAGCAGACCGTTATGAACGCGATCCACGCACATGGTGCATTTGGCCATGGCGCCGGTTTTTTTCTGGGCTTTTGGAACATCAAACGGGCAGGCGTTCAGCACATTGTCGGGATCAGTTTTCTTTAATTTGTCCGTAAAAAGAACGGCGCCGGTTTGGCGGTCGATGATAATGCCACCCGCAACTTCACCATCCACCGCCTCTTTACAGGACGGTTCCAGGCAGTGCCGGCATTGATCCGGAAAAAAATACCATACCGGCTTGTTATCCGGGCCATTATGCTCTTGAAAACGTACCAGCTTATAGGTGTCGTAGGAAAGATTTTCCGGGTTCTGCATGCTCCCCCAGTTGTGGGTTTTTGTGGCCGGCAGTTGGTTCCATTGCTTGCAGGCAATCTGGCACCCTCGACAGGCCGTGCACAGGGTCGTATCGATAAAGAACGCTTTTCCGCTGCTCATCAGACCACCTCCTTTATGCTTTTCCGGATGTTGACCATAAAGGCTTTGGTTTCCGGAATCCGGGTATTGGGGTCCCCGGAAGAGGGCGTCAGAATGTTCACCGAGTCGCCGCCATCCTTGGGATATACCCACCCATAATGCCACGGAAGTCCCACCTGGTGAACCACGTGATCGCAGATCTTGAACGGGCTCAGGCGAAGGGTCACCACGGCCACGGCTTCCAGTTTTCCGCGGGCCGACTCAACCGTCACCACTTCACCGTTTTTGATTCCCTTCATTCCGGCCAGCTCCCTGCTCATCTCCACAAAGAGCTGTGGTTCCGCTTCCAGCAGCCAGGGCTGCCACCGGGTCATGACCCCGGTCTGCCAGTGTTCGCATACCCTGAAGGTGGTGCACACAAAGGGGTACCTGGGATCGCAGGTCTTGTAGATATCCATGGGGGTATGATAGGTCACGGCTACCGGATTGGTCAACTGTAGGGAAAAGGGGTTTTTCCCCACGGGGCACTCGATGGCTTCGTAGTGTTCGGGGAAGGGCCCATCCACCCTTCCGGGGCCAAAAATCCGTGCGTGGCCCTCGGAGTTCATGATGAAGGGGTATCGGGTATCGGGGTTGGGCGTGCCGTCCGGATTGCGCATGGGGGGCCATCCGCCGTCGGGTACATCGCCGACCCATCCGCCCTTTCCCTCCTTGCCGTTCGGGACCCAGGAAATCACCGGGTGCTCGGGGTCCCAGGGTTTTCCGTTCAAGTCCACGGAAGCCCGGTTGTAGAGGATTCGACGGTTTACGGGCCAGCACCAGGCCCACTGGGGATTCAGTCCGATGCCGCTTTTCTCCCTTGTGCGCCTGGCCGCCATGTTCCCTTTTTGGGTATAGGAGTTGCAGTAGAGCCAGTTGCCGCTGCTGGTGGAGCCGTCATCCTGAAGATAGGCAAAACTGGGAACCAGTTCCCCCTTTTTGAAGTGTTTTCCCTTGATGGTCATGTCTTTTAAGAAGTACCCGTTGATCTCTTTGGCCATCTTGCGGGAATCAAATTCCCCGTGGGTGGTATAGTCCCATTTGAGGTTCAGGATGGGTTCGGGAAAGACACCGTCCTTTTTGTAAAGCGCTTTTAATTTATCACCTAACTTCATGAGAATCCGGCCGTCGGGCCATGCCTGTCCCGGCGGATTGGCCGCTTTGTACCGCCACTGCATCCAGCGGCCGCTGTTGGTGATGGAACCCTCTTTTTCAACGGAAACGGCGCAGGGGAGGAAAAAAACCTCGGTTTTGATCTTTTCGGGATCCATTCCGGGGCCCTTCCAGAAAGATCCGGTTTCGTTGTCAAAAAGATTTACATTGACCATCCAGTCCAGTTTCCCGAGGCCCTCCCGGTTCTTCCCGGCATCGGCCCCTGAAGCGGCCGGGTTTTGCCCCCAGGCGAAAAAACCCGTAAAATCCCCCCGGTACATGGCGTCAAAAAGATCCAGCCAGGAATAGGACTTGCCATCGTCCAGCTTGGGCATCCAGTGGTACCCGAAGTCGTTTGCTTTTGTCGCTTTGTGCCCGAAATAGCTTTTGAGCAGGCTCACCGAATATTTGGGATAGTTCCCCCACCAGTTGGCACTCAGGGGATCGTTGGTGGTGGGTGTATTCTTCCGGTTGTACCCGGCCAGGGTCTGCAACCCGGCCTCGGGGGCCTTCAGATATCCCGGCCAGATATGGTACAGGATGCAGTGATCGGTGGAACCCTGCACATTGCTTTCGCCCCGCAAGGCGTTGACGCCCCCGCCGGCAATCCCCATGTTCCCCAGCAGGAGTTGAATGATGCTCATGGCCCGAATATTTTGGGTCCCCACTGTGTGCTGGGTCCACCCCATGGCATACATAATGGTGCCGGCTTTGTCTTTTTTTCCTGTGGCGGTGTACATCTCGTAGACTTTGAGCAGTTCATCCTTCGGGGTTCCGGTAATGTCGGATACGGTTTGGGGGTCATATCGGTTGAAGTGCTGTTTTAACAGCTGCAGTACGCACCGGGGATCCTGAAGGGTCGGATCCTTTTTGGGGTTGCCTTTTGGATCTTTTACAAATCCCCACATCTTCTGATCGTACTTTCGGGCTTTGGCGTCAAACCCTGAAAACAGGCCATCCTTAAAGTCATAGGTGTCGGCCACAATAAAAGACGCATTGGTATAGGCCGCCACATATTCTTTGAAGTATTTGTTTTTTTCCAGAATGTACTTAATCATCCCCCCCAGGAAGGCAATGTCCGTTCCCGATCGGAGAGCCGTGTAATAGCTGGCTTTGGCGGAGGTACGGGTGAATCTGGGGTCCACACTGATCAAATCGGCGCCGTTTTTCATGGCCGCTGTGATCCACTTAAAGGAAATGGGGTGGTTCTCCGCCGGGTTGGAACCCATCACCAGAATGCAGTCGCTGTTTCGAATGTCGATCCAGTGATTGGTCATTGCGCCGCGTCCGAACGACTCTG
>CAYPQJ010000140.1:0-11638 GCA_964412835.1 uncultured Desulfobacteraceae bacterium | reverse complement strand
CGCCTGATTCCCCACCGGAATCGCATGAAGCTGGTTGACGAAATCATTGATGTCGATGAAAGAAAGGCTGTTACGGCATCCACTGTGGCCGAAAACTGGCCCCTGTTTGAAGCGGGTGTGGTCAATTGCATTGTCCTGGTGGAACTGGTGGCCCAGACCGCCGGTGTGTGCATTGGATGGAAGGAATATCAGGAAAAAGGAAATAATCAGGGTGGCACCGGATGGATTGTAGGGGTGAAACAAGCCCTTTTCCACCGTTGTACTATTCCGCTGAACAGCCGAATCATCACAGAGGCAGAAAGAGGCTTTCAGGTGGAACTTTATAGCGAAATAAATGGTACGGCACGCATGGGGGATCAAATTCTCGCAGAAATTAGCCTGCAGGTGGTGCAATCCGATACAACTGAATAGAGGGGGACGGGACCATGAAGATGACGAAAGGCTCCGTGGCGCTGGTGACCGGGGGAAGCCGGGGCATTGGGCGTGCCATTTGCCTGGAGCTGGCCAGAGAGGGCTGTCATGTGGTGATCAATTTCCATTCAAACAGCCAGGCCGCTGAAGAAACCCTTCGGATGGTGATGGGGCAGGGGGGGCACGGTGAGATCAGCCGTTTTGATGTGGCCAATGCCGAAGAAACCCGGAAAACAATCGGAGACATGATTCATCGGCATGAGCATATTCATGTCCTGGTCAACAATGCGGGCATTACCGCAGATGGACTTTTTGTGTTTATGACCGAAAGTGAATGGGACAGCGTTATCAATACCCATCTCAAGGGTTTTTACAACGTCACACGTCCTATTCTGGAAAATATGGTGGCCCAAAAACAGGGTAGTATCGTGAGCATTTCGTCGGTATCCGGCATCGTGGGGCACCGGGGGCAGGCTAACTATTCTGCGGCTAAGGCCGGGCTGATCGGCGCCAGTCGCGCCATCGCCTCTGAAGTGGCGCGTTTGGGTGTCCGGGTCAATGTGGTGGCACCGGGGTTGATTCAGACCGAAATGATCGAAGACATCCCAAAGGGACAGATCAAAGGAATGATCCCCATGGCCCGGGTGGGTCGGCCGGAAGAGGTGGCAACGGTGGTACGGTTCCTCTGCTCTGACGATGCGTCTTATATGACCGGCCAGGTGGTTTCAGTCAATGGGGGAATGGTTTGAGATGGTAAGAAATAGATTAACGCGGACCCTCTGGTCAATATGGCCGGCCATGTGTGTCGTGCTTTTTTTCATAACGGTTCCCTGTGCCGGAAGCGGGGACTGGGATCGGATTCGGGAAAAAGCGATCGATATTCAGACCATCAGCGCCCGTTTTGTTCAGGAAAAACACCTGGAAATTCTGATAAAACCATTAATATCCAAAGGGGCATTTTATTTTAAAGCACCGGGATCACTGAGGTGGGAATATTTTTCCCCCATACAGAGCCTTCTGCTTATGCACGATGGGAAGGTACGCCGCTTTGTCGGTAGTGAAAGCGGCTTTAAGGAAGACGCCGGTCCGGGCCTTCAAGCCATGGAAATGGTGCTTCAGGAGATCACCCGCTGGTTGAAAGGAGAATTTACCGACAACCCCGATTATCATTCTTCTCTCGAAGGCGATAACAAAATCGTGATGGTGCCCAGGAACAAATCATTTTCAAAAATCATTCAAAAAATTGAAATTCTGCTCTCGGATCGCCCCGGCGTGATTGAAACCGTCACCATATATGAAGGGAAAACTTCTTTTACGAAGATCCGCTTTCAAGATGTCGATATCAATCAGGGCGTGGCGGACACCCTTTTTGAATCCATTCCGTAAGAACCCCCCGGTGGATCTCAAAATGACACGGTATAAAGTTCAAAATCCAGTGCTGCTCCTGTTGGGGATGTTTCTTTTGACGGCCTGCGCCGGCCTGCCCCGTATAAACGCTGTTGATGCGGCCCTGGCTTCAAAAACCATTAAGGTTTGCGAAACCGCATTTCCCGATGGCAAATGGCAGTTTGCCCATGTCATCGAGGCAAGTTTTCCCGGCGGTCGGGAAGCGCAGTTGATCGGGGTCATTGAGGTGTCAAGCCACCCGGAACGGATTCATGCGGTCATGATGACCATTGAGGGCCTGGTACTCTTTGATGGCCTAAAAGACGATAAATTAACCATCAACCGAAGTATTACGCCTTTTGATTCCATTGGGTTTGCTAAAGGATTAATGGAAGATATCCGGTTGATTTTTCTTAAACCTGACGGCGAACCCATTGATGCGGGAATCACTGAAAATGGATTCGAGGTGTGCCGCTACCGGGTTTCAAATGATGCGGTCGTCGATGTGATGGTTCGTCCGGATCACATGCTTGAGATCCGAAAATACACAAATGAGCGATTGATCAGAAAGGTTGTTGCCGAATTAAGCCCGGGGTCTGTCCCCGAAAAAATAAACTTTACAGCCCACAAGCCGGCCGAATATCGCCTGAACCTCCGACTGATCAGTGGGGAACAGATAACAGACTGACAGGAATTTTTATGAAATTTAAACTCATCTATCCCAAATGGGCAAAGCTTGAAAAGCAGACGGAATTTCATCTGCCGCCCCACGGGCCTGTTGTTTTTGCCGCCGCCCTACCGGATCATGTGGAGGTGGAATTTATTGACGAAAACCTGGAAGAGATTTCTTTTGATGATCCGGTGGATTTTGTGGGCATATCCATGATGCTGACCATTCAGGTGAAAAGGGGCTGGGAGATTGCCGATACCTACCGCAAAAGGGGCATTAAGGTCATATTCGGTGGCATCGCCACCATGCTGCATGCTGAGGAAACCCAACGGCATGGAGACGCGGTTTTCCTGGGGGAAGCAGAAGGGCGCATGGAAACGGTTTTTTCGGACTTTTCAAAAGGAGATCTGCAGCCTGTCTATGACTATCTCAATGATCGTCCTCCCATCGAAATGGTAGGAACCGCCCGGCGCGATATTTTAAATCAGACGCTTTATAATTACCGGGGGGTCCAGATGGTGGACCTGGTTCATGCCTCCAGGGGATGTCGCTTCCATTGCTACCCTTGCGCTGTGGCCTATCTGGGAGGGCAGGTGTTCAGACCACGTCCCATTGACAAGGCCATCGCCGAAATGGAGAGCATCGACAACAATCGCTTGTTCATTGTGGATAACTCTCTGGCCCAGGATACCCAATGGGAGAAGGATCTTTTCCGGGAGATGATCCCCCTCAAAAAGAAATGGTGCAGCCACCCCATTGAAGATAAACCTGAAGTCCTGGATCTGGCGGCCAGGGCCGGGGCCTGGTATGTCTATCAGGCGGTTTTTGACACCTCCGACTACATCAGGGAACGGATCAGGCGATATCATGATCATGGCATTTTGGTGGAAGGTACCATCCTTCTGGGGTTGGACCATCACACGGAAGACTATATTAAAAACCTGGTCGATTTTCTGCTGGAGATTGATCTGGACCTGGCGGAGTTCACGGTACTCACCCCGTTTCCCCACACCAAGGCGTTTCAGGATCTAAAAAACCAAAACCGGATCTTCTCCTTCAACTGGAATGATTATTCAGCGGACCGGGTCGTCTATCACCCCAAACACATGTCGCCCGAGAGGCTGCAAGAACTCTTCTATGGTGCCTGGGATACCTTTTATGAGGATGAAAGCCAACAAATGAAAATGTTCAAAGTGCTTCAGAAAGTCGTTGAACGGGAACAGCAGGATAACACCTTCAGGCCCAGAAATCGCGAGTTGGCGAAACAGGCCTTTGGCAGAAAGTCGTGAGGGGGGGGGGTATTAAGGGTCTCCACGTCGTTCATAAAGATCCGGGCAACTTTCAAAACGCCCCCTTTTTCCCGATCTCTGCGTCAGCCCAACCCGCTCTTAATAAAATGGGTTGATCCTCGAAATATTGAATACATTCCAGTGGTTAAAATTTTCGACTTCCTTCATCTCGAACAAAATTGAACATTTTGAAACTGGTTCATCCTTTTGATCTAAAATCATGCTTACTCTACTTTACTCATGAGTAAAATCGTGTTATGGTGATGTTGCTATGGGAAAAATATACAAACGATACATCAACGATTCGGTTTATGAAGACCTCAAAAACAAAATGGTCTTTGTCGGCGGCCCCAGGCAGGTCGGCAAGACGACGTTTGCTTTAACATTTCTTCCAGAACCCGATGAAAAAAACCCGGCTTACCTGAACTGGGATGATATCTTAACCCACTCATCGTTGCTGAGAGGAGAATTGCCGCCGAACGAAGACATTATCGTGTTAGACGAAATCCATAAGTACGCAAGATGGCGCAATCTCGTCAAAGGTCTCTATGATACAAAAAAATCGGATGTTTCTTTTATCATCACCGGCTCCGCAAGATTGGACTATTACAGCAAGGGGGGAGACTCCCTTCAGGGAAGATATCATTATTACCGGCTTCACCCTTTTTCCCTTCAGGAGGTTAATGCCAACCCTTCGGTAAGTGATGTTCAGGGCCTGCTTAAATTCGGAGGTTTTCCCGAGCCTTTTTTAAGAGCGGACGAAAAATTCTGGAGAAGATGGCAAAGAGAGAGACTCCAGAGGGTTATTTACGAAGATATCCGGGATCTTGAAAACATCAAAGAGATAAGCCTTCTTGAATTGTTGGCGGCAGAGATCCCCAACCGGGTAGGTGCCCCCCTTTCAGTAAAAAACTTAAAGGAGTTGCTGCAGGTAGCCCATGAAACCGTGGAGCGCTGGCTGAAAATATTTGAACGAATGTATTATTGCTATCGCATCCCCCCCTATGGACCCTCAAAAGTACGGGCTGTGAAAAAAGAACAGAAACTTTATCTGTGGGACTGGTCTATTGTCCCGGATTCCGGTCCGAGGTTTGAAAATTTCGTGGCCTCCCAACTTCTGAAGTATTGTCATTTCATGGAAGACACAGAAGGTTTTCACATGGATCTTCGTTTTTTAAGGGATACGGACAAACGCGAAATTGATTTTGTTGTTTTAAAAGAGGGCAGACCCATGTTTGCGGTTGAATGTAAAAGCGGTGAGAAAAACATTCATCCTTCGCTTTTTTATTTCATGAAAAGAACCTCTATACCCCAATTTTACCAGGTGCATGAAGGTAGTAGAGACTATGAAAAAAATGGTGTCAGAGTCCTTCCGATTCACACATTTTGCAGGGAGCTTTGTCTGCCATGAGAAAATGCCATTGGAGGATGAAGATGAACTCAAAAGATGGTATAAAGCGCTTAATGAGTATGAGGGTGCTTTTGTGGAAAATTATGTTGCTCAGCAACTGGTTGCGCATTTCCAGCAGGACCTCTACTACTGGCGAAGTAAAGGCGGAAAGGCCGAACTTGACTTTCTTTGTGAATTCGAAGATCGGATTTGTCCGCTGGAGGTAAAAGCCGGGATTAATCCAAAAAGCAAGAGTTTGAAGTCTTATAATTTACAATTCCAACCGGCCCGGCTTATGCGCACAAATCTGCTTAACTTCAAGAAGGATGGGAAAATCTGTAATCTACCCCTTTACGCCGTATCGCTGCTGCCCCTTTTTGTTTCAGAGACCGGTTGAACATAAGGAAAATCGGGAGCCGGCGACGGACGGTTCCGGGTGTTCGGAATTTTGGAGGTGTCCACAATGAAAACAGGAGGGATGAAACGGTTTGCCCTCAATTGCTGTGGAGTAATCGCTTTCCTTTTCGTATTCTCTCTCGTTCCAATTTCCCACGCGCAGAGTGATACGAAGGTCCAAAACGACGCTTGTGCGCTTCCGAACTTTCGAACGGACCAAAGACCCGATCCAGGTGGTCCACCGATCAAGGTGTCCGTGGGCATCCGCATGTTTGACTTGTCGGAAGTCAATGATGTGAACCAGACGCTGACCGGGGATTTTATCGTTGGATTGACCTGGACAGATCCGAGACTCTCCGATTTCGCCGGGTGCCAGGTGCCGCTTTCAAAGGTGTGGTCGCCACAGCTCGATTTTATCAACTCAGGACGTCTGTTTAAGCGAACTCCCGATCAGGTGGACATCGGCCCAAATGGCAGGGTCCGATACCTTCAGCGGTATAGCGGTCCTTTGGCGACATACCACAATCTTAAGGAGTTTCCATTTGATTCTCACGAGTTTGGTATTTGGCTCAGCAGTATGGAATACGGCGAAAATGAGGTGCAACTGGTTGTTGACGAGAAAATGACCGGCCGAAGAAAACTGTTGAATATCTCTGACTGGGCTATCAATGGGGTCACAGGGAACGTTGGTCGCACTTTCGCTGAAGCCTTGGGCCGCTACCATTCAATGTACGAGTTTGAAATCTCAGCCCAGCGCCAAACAGGCTACTACATTTGGAAGGTGATGTTGCCTCTGTGCCTGATCGTATTCATGTCGTGGGCGGTGTTCTGGATCAGTCCTGCTCACTTCGGGCCTCAGATCGGACTTTCCGCAACGTCCATGTTGACGTTGATAGCGTTCCAGTTCGCAACGGCCAGCATTCTTCCAAAGATCTCCTATTTCACCCTCCTCGATAAATTCATCACCGGATCAACCATCCTGGTTTTTCTGGCGCTCCTTGAATCTCTTTCCACCACTTTTCTAGTGGCTTCAGAAAAAAAGAGATCGGCTTTGCGTATTGATAATTATTGTCGTATCGCGTTTCCGCTTGCGTTCGTAATTATGGTGTTTTTCATATTTTTCAGGTGACATCTAAACAACAATTAGGAAATTTTTTTTTGCTTTTCCGGTTCCTAAATAAATATGTTGTTTTTGAACCCTTTATTTGGAACGACACAAAGGAGGCTCCATAAAATGGATCGAACAAAACGTTTCAATTTCTTTCCACAGGTGTTTGTTGTTGTGCTTCTTTTTTTATTCCTGCCTGCTGTGGGAATTTCGGCGCAGCAAGACAAAACCACTAAACCCAACATTGTCATTATCTGGGGGGATGATATCGGGCAAACCAACATCAGTGCCTACTCCATGGGCATGATGGGATACAGAACGCCCAACATCGACCGCGTGGCCAAGGAAGGGATGATCTTTACGGACTACTACGCCGAACAGAGCTGCACGGCGGGACGTTCTGCCTTCATCACGGGGCAGAGTGTCTTTCGTACCGGCCTCAGCAAGGTCGGGATGCCGGGTGCGGATCTGGGCATGAAAAAGGAAGACCCCACCATTGCGGAGCTTCTGAAACCGCTTGGCTATGCTACCGGGCAGTTTGGCAAGAATCATCTGGGCGACAAAGATGCGATGCTCCCCACCAACCACGGTTTTGATGAGTTTTACGGGAACCTTTACCACCTGAACGCCGAAGAGGAGCCGGAACATCGGGACTACCCGAAAAAGCCCGAGTTTCGCAAGAAGTTCGGCCCTCGGGGCGTGATCCACAGCTTCGTCCTGCCGGATGGCGGCCAGAAAATCGAAGATACCGGACCTCTCACCAAAAAGCGCATGGAGACCGTGGACAGGGACATCGCCAAAAGGGCGACCGCTTTCATTGAGGCGCAACACAAGGCCGGCAAACCGATCTTCATATGGGTGAATTTCACGCACATGCACTTCCGCACCCATGTCCCCGCGGAGATCCTGGAGCAATCCGGAGGCTGGCAAAGCGTATATCATGACGCCATGATCGAACATGACCGGAACGTGGGTACGGTGCTCGATAAACTGGATGAACTGGGAATGGCCGACAACACCATTGTGTTGTACGGCACCGATAACGGCCCGCACATGAACACTTGGCCGGACGCCGGTATGACGCCCTTTCGAAATGAAAAGAACTCCAACTGGGAAGGCGCCTACCGGGTTCCGGCAATGGTCCGCTGGCCCGGCAAAATCAAACCCGGAACCATTTCCAACGAGATCATGTCCCATTTGGACTGGCTGCCCACCTTGGTGGCGGTCGCAGGCGACCCGGACATCAAGGAAAAACTGAAGAAAGGCTACACAGCGGGCGACAAGACCTTTAAGGTGCATTTGGACGGCTACAATTTCGTGCCTTATCTGACCGGCCGGGAGAAGAAAGGTCCCCGTGAGGAATTCTTCTACTTTTCCGATGATGGGGACCTCCAGGCCATGCGTTTTGAAAACTGGAAGGTGGTTTTTGCTCAGCAAAAAGAGCCGGGAACCATGCTGGTCTGGAGCAGGCCCCTTGTGAACACACGGATACCGTGGCTTTTTAATTTGCGAACGGACCCCTATGAGCGAGCGTCCATCACCTCCAATACCTACTGGGACTGGTACCTGGACCATGCTTTTCTGCTGGTGCCGGCACAGGCCTATGTGGGCAAGTTCCTGGAGACGTTCAAGGAGTTCCCGCCACGCCAGAAGGCGGCCAGTTTTACCATTGACCAGGTCATGAAAAAGCTGGTTCCTCCGAATGGCTGATTTGCCGAGAAGCACCCTGAAGCATTGGCCAATGCAGAAAAGGGTAAATAGTTGAAATAAAAGACCAAGTTATAAAGGAGATGCAAAAAAATGGGGAAAAAATCGAAGTTATCAATCTGTGCATTACTGTTCGCATTCACTGCACTGGGCGTTTTCCTTTGGGGACCGTATAATGGCCAGACAAGAAGCGGTAACGGAGTTGTAAAAAATGCGTATGCTGCCGGATCTGAGTACAGCTCAAACGTAAAGAGTCCCACGGGGACAATGAGCCCACGCTCCATGTATTTCCCGGGAACCGAAAAACTCGCCCCGAATGAAATGCGAATAATTTCTTGTGGAACAGGCATGCCGGCAGCACGACGCAGTCAGGCTGCGACCTGCTGGCTGCTCGAGCTTGGCAATGGGGACAAGTTCCTTTTCGATATCGGCACAGGTTCCGGGGCAAATATCGGAAGTCTCAATATCCCCTACGATTACCTTGACAAGGTCTTTGTTAGCCATCTTCACTCTGATCACGTTGGAGATATGGACAGCCTTTGGATTGGTGGGTGGACCGGTGGAAGGCACGGGGCGCTCAATGTTTGGGGGCCGAGTGGAGCGAAACCGGCGTTAGGAACCAAACATTTTGTCGAAAAATTAAAGGACGCCTTTAGCTGGGATTACGCAGGGCGGCTCGGAATCATTCCCACGGGTGGCGGCGATATAAAAGTTACTGAATTTGATTACCGGCAGGTAAACAAAGTCGTCTATGAAAAAAACGGTGTTACCATCCGATCCTGGCCGGCAATCCACGCTATCGATGGTTCGGTCAGCTACAGTGTGGAATGGAAGGGACTCAAGTTCGTATTCGGTGGAGACACCATTCCGAACAAGTGGTACTCCAAATTCGCTAAGAATGCGGATATTGCAATTCACGAATGCTTCATGCCCCCCAGTCTGATGATGGAGAAATACGGGTTCAGCGCGGCGGCAGCGCTTAATGTCGCTGTTGGCGTTCACACCCCCCCCGCATCATTCGGCAAAGTGATGAGCGATATTAAACCGCGTATGGCGATTGCCTATCATTTCTTTAATGATTTTGACACACGTTATCCCATTCAGAAGGGCATCCGAAGGACCTATGACGGCCCGTTGACCATGGCGACTGACCTGCTGGTCTGGAATGTGACGAAGGACGATATACGTGTACGGCAAGTCATCGTGGATGACGAATCATGGCCAGCTAAATCGCCCACAAAACCAGGCGAACCGGATGCTTTAGCTAAAGTTGAGTTCTCTCCCTTCATAAAGGACGGCGAACTCGATATGAGTAAAACCCTTGATCCACTCATCGAAAAGTTCAAAAAGGAGAACAATTTGAAGTAAAGGTAACGGAAGCCTTATGGCAAACGAAGCGGTTGCTTCTGAAGAAAAACTTATGATTTGGAGAAATTCAATAGATTAGCATTGCTCAATTCGTAGCGAGCATCTGCGGGAAAGAGAGGAGAAAAAATGGAGACTAAGGGATATGAGACCAGCAAAAACCCTTAGATCATTTTCCATCGCAACTCTAAACCTCTGTTTCCTAGTCGTATCCATCCTTACCTTTGGACCTCCCGCACGGGCAGACTGGATCAACCTCACTGGCGCCCAAAGTGCTCCCAATATCGCTGAAATCTTTATCGAAGAAGACCGGATCCGGCTGGTGTTGGAGATATATGTGAAAAACATGGCAGAGTTCATCGATCTGTTTCCGGAAGACTGGATCAAAAAGGGAGGCGTCGAGCCTCCGCCCCTGGAAGAACGGATGAAGCGATTTTCCAATGAAACCTTCCAGTTTATTGTGGATGACAAAGACAAATTGCAGGCGGAACGAATCCTGGTGGAACCCCGCATGCGTAAAGATCGGCCCAATCCCTTTGCCGGCACTATCAATCCCACGACCCGTCAAAGAGTCCCGGGTCCTCCTGAAGACAAACGGGTGCTTTATGCCGAGCTGATCTACCCGTTTAAGAACAAACCAAAAATCCTGACCATTATTCCGCCCCTGTCCAAGAGCGGCCGGCCAGCTGTCTCCATCGGCTTTATCGTCTATCAGAATGGTGTGCCGGTGGTGGATTATCGATTTTTATCCGGATCGGCCAAACTGCACCTGGATTGGGACGACCCCTGGTACAGCAGGTTTGAAAGGAAGGCTCTTAAGCGATGGCAGGAATCGGGCCTGATGATTTATCTTTATGTAGAACCCTATGAGGTTCGGAACGAAATCCTGGTTCGGGTGAAGGACCTGGAACAATGGATGGATCTGGGGCTGAAGGGTGAAAAGTTTATTGAAATAGATGAATTTGAAGCACTTAAAAAACGGATCGGCGAATTCCTTCTGGAGCACAGCAAAGTGCTCATTGATGGCCGGAAACTGAAGCCGATCCTCGACCGGGTCAGTTTTGTGAAATATACCATGACCCGCACCTTTTTTATCGATAAACCCGAGCGCATGTTGCTCAATACCGCCATGCTAGGGGTCATCGTCACCTATATCACGAAAGGGATCCCTCAGGAAGTGACGGTGGATTGGGACTTGTTTTCGGACAGGATCCAAAAGGTTCCCACCACTGCCGTGGATCCCGCCGGCCCTTTTCCTTCCTATGTAACCCCGGAAGATCATGTACTCACCTGGACCAATTTCCTCAAAACATATAAGATCCCAACGGTTGTTGAGATTCCAGTGGACGCTTCACTCACAAAAATCGGGTTACCCGCCGGCAGTACACTTTGCCTGTTGCTCCTGATTGTTATTATTTGGATGACTTTCAAACGACGTAAACAGGGGAAAGGGATCCGGTTGCAGATAGGGTTTGCCGTACTGTTCGTTGCCGGCTGCGTACTTTTATATCCTTTTTTTCGGGTGCCTGTGGCCCGACCAGCCGTTCTGGCGCCGAAGATAACGAACGATAAGGCAGTGGCGCTCCTCGACAATTTACTCAAAAACGTCTACCGTGCTTTTGATTTCCGTGAAGAGAATGACGTCTATGACCGCCTGGCCACAAGCGTCCATGGAGATCTTCTGACGGACATCTATCTTCAGAACAGAAAATCAATGGTCGTGACCCAGGCCGGAGGGGCTCAAGGCAAGGTAAAAGATATTGATATCCTGGATGTTTCTGTAAAACACCTGGATGACCGGCCTCTGGCGCTGGTATTTCATTCCAAATGGACGGCCATGGGCTCTGTGGGTCATTGGGGGCATATTCATACCCGGAAAAACCAGTACGAAGCCAATATTACTGTGGAACCTGTAG
>CAYPQJ010000139.1:0-11677 GCA_964412835.1 uncultured Desulfobacteraceae bacterium | reverse complement strand
TTTTTGACATTCTCAGAAGCGATGAAATGGATCAGGATTCTGTCCAGATCACAAAGATCCGCCAGGGCTTCCACCGGCGCCTTCCCGCTGATGCCGCCATCTAAGTAGAGAGCACCATCGACTTGCGTGGGCTTAAACAGCATGGGGACCGACCCTGAGGCTTTTATGGCATTAACGAGATCACCTTTAATAAAAATCTTTTCTTTTCTATGGGTTATATCCACGGCTGAAATGGCCAGGGGGTATCGACACTCCTCAAATCGTTTTGCCGGCAGCTTTTGGAGCAACCGCGCAAACCCGTTTCCCCTGAGATAGCCGGTATATCCCCGGAACAGTCGCAAGGCGTTTTTCAGAAACTTGGGCAGAGGATCGGGATCCCAGAAATCGTCTTTGTTAACATTAAACAAAAGGGCACGGATGTCGTCATTACTCATTTCCGCAGCGGCCATGGCCGCCACAATGGCGCCTGAACTGGCCCCGGCAAATGCCGAAGGGACAATCTCCATCTCCCGAAGGGCCGCCAGGAATCCGGCGTGTGCAAAAAAACCGAAAAACCCGGAGGAAAAGGCTACCCCCACCCGGCCGAAGGCATTCTGGGATGGAGGAAACTTTTGGTCTAATGCCGCCATTTCACCACGTCTTGAAGAGGAACCCTTTCCGATCGGCCACCATTGACGGGAGCGTCAGGATCTCCGTATCCCACAGCAACACCGATCACCACCTGTTTGTCCTCCGAAATATTCAATTCCTCCTTGATATCCTCATCAAATGCCGTGATCAGGCCGATGGGGCAGGTACTCAACCCCAAACCATGGGCGGCCAAAACCAGATAACCCACCAGAACACCAATGTCCGTGAGCCTGGCACTTGAAAAAACCTGGTCTATGCTGATGATCACGGCTGTGGGCGCGCCGTAAAAGTTGCAACTCCCCTCATTGATAAATTCCTGAAACACGGTGTCTTCCGGCAGGTGGGGCTGAATGGTATTTAAGAGTCCCCGCTGTCTCTCCATGAACGCCTCTGAGAGACGATTTTTCGCGCCCGGCGCACAGGAGATGTTTTTTTCCTTCATCCGCTTGACCAGCAACCGACTCAATCGCTTCTTCTCTTCCCCGGACACAACTGCCAACTCCCATGGCTGAAGGTTAATGGCTGAGGGTGCCTGTATGGCCAGTTGAAGAAGATATTCCAGCGTCTCCCGGGTAACAGTTTTTTCCAGAAAAGCACGGGTGCTCCTTCTTTCTTTTATCGCTTCCATAAGATCCATCATCGTATCACCCCGTATATTTTATGGTCCGATAATAGGGATTTTGCTGAGAATATGTCAACATCATTCCAAAATGGAAACAAATTGCACTACATCTTGGCATTATTATCTTTTCTATCACATCATATTGTATTTCTTCTTTACAAGATCCAGAAATTATATTATAAAATTTTTGATTATTAAAGAGTGTAAAAAAATGCATCCAAATAGATTTTAAAATCCCAGGACCGGAGAACGGGATGAAAATAAAGCAAATATCCATACAGGGCTTCAAGTCATTTCTGGAAAGATTGGAAATTGACTTTCCGACTGGCATCAGCGGCGTTGTGGGACCCAATGGCTGTGGTAAAAGCAATGTGGTCGACGCCATCCGGTGGTGTATGGGAGAACAGAGCCCCAAACAACTCCGCGGCCGGAAAATGGAAGATGTTATCTTCAGCGGCGCCGGTAACAGCAAACCGCTTGGAATGGCTGAAGTTTCGCTCCTTTTTGAAAATGGAACCGGTGATTTTCCACCCGCCTTTGCCCACAACCCGGAATTGTCCGTCACCAGACGTCTTTACAGATCCGGCGAGAGTGAATACCTGCTCAACAATGTTCCGTGCAGGTTAAAGGACATCCAAGAGGTTTTCATGGATACGGGTCTGGGAAACAAAACCTCTTCCATTATCGGCCAGGGCCAAATCGGAAACATTATTGAGCAGCGGCCCGAGGAAACCCGAATCATGCTGGAAGAGGCTGCCGGTATCACAAAATATAGAAAAAAGGTGGCAGTATCACAAAAGAAAATCGAGCTGACCGAAATCAACCTGCAACGGGTTGGCGATATTCTAAGCGAAATCGAAAAACAGATCCGATCACTGAAAAGGCAGGCTGCCAAAGCCAAACGGTACAAAGCCCTCAGTCTCAAGATTCAGGATCTGGAACTGGCGTTTTTTGGGAACACTTACGAAAAACTCATGGATGATGTGGGCCATAAAATGCACTCCACTGAAGCCCTTGTGGATGAAAAAAACGGGCTCGCCGCAACCCTTTCTCGGCACGAAGCCAAAATCGTCCACATGA
This sequence comes from uncultured Desulfobacteraceae bacterium, assembly GCA_964412835.1. GTDB lineage: Bacteria > Desulfobacterota > DSM-4660 > Desulfatiglandales > Desulfatiglandaceae > NaphS2. The sequence goes on along the minus strand of CAYPQJ010000139.1, from coordinate 9,345 downwards.
ACCTGGAACTGGATGAACAGGAAGAGGGGCTTTCCGCTTGTCGCAAGGTACATTTTGATTGCAGAGACCGGGTTCAAAAAAGGGAGGCGGAAATACAATCCCTGGAAGGAGAGCTCAAAACCCTTTCTCAATTGGCTTCCCGCCTCGAAACAGAGCAGGGGGACGTGCGAACGAACATTGTGGCGCTGGAGAAAAAAAAAGACCACCGGAAAGGGGAAATGCTCAGGCTAAAGAGAGAAACCGCCGATCTTGAGCAAGATGCGCAACTTGAAGAGGAACGCCTGAAAACACGAAAACGGCTTTTCAAGGAAATCCGGGAGAACTTTGAAAAGGCGAGGAAAAATATGAGTGCCGGTGAAACCCATGCAGTGGGCCTTAACCATGAAACGGGCTATCTCAACAAGGCATTGGAACAGATCTCCGACAGCCGCTCCAGACTGAAAAATGAACTGGCAGAGACCTCCGCCAGAGCTGAAAGCATCCTGAAAACTTCCGAAAGAAAAACCAGGGTCCGGGAAACGATCGTGGAAAAGCTCCAGGAACTTGAAAACAGTATCGAAGAAACCGGTTCAAAAACAAAGGAACTTGAGAGCATCAAAAAACGCGTTGAAACGGAGGCAAAAAAAGCGGAATCAGAGTTGAACAGTTGTCGATCCCGGCTGGCGAGCCTGGAAGGTCTGATGGAAAATTTTGAAGGATACAAAGTGGGCGTAAGAACCATCATGCGGGCCAGGGATTTTGCACCGGGCAATCAAGGTCGGGTTCTGGGAATTCTGGCGGATCTCATTGAGGTGGAACCCCGGTATGAAAGGGCCCTCGAAGCGGTTATGGCCGATAAACTGCAATATGTGATCACCATGACAAAAGACGACGCTGCAGCCGCGGTGGGCTATCTCAAAGAAAAGGGGAGGGGGATCGGCAGTTTTGCCCCGCTGGAAGACCTCAAAATCTCCGGGATTGAGGGTAAAACCGATTCAACGTTTTTGCCCTTGGGAAATTTTGTTACCACATCGAAAGAATTTGAACCGCTTATCAACGACATCTTGAACAACACCGTATTGGTCGATGATGTCCCCACGGCCCTGACCGCTCTGGAAAAACATGGCGGTTCCCGATGCTTTGTAACACCTGAAGGAGATATGGTGGATCAACGTGGCGTCATCACAGGCGGCCGCCTTTCCCATACCTCAAGAGGGCTTCTGGCCAGAAAACGAGAAATCGTCGAGCTGAAAAAGGAGGTCGCCGACCACAAACGAAAATTTGAAGACCTGAGGTTTCAAATGGAAGACATTCTGGCTGAGATTGAAGATAATCAAATGGCGGTTCAGCAGTTGACCGACGAAAAATGGTCCTGCCGGGACGACATCAGTGATGTTGATAAAATACTGTTTCGCCTGGGCCAGGAACTGGACCAATCTGAAAAACTTTCCCGAAAAATTCAAGACGACCTCAAGCAAAAGGAAATCGATCAGGAAAAGCAGCAGGAAAAACTGAAAAAGCTGCAGTCGGCGCTTCATGAAAGTCGGGAAAAACAAGCGCGTGAAGCCGCTTATTTCCATGAAAAAGAACTGGAATTAGAAGAGGCTGAAGCAGAATTTGAGCACACCCGCGAAAAAGCTTCAAAGCTCAAGGAGGATTGTCGTCTCCGCATGGAATCTCAGCGAGGCGTAGCCCGTGAAATGGAGATGGTCGACAATTACCTGGATGACTCGTTGGACAGGCTAGAAGCCATCTTAAAAGATAGTGAGCAAGGACAACACCGCCGGCAGGCATGTGAAGTGAAAAGAGAATCCCTTAAAGAATCCCTCAAAGGCCTTTATCAAGAATTACAACTGGCGGAAGAGAATATGAGCCGCCGGGAGTTGGATTACCGCAATCGAAAGGATGCCATCAAGGATGAAGAACAACGGGTTGCGCAGCTAAAAGATCAGATTGATGGCTTCACTGAGGAGATCAACCGTAGCAAAATGGCCCAGTCCGAAATCCGGTTCAAAATCGACAACCTGCTGGAAAGGGTCCAGGAAAATTTTGGTGTCAACATGAAGGAAATTTACAAACAATTCCTGCGGGATGATTTTGACGAACCGGCAGCAAAAGAAGAAATTGAAAACCAGAAAGAGGTACGGAAAAATATGGGGGAGGTTAACCTGACAGCCATCAGGGAATATGAGGCGCTCAAAGAACGCCGTGATTTTATTCTGGGGCAACGCCAGGATCTGTTGAATTCCATAGAATCCTTAAACGCCGCCATAAAAAAAATAAACAAAACATCCCTTGAAAAATTCAACAAAACCTTTCTGCAGGTAGATCAAAAACTTAAAGAAATCTTCCCCATCCTCTTCAGTGGCGGCACAGCCGGGCTCAAGCTCACGGACGAACAAAAACCCCTTGATAGCGGTATCCTGGTAGAGGTACAGCCCCCCGGAAAACGTCTGAGCCATATGGGTCTCCTTTCGGGCGGTGAAAAAGCCCTGGTGGCAATGGCCCTCATTTTTGCCATTTACATGATCAAGCCAAGCCCTTTTTGTCTCTTGGATGAAGTGGATGCACCTTTAGATGAAGCCAATATCGATCGATTCAATGACCTGTTAAACAAAATTAAAAGGGACTCCCAGATAATCATGGTGACCCATAGCCGAAAAACCATGGGCATCACCGATCGTCTTTTCGGTATCACAATGGAGAACAAGGGTGTATCAAAACTCGTGTCCGTTGACATCCAGCGGTTGCAGGAACAGTTTGCCGCCAACTAAGGGCTCACTCAAAAATAAGTTCACAACTTGAACAAGGAACAACCTAGAATGGCCATTTTTAGAAAGAAAAAACATCCGAAGGAACCAACCGTCAAACAGGTGGAAACACCGCAAAGCCCTGAGCTTGCCAACCCCGTGGACAATGGTACGCCGGTCCACGGAGACAATGAAAACAAACCTGAAAACACCACAGACGGGGTTTTTAAAAGACTTCGTCACGGCCTTACAAAAACCAGATCGTCTTTCACCGGCCGGATTGACCGCCTTTTTGCGGGCAAAAAAGAAATTACTGAAACGCTGATGGATGAGCTTGAGGAAATTCTTTTTACATCCGATATCGGAGTGGGTACCACCCAGGGCCTGTTGGATACCATCCGAGAAAAGGTGACGAGAAAAGAGCTGAAAGACCCGCAGAAACTCAAAGAGATGTTGAAAAACCATATCCTCTCTTTACTGGATCAAAAACCGATTGAAAATGCACCGTCAAAACCCGAAGACCCTCTGGTCATTATGATTGCGGGGGTAAACGGGGTCGGGAAGACCACCACCATCGGCAAAATAGCGAACCGTTTCAAAAACGAGGGAAAAACCGTCATGCTGGTTGCTGCAGATACTTTCCGGGCCGCGGCTGTCGAACAGCTGACCATCTGGGGAGAACGGGTGGGCGCCACGGTCATTAAACAGGGCACAGGTGCTGATCCGTCTGCCGTTGCTTTCGACGCCATGACCGCCGCCATTTCCAGAAAGATTGATGTGGTCCTGGTGGACACGGCCGGAAGACTGCATACCCAGGTCAACCTGATGGAGGAACTCCAGAAAATAAACCGGATCATCGGTCGAAAGCTTTCGGGGGCTCCCCATGAAGTATGGCTCGTCCTCGATGCCACAACGGGTCAAAACGCCATCTCACAGGCAGAAGCCTTTCAGGAAGCATTGGGACTGACGGGCATTATCCTCACCAAACTGGACGGTACCGCAAAAGGGGGCATTGTGATCGGAATCTCCAGCCAGCTTCAGATTCCCATCCGTTTCATCGGCATCGGCGAACAGATGGACGATCTCAGGGCTTTTGATGCCGACGAATTTGTGCGGGCCATCTTTGACTAATGAGACAAAAGATCGTCTCATTATGAGACTTAACCCAAAACCCCAGTCTCAGCATAAAACATACGCATCCGTAACGCACGCCCTGAAACACCACTATTCCGTATTCACCCATAGATCTAAAAACTTTTTTATCTGTATTTTCAAAGTGTTAACTAAATGTGAGACACCCTGCCTCAGGTTCGGCACGCCCCTTGCTTTCACTATGATCCATAACGCGTTTAAGTTTCGATACGGAGCAACCCGGGAGCTCCTCTTAATGATGCCTTGAAACGAAAACAAAAGGTTCGAGGGGGAGATGACAATGAACAAGCTATGGAATGTTTCGATTAATTTGCTGTGTCTGTTTGGATTTGTATTTGTGGTTTTTGCCCTGGTTTTCTGAATCGGGCAAATAGGATTGTATCGATGGGGAAAGAAAAGGGGTGTTAAGAATCCGATAGATTGCCATCCATGGCTCACTGTCATCTTTCGATGATTCTTTAACACTTTCTACGTCAACTCAAATTTCGGCTTCTATCCCTTTTCTGCCACCCCATTGACGTTTATCATGATTTAACCCCCCCAAATTTTTTCTCTGAAGTTTTCATGTCTCCTTTCCCATGTGGCCTTCCCGATTGACCCTCGCTTTTTCTTTAAAAAATTTGACGGTTGTGATATCTTGCATAGATTTGCAACGCTCGCCTATCAGAAAGAATACAGCATGAGAATTATATTTTTCGCCGGCAAGGGTGGTGTCGGAAAAACAAGTGCCGCTGCGGCCACAGGCATTAAAGCGGCCGAACGCGGGAATAAAACGGTCATCATGAGTCTGGATGTGGCCCATAGCCTGTCGGATATCTTCGACATGGAAAAGACCCTCCTCAACCAGAGCAAGGGTCAACCTGCCCAGGTCGGGGAGAACCTGTGGATTCAGGAACTGGATATCCAGGAAGAGATTGAAAAAAACTGGGGCGACATTCACAAATATCTTTCAACCCTCTTGAACACCACCGGGCTCGATGAAATTCTCGCCGAGGAGTTGGCCATTTTGCCGGGCATGGAAGAAATCAGCCTGCTCCTGCATATCAACCGCTACGCCAGAGACAACAGCTTTGACGTGATTCTGCTGGATTGTGCACCCACCGGTGAATCACTTCGCTTTATCAGTATTCCCACGACACTGGAATGGTACATCAACAAAATTTTTAAAATTGAGAAAACCATCGTCAAATATGCCCGGCCCATGGCCAAACGCTTCTATGATATCCCTCTTCCGGGTGAAGACTATTTTGACGCCATTGAGCGGCTGTTTGATAGATTGCGGGGTGTGGATTCACTGCTGACGGATCCTGAAATAACCACCGTGCGCCTGGTCACCAATCCTGAAAAAATCGTTTTAAAAGAAACCCAGCGGGCGTTCATGTACTTTTGCCTCTACAAAATGAGCATTGATGCGATTATCATGAATCGTGTGTTGCCCGATGGGGTCAACGAACCCTATTTTCAAAACTGGCAGGAAAGCCAGAAACGATATGTGCAAGAAGCCGAAGCCTATTTTCAGCCTGTACCCCTTTTCCCGGTGAATTTATTCAAAGGGGAAATTCTGGGATTTGAAAACCTCAAGGCGCTGGGGGACCAGATATACGGCGTACGCAATCCACTGGATCGGTTTTTCAAGGGAAAACCCTACGAATTTACCAAAATCGATGGAAAATACCAATTGAAAATGAAACTGCCCTTTATTGAGAAAAAGGATGTGGCATTGCACAAAATCGCTGATGAACTGATTGTTCGCATCGGCGGCTTCAAACGGAGCGTGATGCTTCCCCGGCAGGTTGCTGCGTTAGACTCGCTCAAGGCCACCCTTGAAGGGCAGCATTTACTGATCCATTTTGATTCATAAAAGGAGTTCGTCATGGCCGAAAAGAAAAGCGAGGCGGGTAACGCCAAAGCATTATGCCCTTTGGGAAAATTTTTTCAGGGCTTTGAAGATTTGTCTAAAAACGCCCCGGAATTCATGAAACACCTTGACCGCTCACGCCTTGAACTTCTCAAAGCCGTCAAAACCCTGGTGGATACAAAAATAAGGACCTTAGAAAAAAAGAACACCCCGGGAAAAAGTAAAGTGGCCAAAAAAATCACCATCGAATAGTCAAAAAAGAGTGTCTTATAGCAAAACGGGAGCACATTAACCATTGGAATTTACGACATTAAAAGGCTTTAAGGACATCCTTCCCGAAGAGTCCGCCCGATGGCAGGAAATTGAAACCAAGGCCCGGGCTTTGTTTTCCGCATTTGGATACCGGGAAATCAAAACCCCTGTTCTTGAAAAAACAGCACTTTTCAGCCGCGGCATCGGCCAGGAAACCGACATCGTGTCGAAAGAAATGTACTCCTTTGAAGATATCAAAGGGCGGGGACTGACCATGAGGCCAGAGGCCACCGCGTCTGTGGTGAGGGCCTATATTCAACACCGATTGTACCAGAATTATCCCATACAAAAATTATATGCCATGGGGCCCATGTTCAGGCATGAACGGCCTCAGAAAGGGCGATTTCGGCAGTTTCATCAGATTGATGTCGAGCTTTTCGGCGATCCGGGCCCCAGAAGCGATGCCGAAATGATCATTCTGGCCATGTATCTTTTTGAGACAGTTGGGCTGACGGATGTCAGCTTGCATCTCAATTCGCTGGGATGCCCCGACTGCCGGCCGGATTTTAAAAAAAAGCTGAAAAGCTATCTGGCCGACAGGACCTCCTCCCTTTGTGCCGACTGTCAAAAAAGGGCACAGTTAAACCCGTTACGGGTATTTGATTGCAAGGTGGAAACCTGCAAGTCCATTGTTCAAAATGCGCCCACCATACCCGCATTTCTCTGCCGGAATTGCCGGGAACATTTTGGATCACTCAAGACATATCTTGATGGGTTAAATATTCCCTTTGAGGTCAATGATCGGTTGGTCAGGGGGCTTGACTATTACAACCGAACCACATTTGAAATTCAGACCGAGCACCTGGGCGCCCAGAATGCCGTTGCCGGGGGCGGTCGGTACGATGGCCTGGTCAAAACCCTCGGCGGCCCTGACCATCCCGCCATCGGGTTTGCCGTTGGTGTTGAAAGGCTGGTCGCTCTCCTGGAGGCGTCAAAACCGATGGAACCCCGGAAACCGGACCTTTTTATCGCCGCTTTTGGCGAAAACGCCAGTTTACCAGCCTTCAAATGGATGACGGCATTGCGGGAGCAGGGACTCTGGGTGGAGATGGATTACGGGGGAAAAGGCCTTAAATCGCAAATGAAAAAGGCCAACCGGTTGGAAGCCCAAAACGTCCTGATTGTGGGAGACAACGAGGCAGCCGCAAAAAGGGCCGTTTTGCGGAATATGAACACCGGGGAACAGATCGACGTGGGTTTTAACAATCTGGTATCGACTTTAAAGGACGTACTTCAAAAATGAAAAACGAACAAACCCAAATAGCAGCCATTGATTCTCTTGGGGAATGGAAACGAACCCACAACTGCGGAACCCTCAGGCAACACCATGTGGACCGGGAAGTCATCCTGATGGGGTGGGTGAACAGAAGACGTGACCTTGGAAACCTCATTTTCATCGATTTGAGGGACCGGGAGGGGATTACCCAGGTGGTTTTTGACCCCCAGGTCAATGCCGCAGCCCATGAAAGGGCCCATGTTCTGAGAAACGAGTGGGTTCTGGCTGTCAAAGGCCAAGTGGTTCCCAGGCTCGAAGGCCAGGAAAACCGCGATCTCCCCACGGGGCAAATCGAAATAAAAGCGGGGGAAGTAAAAATCCTCAATCAGACTGAAACACCCCCGTTCCAGGTGGATGGCGCTGTGGATGCATCTGAAAACCTTCGATTGAAATACCGCTATCTGGAGCTTCGCAGGCCACAGATTTTTGAGAATTTCAGAAAGCGTCATGCCATCGCCTCCTGCATCAGGGCATATCTGAACGAACGGGATTTTATCGAGGTGGAAACGCCCTTTCTCACCAAGAGCACCCCTGAAGGTGCAAGGGATTATCTGGTGCCCAGCCGTATCAACTCCGGAAAGTTTTACGCCCTTCCCCAATCCCCCCAGCTCTTTAAGCAGCTACTGATGATATCCGGTTTTGATCGGTATTATCAAATGGTCAGATGCTTCAGGGACGAGGATCTCAGGGCGGACCGTCAACCGGAGTTTACCCAAGTGGACCTGGAGATGGCGTTTGTCGACGAAAAAGCCGTTATGGATATCTTTGAAAACATGATGGAGGCACTTTTCACCAGCATCATGGCCAGAAAAATCGTTTCTCCCATTCCCCACCTGACCTATCAGGATGCCATGGATCGCTTTGGTACGGATCGGCCGGATTTGCGGTTTGCCATGGAACTTAAAAACATCACGGATATCGCGGAAAAATCGGATTTCAAGGTGTTTAAAAGTGTTGTTGCTGCAGGCGGCATGGTTAAAGCCATTTGTGTGAAGAATGCGGCCGGCGCATATTCGAGAAAGGCGCTGGACGAAATATCCCTGGTTGCCACCGCTAACGGGGCCAAAGGCCTGGCATGGATCAAGATCGCAGCGGATAAGTGGCAATCACCCCTGGCGAAATTTTTTAACGATGAAACGAAGCTTTCCCTCAATGGGCGCCTTGACGCTTCTCCGGGAGACCTGATCCTGATGGTGGCGGATCAACCCGCCATTGCCAACCCCGCATTGAGTGCACTCCGCCTGGAAATGGCAAGGCGCGAGGGATTGATAAAGGAAGGGGACTACGCTTTCGTCTGGATAACGGATTTCCCACTGCTGGAATATGATGACACCGCTGGCCGGTTTGTGGCGGTCCATCACCCGTTTACGGCCCCTGTGGAGGAAGATCTGGTTTTACTCCTGGAACACCCCGGAAAAGTCAGGGCCAGAGCGTACGATCTGGTTTTAAACGGATCGGAAATCGGTGGCGGCAGCATCAGGATACACAATGCAGAAACCCAGGAGATGGTGTTTGACGCGTTGGGTATTTCACCGGAAGAGGCGCGCTCAAAATTCGGATTTCTGATTGATGCCCTGAAACACGGCGCTCCTCCTCATGGCGGCATGGCATTGGGGTTTGATCGTCTTGTGGCCATTATGGCCGGAGTCAATTCCATCCGAGAAATCATTGCATTTCCCAAAACCACCAGCGGGACATGTCCCCTCACGGAAGCACCGTCCCCGGTAGATCCGGATCAGCTGAAGGAGCTGGGTATCGGCATCAACCTGTAGGGGCACGGTGCACCGTGCCCCTACAGTGATTTTTTTCCTTGAAAACTGAAGTTTCATGGCTATTGTTTCTGACAATCAAGTTTTTGATTGGTACGAATAGAAGTTAAAAGATTATTGGAGAGGACGTGATTAAAATGGTTTGTACAACAGTAAAAGAGGGTCAGGACTGTTCTTTCATGACCAAAAAAGGGTGTGGATTTAATGGCGGCGCATGTCACAAGATTGTCGAGGGGTGTGTCGGCTGTC
>CAYPQJ010000138.1:0-11703 GCA_964412835.1 uncultured Desulfobacteraceae bacterium | reverse complement strand
CTTTAAAAGAAATGAAAAAATCCTGACCAGCCCGGAGATGCCCAATGACAGATGATGGAAAAACCATTTACGGCTTCATAGAAGGAGAGGAACAAGGCCGGTTCGGCCACGCGGGGATTGAAGGAAAGGAACTGTACGCCCTGTCGTTTGAGGGCATTACCGCCCTCGTGAGCAGCCTGCCGCACAAGGGCTTTGATAATCTACCCAAAGAAACGCTCCTGCGAAATCTAACGGTTTACCAATCGGTCATCGAAAAGGTGATGACGGATCATCCCATCATCCCCGTTAAATTCGGGAGTCTGCTGGATGGGGATGAAGCGGTTATCGGGGTCCTGCAACGGGGAAAAGACCGGATTGTTCAAAGCCTGCTTGAGATGGAAAACAAAATCGAGCTGGATGTAATGGCTCTCTGGCCGGATTTGAACGTCATCATGACGGAAATCGGACAAAGCGACGAAATCAAAGAAATGAAAGAAAGGGCGGCGGAACAATCGGAAAAAGATGTTCTGGAAATGCGCATCAACGCCGGAAAAAAGGTGAAGGCCCTGCTGGACCAAAAACGGGAAGCCCTTCAGTCAGTCATCATGCCCCCCTTGCTGGACATGGCGGAAAAACACGTTATTCACCCCCTCATGGATGACAGCATGATCATGAACGCCGCTTTCCTGGTAAAAAAAGAAGATGCGGCCCGCCTGGAAGGGGTTGTGGCCGGTCTGGACCGTCATTTTGAAGACCGAATCAATTTTCGCATCATCGGTCCTCTTCCGCCCTACAGTTTTCGAACCTTTGAGGTGAAAACCGTCGACTATGAACAATTGGACAATGCGAGAAAACTGCTTCAACTGGAAGAGGAAACCACCCAGCAGGAAATCCGGGATAAGTACTGGCAGCTGACCAAGAAATTCCATCCGGACAAATTTCCGGGGGACCAGGATGCGCAGAAACATTACGAAAAAATCAATCAAGCATACAAATTGGTGAATGACTTCTGCCAGGACCCATCCTGCTCCTTCCGGGAAAAGGATATTAAAATGTGGGTGGATATCCGGGCGGTTGGGAATTAGACAGGCTAATCGCCGTCGGTTATCGGTTGCCGATTTACAGTTAAAAAACAAAGGACCCCGAATTCATGACCCAGGAAGGACAATACATATACGCCATCATTGAAACGGACCGGGAAGCACATTTCGGCCCCATGGGCATCGGCGAAGATAAGAATGAGGTTTATACCATTGTTCATGACGGGCTTGGCGCGGTCATCAGCGATTCATCCGTCACACAGTACCCGGTGACCCGGGCCAATACCATGGCCCACCAGAAGGTCATGGAAACGGTCATGAAGCAATACCCCATGCTGCCGGTGCGGTTCGGCACGGTGAGCGAAGGATTGGATCCCATCCGGGAAAAGGTTCTGGAAGAAAGGCACGGAGAACTGACCGACAATCTGGCCCAGATGCGCAACAAGGTTGAATTGGGCGTCAAGGCCATCTGGAAGGACATCAAGCCCGTATTCGATGATATCTTAAGCAAGAACACGGATATCCGTCGACTGCGGGACCGACTGCTCAAGCGGAACGGCGGCGCCCAACGGGATCAGGTCCGCCTGGGAGAAATGGTGAAAAACGCCCTTGAAACCTGGAAGGAACAGAAAGAAAAATCCATGATGGCGCCCCTTGAAGGACTGTGGGTGGATCGGAAGCTGAACGACCATTTCGGGGATCAGATGATTACAAATGCCGCCTTTCTGGTGGATAAAGGGAAGGAAAAAGCATTCGACCTTGCGGTGGAAAAAATAACCGACCGGTATGCGGGGAAAATGACGCTGAAATATGTGGGTCCCATTCCGCCCTGCAATTTCGTGGAAATCATCGTGAAGTGGTAGAAGGACAGAGGACAGAGGGCAGAGGAAGAGGACAGAGGGCGGAAGACAGAGGACAGAGGACGGAAGGTTATGGCTTTCATTTTAGATGATATTCTTTTTTCACCCATCAAGCTCACCGTCTGGCTGGGTGAAAAATTACGGGATGCCGCTTATGATGAAGTGACGGATGAGTCAAAAATCCGTGAAGGGCTGCTCCATCTCCAAATGCAGTTTGAAATGGACGAAATCAGTGAGGAAGCGTATGAAAAACAGGAAACGCGCCTCATGGAACAGCTGGAGATGATTCGGAAGATGAAGGAAGAGGGGTGAGGGGGTCGGGTTGCGGGTTGCGGGTTTATGTAAATTTCCATTTTGTTATGGAATCTAGAGTTAAAGGAGAAATAAAATGGCTATAGGAATGGCACAAATCGTTAAAAATGCTCGGTCCGAATTGAATGCTCTCACAGGGCTGGAAGTCTCATCAACCATCGAAGCCGCCAAAGAAGAAGATGGATGGCTGGTATCCCTTGAGGTGGTGGAAAAGCACTCTATCCCTGAAGGCATGGACATACTGGCCGCCTATGAAACCCGCCTGGACGGGGAAGGCAATATGCTGGAGTTTCGACGCACCAGCATGAGAAGACGGATTGATACCGAAGAGCCCCAGGAGTAAGGAGAAAGATCTTATGATTTCAGGGAGCGAAATGAAGGCGCTCAAAACCGTGAACAAAGAACACGGCAGGACCACCACGCGCCTGATAAGCAGACAGTTGGGAATTGATCCCTCCTACGCAAGTGTCCTTTGCACAAAACTGATCAAAAGCGAACATCTTGATCAGGAAAACCGGGGATGCTTCAGGATCACGGTCAAGGGGAAAATGGCGCTGGGCTGGCCCCATGATGAGGGATTGGTTGAAGCCAAACGGGCGATCCCTTTCAAAAAAATCCATCGAGAAGAATTCCAATGGCAGTCTTTCAGAGCGGTGGGACGCAACCGCAACCCCACTACAGACGGATTTTTTAAACCCGGCCAGGATGAAGTGGGCTGGAGCACCATGAGCTACGGGAATACCATTCGGTCGAGGAGGGGCAACCCGAGAGACCGGATATCCCTGTTAAACGAAAAAACACATTCGTGCGGTTTTTGCGGGGGAACCGGAAAAGAAGAGAGAGGGGCGAAATGTTCCGTCTGCCGGGGAACCGGCAGTATCAGCATCTCTCCTCCGGCGGTTGCATGCGGTTATTGCAGCGGAAAGGGCATCGAACGGCGGACAGGACGAACTTGCACGGTCTGCCGCGGCAAGGGCATCGTAGCGGTTCATACCCCCATTGCCACCTGTAGCCAGTGTCGGGGTTCGGGCGCCGAACAGGGAAGCCGCCTGACCTGTCTCAAGTGTGGCGGCAAAGGCGTTGTTCATGTGAGGGAAATCGCTCGAAGCAGGCACAACGGCGGAAATAGAAGGGACAATTAAACCATGGCCATGGAACCTTACAGGGATGAAAAAGGCGCCGGACTGGCGGATGTGATCGACAGGATTCTGGACAAGGGGCTGGTTATCAACGCGGACATCATGGTATCGGTGGTGGGTGTGGAACTGCTGGGGATCAAGATCAGGGCCGCCCTGGCATCTTTTGAAACCGCCGCCAAATACGGTCTGGAATTCCCATCGGGGACAACGCTCAAAACCCCCGCCTGGGAAGAAGCGGTCGTGACCAAAGAAAGCTGTCCCCAGTGCGAGAAACGCGTTGGGCTCGAAGACCTCATGAACGACGGCTGTCCCTGGTGCGGCTGGATCAGCGCCAAAGCAAAGGAAGTGGTCAGCGGTTAAGGGCCGGAAGTTTCTGCCCCCTGACAACTGCCCCCTGACAACTGCCCCATGTCCATCGATATAGACGAAAAAAATCTCAAGCACGGCGTGTTGGGCCTGGTGGTGGCCCTGGTGGAGATCATCAAAGATGCACTCCGGCTCCAGGCCCTGAAACGCATGGAAGGCGGCACCCTGACGGAAGAAGAGACCAATCGGCTGGGTGAAGCCCTCATGGACCTGGACACGGCCATTGAAGAAATGAAAATGGAACAGGGCATCACCGAATCGGTCAAATCGGTTCGGGACGGACTGGACAGCATTGTGGACGATCTGCTGGATCAGATCATCAACCCGGAAAGAGGGGATGAAATCCAGCACTAAAAGGACGGAAAACGGGCCATTGGAAGACATCATCAAAAAAATGGTACACCGGGAAATCCGGGAGATCCTGGCGGAAAATCGGGAGGATATCAAAGGGATTGTGGCCGCGTCTCTTATGCCCCAGCTCAGAACCGCCATTCGAGAGGAAATTACCCACATTATGGATGAACTCCTGGTGGAGGAAGCGGAGACCTTGAAAAACCCTTCGCCAACGGGCGAAAAAAACCTCACTGAATCGACCCCCGCCCCTGCCCTGAATAATTCCGCAACCCCCAATCCGCAATCCGCAATGGGCCTTTATCTTTACTGCATTGCCGATGAAAGCGAAGCCGTCAATTTCGGCCGCATTGGAATAAAAGATAACGAGGTCTACACCATCCCCTTCCGCAATCTCTCGGCGGTGGTTCATGACTGCACCGCCCAACCCTATCAATCGGACGACCCGGAAAAAGTCAAGAGTTGGGTTCTGATCCATCAACAGGTGGTGGATGGGGCCGCGGAAAAATTCGGGACAATCATCCCCATGGGCTTTGACACCATCATCTGCGGTAAAGGGGATGCGGACCCCAAAGAAAACATGCGAAACTGGATTGAAACCGATTACGACACCCTGGCATCAAAGATGGCCAAAATCCGGGACAAAGCCGAATACGGCATCCAGATCTTCTGGGAAACCAAAACCATGGCCCACAAAATAAGCGATGAAAGCGCTGAAATAAACCGGCTGCGGGAGGAGATAAAAACAAAACCCAAAGGAATCGCCTATATGGTTCGCCAGAAACTGGAAGAGTTGCTGAAAAATGAAATGGAGAACAAAGCGGATCAGTACTTTCAGGAATTTTATGAAAAGATCAAGGTTTTTACGGATGACCTTCGTGTTGAAAAAACAAAAAGGGCCGAGGATGAAGGGAAGCAGATGCTCCTGAACCTGTCCTGCCTGCTTCCGAAAGATCAAAGTGAAAAACTGGGAGAAGCCCTGGAGGGAATTGACAACCGGGAAGGGTTTTCCGTCCGCTTCACCGGCCCATGGCCACCCTATTCTTTCGTTTGAAAATAGCCCATGACTCCCAAACGAGAACCCCACGCGACCCTGGTAGACCTGCTGGACCGTGTACTGGACAAAGGCCTGGTCATCCAGGCGGACCTCATTGTATCCGTTGCGGGCATTCCGCTGATCGGGGTCAACCTTCGGGCCGCATTGGCCGGCATGGAAACCATGTTGAAATACGGCGTCATGCAGGCATGGGACGAAAAAACCCGGGCATGGGAGCGGGAAAACAGAAAGGAAAAAAAGGAGCATCTACTCGCAGGGGAAAACGTGATGTTCAAAATGCAGGGGGCCCGGCATTCAACTGAAGGGCTGTACAAAACCTGGCAATACGGACGCTTTTATTTGACGCCTGACCGTTTGATCCTCTACCATGAGACGTTCAGCAACATCCTGTTTGAAACGCCTCTCCATGAGATACGGGGTCTGGCGCTCAGTGAAGCGGAAGCCTCGCCTGAAAAGAAACAGCGACAGGAACTGCATCTCCTGCTCAAAGGAAACCGGTGGCATCGATTGACGGCGCTCCATATTGAGGAATTAACAAAAAACCTGGATACGGCCATTTCTGATGCCGGGGGTCATATCCGGGATTTATCGGCGGAAGAAAGGGAGACCTGCCCGCACTGCGGCCAACTTGATCTGGCCCAGGCGCTGCTTTTGAACGGTTGCCCGCAATGTGGCTGGACCAGCCCCCTTGCAGCAGGAAAAACTCCAGAGCTCAAGGCCTTGACATAAGCTGTCGGGACCTTCGCATGAGGAAAAAGATGGATTCAGCCCATAAAAACGGAAGTGAAGGACAAAAAATCAGGAAGGAAGAGTCCGGCTTCTCCGAAAGACTCGCCTTTACAGGCCGCATCGCCGCCAGCATCGCCCATGAGATCCGAAACCCCCTGACCAATGTCTCCATGTCGGTAAGGCAACTGAAGGAAGCGTTTTCCCGGGACAGCCCATGGGCCAAACATATTGAAATCATTATTCGAAATACGGAGCGGATTAATTTTCTGATCACGGAACTCTTAAATTGTGCCAAGCCACCCAAGCTCAATATCCAACCTCACGACATCAACGGAATCCTTGAAAACACGCTGGATTCCATCAAAGCCAAGATTACCTCCCAGAAGGTGGGAATAAAAAATGCCTATTGCTCGGGTTTCCCGGTCATCCGCGTGGACAAGGAACAGATCACCCGGGTATTCTCCAATATCATGATCAATGCTCTGGATGCCATGGGCGATGGCGGCGTCATGACCGTCACCACCGGGATTGAAGGGGATTTTTTCGTGGTGAAGATCCGGGATACCGGCACCGGGATCCCGGAGGAGGACATCATCAGGATATTCGATCCTTTCTTCAGCACCAAAACCTCCGGCGTCGGGCTGGGACTCTCCATGACCTACGGCATTGTCGTGAGTCACGGCGGCACCATCGGCGTCGAAAGCAATACCAATAAATGGAAAAAGGGTTCGATGTTTACCATCTCGTTGCCGGTAAAATAAGCTGGGAGAAAGCCTGTGAGAGAATTAAAATATGACGTGAGGCGGGGGGCCGATACCTACAGCTTGATTTATCACTCAAGGCTTAAAAGCTGGATATTGCGAGGGATGATCAAAAAAGATGAAGCCCTGGTATGGCGAAGCGGACTTTCAGGGTGGCGCAAACCCGAAGAACTGGCAGAGCTGAAACCCTACTTTGAAGAGCGGGAAGAAGAACGCCTGAGAAGAAAAAAAGCCGAAAAAAGACCTCGTCCGTTTGCCAAAAAAAAGATCAAAAACATTTTGATCATCGACGATGAAGAGGATCTGTGCTGGCTCCTGGCGAGCGCTCTCATAAAAAAAGGCTATGCCGTATCCACGGCCAACAGCCTGTATCATGGCATCTCCATGTTGAAGAAAAAACCCGACCTCATCTTTCTGGACCTCAAACTGCCCGATGGCGACGGGATGGATATTTTACCCGTCATAAATAAAAATTCAGAAACTTTTGTGGTGATTATCAGTGCCTATGGCAGCGAGGAACGGATGGTGGACGCAAAAGAAAAAGGGGTTCACAGTTTTATCGACAAACCATTCACAGAAGAAAAAATCATGCAGACACTCAAACAGTTCCAGAAAAGCGAAATATAACCATGGATAAAGCAATCGGCATAGACCTGGGCACCACCTTTTCGGTGGCTGCCGTCATAGAAAACGGTCTGACCCAAGTGATCCCAAACGCTGAAGGAGAAAACCTGACGCCTTCCGTTGTGGCGGAAACAGCCCTTGGACATCGTCTGGTAGGCTCGGTGGCCAAAAGACAGGCGGCGGCCAATCCGAAAAATACCGTCAGCTCAATCAAAAGGCATATGGGCCTTGATTACAGAATCTCCCTCAATGGCAAGGCGTATTCTCCTCAGGAAATTTCCGCGTTTATTCTGCGAAAAATTAAAACCGATGCGGAAACCTACTTGCAAATACCGGTGAAAAAGGCTGTCATTACCGTGCCCGCTTATTTTACCGACGCTCAGCGCCAGGCCACCAAAGAAGCGGGAATCCTGGCCGGTCTTGATGTGATACGCATCATCAATGAACCCACGGCCGCTTCCCTGGCCTATGGACTGGACCGTGAAAAAATTCAGACCATCCTGGTATGGGACCTGGGAGGCGGCACCTTTGACGTGTCCATCCTGGAACTGGGGGATGGCATCTTTCACGTGAAAGCCGTCAACGGGAACACCCTGCTTGGAGGGGACGACTGGGATGAAAGACTGGTCGCCTATCTGTCGGATCTAATTCTGGATCGCTACGGGCCTGATATTCGTGCGGATCCGATGGCTATCGAACGGTTGAAAGAAACTGCAGAAAAGGCCAAAAGGGACCTTTCTCTCGAGCCATGCGTCGATATTCCCCTTCATTTTTTAAAAATGGACCCTATCCTGGGTGAAGAGGCGCAAATCTCCGTGGACCAAGATACCTTTGAGGCCATCACCGCTGATTTGCGCGACGGACTCCTGCCCCCCACCCTGCAGGCACTGAAAGATGCCGGATTGACGCCTGAGAAGATTGACCGGGTGGTTCTGGTGGGTGGTTCCACGCGAATGCCCGCAGTAAGGGAACTGGTGGAAGAGACCTTTCACCGAAAACCCTTTACCCGCGTCAACCCCGATGAGGTGGTTGCCATCGGCGCCGCGGTCCAGGCCGGCGTTCTCACGGGGGAGATTGATGATGTGATCCTGGTGGACGTCACCCCCCTTTCCCTGGGAATTGAAACGGAAGGGGGGCTGTTTGCCCGCATTATCGAACGAAACACCACCATTCCCACATCCGCCGGACAGATTTTCACCAACGCGGAAGACAACCAGATGGAAATGGATTTCCATGTGCTGCAGGGAGAGCGGGAAATGGCTGACGACAACATCAGTCTGGGCCGGTTCAAACTGACCGAACTCCCCCCCCTTTCAAGGGGAAAAGGGAAGGTGGAGGTCACATTTAAAATTGATGTGAACGGCATTGTACACGTATCCGCCATGGAACTATATACGGAGCAGCAGGCGGCCATCGAGATCGACGCTTCACACCTGCTGTCAGAAGATGAAGTGGCCCGGGCCATTCGGGAAGCGGAAGCCGTTGCCGAAGAGGACATGAAAAGGCGGGAAGAAACCCAGATCAACATTCGCGCCGACAGCATGATCCGTGCCGCGGAATACGCCATTACGGAAAAGGAGAAATCGCTGTCGAAGGCCTATGAAAAACAAATCGAAGATGCTGTCTTCGATCTGAAAGAAACCTTGTTTGAAGGCAATCCCGACGACATAAGAGACATGACCCTACAGCTGGGGAGGTTGCTGGAAGAGGCGTGAGATCCGGTCGCGCCACAGCTCTTGACAACTCATGGGAATTTTATCAAGTTCCGGTAAGGGTTTTGTAAGACAGGCCAAAAGGAGCATGCCTGTCCCTGAAAATGCAAAACCGGAATTTCAACCGGGGGAGGAAATCGTCCTTGAGGAGCAGTGCGGATACCGGGAAACCCACCGAACCGGTTGGCGGCCCGTCCAGTGCTTCCTGACCAACCGGCGTCTCATTTTTTACCTGAGGCCCTCCATCCGGTTGGAAATCCCGGTTGAGAACATCAAAGAACTGGGGGATGAGCGTCATTACTACGCCATGAAAACAAGGGATGCCCTGCGGATCATC
Source organism: uncultured Desulfobacteraceae bacterium (assembly GCA_964412835.1). GTDB lineage: Bacteria > Desulfobacterota > DSM-4660 > Desulfatiglandales > Desulfatiglandaceae > NaphS2. The sequence continues at coordinate 2,436 of CAYPQJ010000138.1, read as the reverse complement.
TATCACCGCGAAAATACCTCGAAAGATCGCGGAAAAGTCCTCCTTATCACCAACCACACCCCTGTGTGGAAAGAGACGATCCATCAGATTTGTTTCCTGACAGTGGATTTCCCAGCCATCCGGAGGATTGCAACACAACTGGACTCAGACGGCAGGGATATTCTGTGGTATCTCTGGGAGAATGGACACGCCAGGATCAACCGCCTGGCCGAACTGGTCCAGGCACCCAACCACATGTATGTTCTGCTGGTCATTCGGGAGACCATCAACCCCATTGCAGAAAAAGAATTGGGATGCGCGATCCTTTCCTTCGAAAAAGAGAAAACCGATCCGGAAACCGGGGAAACCATCACATTCAGCTGGTGGATGATCGGAAAAAAGGACCGGTTTCTTCCCAATGAGGACCGATTGGTGGACATTTTTGACGAGGGCGAACGAATCAGGGTCATCATGGAAGTCAAGGGCGTTGTCCTTGAGGATCTGAAGCTTGACTTTCACGGGGACCGAATCACGGTCAGGTGCCACAAGCTCGGTGCTTCCCTGCGGATGGAACTGCCCCTTGAAGCAAAAGTAAGCCCTAGAGGTTACCAACTGCAGATCCGAAACAACCTGTTGGAGTTGAAGCTGGCCAAAGTATAGCGGTCAATGGTCAGTAACGAGCAACGAGTAACCAGTGTCCGATGACCCGCAACCGACAACTTATGAATATAAAACACAATATCCTTATTGTAGATGACGACCGCGATTTCAGGGAAACGCTCTCCGGCATCCTCAGGGACAATGGCTATGCGCCCGTCACTGCTGCGACGGGAAAGGAAGCCATGGAGAGGGTAAGGGGTGCCGAAATTGCTGTTGCGCTGATAGACCTGAAACTTGAAGACATGTCCGGCCTTGATGTGATGAAGGGGATCAAGGAGTGCTCTCCCATGACGGAGGGTATCTTTGTCACCGGGTATGCGTCCCGGGCCTCGGCCATCGACGCGGTCAATCTTGCTGCGTATAGCTACGTTGAGAAGCCTTTCGATGTAAGCCAATTGCTTGCGACGATTCGGATGGCCATTGAGAAGCAAAAGGTTGCCAAGGCGCTTCGGGAAAGCGAAGAACGGTATCGCGCCCTTTTTGAGGGGTCCAGAGACGCGATTTACATTACCACCGGAGACAATCAATTCGTTGAATTCAACCAGGCATCATTAGACCTTTTTGGTTATACCAGAGCAGAGATTACGAAGATGAATCTCAGGGAGATATTTCCTAGCCCTCGTGATTTAAGGAACTTAAAAAAAGAAATAAAACATAAAGGGTATGTTAAAGACCATGAGATTAAGCTGCGTAAAAGTGATGGGAACCAGATGGCATGCCTGATCACCTCGACCGAGCGCTTGTCCAATGACGGAAGTATAGTGGAATATCAGACCATCGTCAGGGACGTTACCGAACAGACCCTGAACCGGCGCAGGTTGCAAGAAACCTTGGAAACCTTGAGAAGAAACCTGAATGGCACCATCCAGTGTGTGGCTCAGGTGACCGAAAAGAAGGACCCTTACACAGCCGGTCATCAACGGCGGGTAACCGATCTCGCCAGTGCCATAGCCCAGGAGATGGGCCTCCCAGAGGTTCAGGTGGAGGTAATTCGTATGGCCGGAATTATTCACGATATCGGAAAGATATCTGTTCCCGCGGAGATCCTCAACAAGCCGGGTCGGCTGAATGAAATCGAATTTTCTCTCGTGGAGGATCACCCCGGCAGCGGCTATGACATATTGAAGAAGATAGAATGGCCTTTCCCGATAGCCGAAATCGTGCTTCAACATCACGAAAGGGTGGACGGTTCCGGATATCCGCAAGGATTGTCGGGTAAAGATATCCTCCTTGAGGCAAGAATATTGGGTGTGGCCGATGTTGTGGAAAGTATGGCTTCCTATCGGCCTTACAGACCGGCCCTGGGCATTGACAGGGCATTGGAAGAAATCTCAAAAAACAGGGGGGTCCTTTATGATACGGGTGTGGTGGATGCCTGTTTGAGGGTCTTTCGGGAAAAAGGCTTTGAGTGGGGTTAGGGTAGCCAATGGCCAGAAACCCCTTGCCATTGATGATTGAAAAGACAACTGAATGGCAGCGAGGCGAATGACCAATGACGAATGCCCAATTACCAATACCCAGTACCCAACCCGTCCCCGAATTCTTACAAAACAAAGACCTTCGGTTGATCTTTTTTGGCGGAAAGGGCGGCGTGGGCAAAACGACCATGGCCGCGGCTGCCGCCCTCCATTTGGCCGGATCACGCGGTGGGGAGAAGAAAGTATTGGTGATATCGACGGATCCGGCCCATTCCCTATCGGACAGCTTTGGGATTGAGATAGGGGACAGGGTGACGCCTGTTGAGTGGCCAGGGGGCAGGGGTCAGGGGTCAACAACCAATTTGTTTGCCCGGGAATT
>CAYPQJ010000137.1:0-11835 GCA_964412835.1 uncultured Desulfobacteraceae bacterium | reverse complement strand
TTTCACGGGGACCCCCACGCCGGGAACATCGCCTACACATTTCTGAAAGGACGTCCCCGTCTCATCTTTTACGACTGGGGGATGCTCGGGCGTTTGAACAAGCTTGAGCGGTTCGCCATGATCCTGCTCACCCTGGGACTTATGACGAATAGCACAAACCTGGTCTTCTATACAGCCGACATCATCACAAAAGGTCAGCTTTCCACCCATCCCCTTATGCGTAAGACCATAAAGCGCATTATTTCAGAAGGTATCCGGATGCAGGGTCAGGGAACCAGCGGAATGCTCTCTTCCATAGAATACCTGTTTGAAAAATTCACCCATGAGGGGGTGGTTTTTTCGTCTGACCTCATGATGTACGAAAAGGCCATGGTCACCCTGAGAGGCGTGCTGTCGGATGTGGACCCCACCTTCAACCGGGATGCATACATGACCTGGGCCGCCGTCACATCCCTGTTGGATGATGCGGTTCGCTTCCGCCTCATGAAGCTTTTCATGAAGGAAGCCTGGTCCCTCTATCGCCACAGTCTGGCGCTTTTCTTTGATATGGAAAAGGTGGTTTTCTGGTTCCTGGCGGACCTGGCACGGGTTTCCCTGAAAATCCCGACGGTATTTGCCAACACACCGGCACCGGTTTACAGTACCCTCAATGGTAATTATAGCCCATTTCCCCGCACATAAACCTAAAATCATCCATCAAAAACTTTAATCAACCCCCTCAATATACGATAAAACACGGTTGAAAGTCGGCCCGTGATACAGCGCCGCCACATGGCCCATGGGCGCGGTTTGCTCCTGTTTCCATCCCGCGGGCGGTATCATGGATTCCGTGGGAAGCACCATATTGTCAACCGGAGAATAGATCGCCACACATGGCAGTTGCGTAGAAGGCTGAAATTTTTCCAATTCCCTGACCAGGGGTCCCTGAAAGCGCAGGTTTTCCGCCAATGCCCCAAAACCCAGCGCCACCATTTTGGTTCCCGAAGGAAAGGTAACACCTGAAAGCTGAGTTATTTTACTATTTAAGGTCGTCCCATTTTTGCTTTTACTTATTTAACGTCCGTAATAATCCCATCCGTATAGGTAATAACATGATCCCACTGATAAGCATCGCCATCCGGCATGACTCTCCAGAAAAAATAACTGCCATTTGACCTGTCTCCGGCATTGTTTAAAACAATATCCCCCGTAATGCCGGAATAATGATTGAAAGTGGCGAGAAGGGTTTCTCTCAGTTCGGATAATGTTGCATCTTCTCCGGCTTTTTCCAAGGTTTGAGCAGCGACCATTAATGCATCATAGGTGAGCAGCGAATATTCATTGGGGGTCGAACCGGCCAGTAACCGGATCCTATTGATCAGCTTTTGGGATTCAAAGGTCGGCGGCGTACCGAAAATCGGGGATGTGAATTCAACCTCGTTTGCAAATTTTGCCCCTTCCGGAAAAAGAAACAATTCATCGGTATTGACCAATCCGTCACAGCCGAACCATTTCACTTTTGATAATGTCGTATCCGCTGCCGCCAATTCCAAGATAAAGCAGCCGACATCTAAACTGATCAATTGTACCGCCACATTTGAAGCATCAACGTTTAATGTTTTAGAATTATTAATTAATTCACTTAGCTCTCCCAAATATTCCCTGAGTTCGGATCCTCTGGTCCCGATATAGGATACTTCACCAATATAGGTTCCCCCTTTTGCTTCAAATTTTTCACGTAAGAGAGAACCGAATGATTGCCCCCAGGCATTATCAACGTAAAACAGGGCTACATTTCGAATGCCCTGCTCCCACATTACATCTACGGTTGCTTCAACGGTTTTTTCATCATCAGGCACAATACGATAGATATTGTCATCGGCAGTTGATAGGGACGTCAAGGTGCTGCTCGGGCTGATCAACAGGCTGTTTGACAAATCAATTTCATCTTTTACGCCGATGACTTCCCCACTGGTTAATGGTCCGATAATCATGCGAATATCCCGTGATATAAACGACTTGATTTCCGCCTTTGCCTTTGCGGGGTCTGTTTTCGTGTCGGCGTAGACCAGTTTTATGCGCGTATCCTTGTTGTCATTTCCAAATATTTTATTGATATCCTCGATAGCGCAATTCAAGGCCGCAAGAATTTGATTGCCATGATTTCCATAGGCGCCGGTTAGAGGAATCAGGGCGCCTATCTGCATTTCATTGACGTGAATAGGTTCCTTATGAGACGATCCATTATCAGAACCGCCACATCCCGGAAAAGATAATAAGACGATAATTAACGCTAAAAAAGAAATATTCCCAAAAGCCATTTTTTACTCCTGACCCGGACATGGGAGACCACCAGGATCAATAACATTATGCAAAGACCTCACCCGAAATTAGAAGCCCTCCCCCAAATGTTCGCCAAGCTCTCCCTGTACTAACCGGGCAGTAAGCGAATTCGTTCGTCTTGGATATTCAGAATACACATAAACCCCCTGCAATTCGTTTCCGCTTGTAAACTTTAAGGAATAAATAATATGCCCCGTATCCTCTCCATAATCCAACGCTGAAACAGTAATCGAATCCTGAATCGGATCAAAGACGGCTTCAGCATTGCCGACAAACGTATACGAGCCCATTTGATGCCATAGCATGCTATAATGATAATTTTCACTTCCTATGTTAATACCATGAACACTACAGCCATTGTGCGCATCATAACCAAACCGACAACCAAATTGGTAACCACTCCCAAATGATACTGCATAGCGTTTTTCCCGGTTGACATTCAGGCAAATTTCCCAACCGTCCTGATCAACAATAACAACATCGAAATTCTCTCGATGGGGATTAGCAGTTTCCGGGATGAATTCCCGGGGATCGCCTGATATTTCATCCACAATATCATCATCATTTTCTGCGGAGCTTTCCGTTAAACATCCGAGAAAAATAAACCCTATGATAAATAAAAAAATAAACACTTTTTCGTTTTTCATTTGTCGCGCGCCTCCTTGAAATATCGGGATAAGGACATTCTATTTTTCCACGTTTTTTAATCTATGGCAGTCCGGATCTCTTAAACAAGAATTTTCCCCTGTTAATTTCCGTTAAAATTTGCAACCAGATGATATGATTGGTCATCTTTGAGAATTTCAGGCGGGTGGGGGCAACGCTTCAGGTCAGGCGCATGAGAGCGGCCTCCAGTTTTTCCCTGGCTTCATGGGATAGATCACAGGCATTAAGTACGAATTCCCCGGTCCGGATCACTTTTCCGTACCGGGGGTGTTTGGGCAGACGATCCGGGGAAAGGTATTTGTCCAGGGTCTGGGTCCGCTCCCATCCGTCCTTGTCCATGTACACCGCCCAAAATTGGGACCCTTTGGCCAAATCCGCCTTTGAGGCGCCGGTTGTCTCTCTCCAGCATTTAAGGGCGGTCTGCATGACGCTCACCGCCGCCAGGCGGCGGTCAGGCTCCCCTTCCGTCATCGAGAGCGTCCGGTTCAGCTGGACAAGCCCCTTGTCAATGGATTTAAGGGCCCGAGCCATATCCGGGCGCTGGTCCGGCATCTCCGGGATCAGATCCCCCAGGGAGGCTTTAAGGGTCTGGAACCGCTCCCGGTGTTGATTCAGCATCCTGGCCAGGGTCAGGGCCCGGTCCGATTCCCGGGCCGATGGGGAGAGGATGAGCAGCAGCAATTGCTCCTGTTCGTCCCCTAATTCATCATCCAGGCCGAATTCGAGGCCGGTCAGGGTGATGTCGAGCCGTTTTTCTTCCCGCGCGCCTTTTACAAGGGTATCCGGATATATTCCGGATCCGCTTATTCCCATGTGGATTTCCCGGATATTGGAAAAATCTAAGCCAAAAAAATCAGCGGCGGGCTCCCCGAGAAGGGCCTCCGCGGGTTTATCCAACAGCTCCTGAAGCGCCCTGTTTGAAAAACAGATTTCCAGGCTTTCATTGACGGCGGCAACGGCCTGGTCCACCGTGTCCAGCATCCCGGCCAGCCGCTTTTGGGTCTGTTTCAGACGCTGTTCCGTAACCAGGCGGAGGTTCAGTTCCCGGCGCAGCCGGGTATTCTCCCTGAGGGTGGCGTAGGCCTGTTTGAGTTTGAGCTGGGTCCGGATCCGGGCCAGCAGTTCATCCTTGGTAAAGGGCTTGGTCAGATAATCATTGGCCCCCGCATCGAAACCCCGGACCAGGTCCGAGACCCGGTTTCTGGCCGTGACCATAATGATGGGGAGTTCGGAGGGGGAATAGTCCCGGCGCAGACGCCGGCAGACCTCGTAACCGGTCATTCCGGGCATCATGATATCCAGGAGCACCAGATCGGGCCGGCCCCGGGCGCCGATCCATTCCAGGGCTTCCCTTCCGCCGGGTGCGGTCCGGACGGGAATTCCGGCAAGTCCCAGGTGGTTGGTAATGACCTGAAGATTCACGGGCTCGTCGTCCACGGCCAGGACAACGGGATCGGCCACTGTCCCGGCAGAAGGATCGGGGGCCATGCCGACGGGAAGAGGTTCGGGCAGAGCGGGCCGGTCACGGGTGGAGGCGATCTCCTGCTCTCCGGATATCTTTAGCCGGGCCTCCTCCCCTGCTTTGGGGATGGTAAAGGTAAAAACAGCGCCTTTTCCCTCTTTGGAGACGACCTTAATGGTTCCCCCGTGGAGTTCCACCAGCTTCCGGGTGATAGCGAGCCCCAGGCCCGTGCCGCCGAACCGCCGCGATGCCGAGGCATCCGCCTGTTCAAAGGATTGGAAGATCCTTTCAAACCTGTTTTCCGGGATGCCGATACCGGTGTCTTCAACGGATATGGAGAGGAAATTTCCCTTTTCCGCCGCCAGGATACCCACCTTTCCCTTGGTCGTGAATTTGACGGCATTGCCCACCAGGTTGAACAGGATCTGCTGGAGCCGGTCCTCATCCCCCAGGGCGGCGGGAAGATGGTCGGGGACCTTGTTTTCCAGGACCAGCGGCCTCCCCCGGGTCATGGGCTCGCACACGGCCAGAACGGTCCTGATCAGGGCCTTTATATCCACGGCTCTTTTCCGGATGCGGATATCCTGGTGCTTGAGCTTTGAAAAATCGAGGATATCGTTGATCAGGGCGGTCAGGCGACGGGCGCTGGAGATGATCATGGTGAGGTTGTTTCGGACCGACCGGTTGAGATCTCCGGCGGCCCCCTCTCTCAGGGATTCCGCAATGCCGATGATGCCGTTTAAGGGGGTGCGCAGTTCATGGGAGGTATTGGCCAGAAATTCGTCCTTGATCCGATTGGCCCGGTATAATTCCTCGTTTTTCCGGTTCAAATCTACGGACAGACGTTCCACCGCGGCAAATGCCTTTGAAAACCTTAAAGAGATCACGAATGAGTGGGAAATGATGAGAATGAACAGGCCGTAGGGGATTAAAACCCCGGTTTCGATCAGGCGGTGGCCGTAGAGGATATCATTTATGCCGGTGAGCCAGAAGATGGGAAAACCCACCAGCATGTATACCGCGCCCTGGCGCCCGTGCCTGACCGCCAGGATGAGGACCCAAATGACATAGACCAAGGTGGTTGCGGTCAGTATCTCATAGGGCAACAGGGTCCTTGTGAAAATATGGGGGGGCGTAAGCGCCGCCACCAGGGAAAAAACTAAGCCGGCCCATTGGTAAATCCGGGTGATGAGAGCGGAGGATTCTCCCGGGAAAATAGATCTGATAAAGAGGGCGAATGCCGGGATGCTCAGATAAAAGGAAAGAACCTCGGTCCGGGTGATCCATTCCCATGTGATGCCCGGAATCAAGAGATCGATGAACCGGCCGTGGGGATCCACCGTGCCGTGCCATGCGGCCACGCATAGGCAGAAGATGCCGAAATAAAGGGTTGAGGTATCCTTGGGCCGCAGGACGAACAGGGCAAGATGATAGATCCCCATGATCAGAAGGCTGCCGAAGAGGATCAAGTTCAGGACGAACTGCTTTTTCACGCCCCTTTCAAGCGCCATGCGGGGGCCCAGCAGCAGATGATCCATGATCCCGCCGCTCCAGTTGTGGAAATTGGCGGCTGTAATCCGTATGTCCAGGCGACTTCCGAATCTATCCAGGTCGACGATTTCCACCTTGTGCCAGGGAAGGGTGGATTCTCTATCCATGCCGACCCTGCCCCCGGCCCCGACGGTTTGTCCGTTGATGGTCAGGGTGTAGGCGGATGAGATGGTTCCCAGTTTCAGGGCAAGACCCGATATATCTTCCGGCAGAAGGAGGATCAGGCGGTAGGTGGCAAAGCCGTGGACCGGATATTTTGTTTCTTCTTCAGGGGTCTGGTGCCAAAATCCCGGCACCTTTATAAAAGCGGTGTCCGAAGGGAGAGGGGCCTCCGGGATATGGGGCAAGGAAGAAGGGGTCCGCCAGTAGAAGGCCCATTGGCCGTCCAGATTGACAGGGCCCGCGGCAAAGTCACGGGAACTCAGGTCAAGGCAACCCTTCCGGGCCAGCGGCCGGTCCGTTTCCCCCAAACACCCCTGGAGAACAAGCAAACAGATCAGGGGTATCAGGATCATTGATATGACGTGTCTTCCGGATGTTGATTTCAAGTCCGGGCCTCCTGAGCCTTGACATGGCCGGCGACTGAAACTACCGGGATTGAACATCCGCACTCTGTTTCGGCGGGTTTTTACACTCTATTTTTAAGCGCGTAAACTCAGCCCTATAATCATCTCGCACTCCGAATTTCAGACACGACCTTGAAATAGGTCCTACCTCAATCTGCTTGAAATCGTCAGGCACATAGTACCTCTCCCGGCCCAGTTTTTCAGTTGGGTATCCCGCTTTGCCCGCAGGTGCGTACTGCTCCAGTATCCCGTCCGGCAGCATCCGCGAGAGCAAGAAGATGCTGCTTCGGTCTGTTGCAGCACATTCTTGACAAATCCGTACGCGACATTCTCATCGCTGAAAAGATGTGAGTAGTTGTCATAGCCAAACAGCAATTCGTTCAAAAGTCTGAAATCATCCGTCAAAAACTTTAATCAACCCCCTCAATATACGATAAAACACGGTTGAAAGTCGGCCCGTGATACAGCGCCGCCACATGGCCCATGGGCGCGGTTTGCTCCTGTTTCCATCCCGCGGGCGGTATCATGGATTCCGTGGGAAGCACCATATTGTCAACCGGAGAATAGATCGCCACACATGGCAGTTGCGTAGAAGGCTGAAATTTTTCCAATTCCCTGACCAGGGGTCCCTGAAAGCGCAGGTTTTCCGCCAATGCCCCAAAACCCAGCACCACCATTTTGCTTCCCTTAAAAGGTGATCCCAAGGTAATCACCCGCCGAATTACGGAAGAACGGGATTCGCCTCGCTTGCCCGCGTAGGTTTTGGCCAAAAGCCCGCCGAGGCTGTGACCCACCATCACGATATGGTCACCGGGGCAATCCCTTTCCACCTGTTTCATCCACATTTCAAATTTTCCATAAATATCCCAGAAAGTGACATTCCAGCTGCTGTAGGAAAACGCATGGATTCGGCTATGTCCTTTACGCTTAAGCCGCCATCGATAATAAGTCCATGCACCGGCATTATGATAAATACCGTGGATCAAAACAACCGTTGGACCGCCTTGGGCGCTATCCGGACCCGGTTTCCACAAACTTTTAACGAATCCGAACGGATAAAGGCATATCACCACAACATTGCTGCAGATGCTGGATAAGATACCCCTGAGCAACCACAGATACGGCTTGCCGTCTGACTGCTGATCCAGTGTCATGCCATAGGGGGAATTGGCGGCCTCATACCAGAAAATCAGGTAGGTAAACACCGGTATGAGCAAAAAAACAACGATCAGGACAAATAAAATCAAAGTTAACATAAGGGTCCCCGTAAAATAAAATAACATATTTTCAATTGTTTAGGTCTATTTGTCAACAACAGCCCATCAAGCCGGCACAAAATTTAAAAAAATAATTATAAAGCTCTTGACAAAATGACGCAACGCGTTATATTTATGGCCGACACCACATCGAAATAAAGCAATTACGAAAACCCAATGGAAATAATTTTCAGGAGGAAATTCAAAATGGCCACAAAGAAACAAACTACCAAAGCAAAAAGCAAAAAAACAGAGAAAAAGGCTGAGTCCCGTTTTCAAGCGGTCAATTCCCTGCACAAAACCAGGGAAAACTGGGTCGAGACAGTTAAAGACTACAACGAGAAGTACATCTCAAAACCCTTTGAGAACAGCAAAGACTTTGTTGTGGATATGAAAAACGATCCCAAAAAGACCTTTGGTGATATCTTGGATAATGGCAAGGGCTTTGTAGAGGATGTAAAAAAGGACCCGAAAAAGGCATGGACCGATCTGGTAGACGGCAGCAAGGATCTGGCCGAAGGCGGCAGGGAAGATTTTTTCAAAGTGGTGGAAACCGTCTTGGACGGCGGCAGGGATTTTTATGCCGGCATGGAGAAGGACACCCGAAAAGCGCTGGATGATCTTCTGGATCGAGGTAAAAAATTCACCGATAAGATTCCCGGCAAAGAAACTGTGGAAAAAGGGTTATCCAAAAGCCTTGAGTCGATCCCCGATCGCTTCAACCTGCCCAGCAAAAAGGACATGGAAAAACTGACAAAAACCGTACGAACCTTGAATACCAAGCTCAACACCCTGAGCAAGCAGTGCGCTGCCTGATATTACTCTGATCTTCAGGCCGACCCTTCATGGGGTTGGCCTGAAATCGGTGGTCTTTTATCTCAGGGAAACCCCTGAACGTTCAATCAGCATTGGAGGCAGTCATGCACAAAATCAAACGATATGCAAATCGTAAATTATACGACACAAAAACTAAGGAATACATCACACTGGACAAAATCGCAAAGCTGCTCAAGTCAGGCGAAGAGATATCCGTTATGGATAACGAAACCGGGAAAGATATCACAGCTGCCACGGTTTCCCAGATTCTTGCCCGAACCAAAAAAGGACAAACGGATAATGGCGCATCCAACGTCATGATCCAGCTCCTTCGAAAAGGTCCCGGGACACTGGTGGACTATGGGAAAAAATATATCTCACTGTGGGATCGGGCGCTCACCATGGCCGATGAAGAGATCGACAGGCTGGTGGAAAGGCTCGTTAAAGAAAAAGAAATCACACCGTCCGAGGGCAGCAAACTCAAAAAAGATATGGTGAATCGGGCGGAAGACATGAAGAAATGGATCGCGGAAAAGATCGATCAGAGGGTCAATGAAGCCCTGGATCTCATGAACCTGGCCAGCAAGGAGAAGGTCTCTCAGCTCACCGGAAAGATCGATACACTGACCCGTAAAGTCCAAAATCTTGAAAAAAAGCTGGCGCGAAAAGCCAAAGAAGACGCCGCCAAAAAAGAGGCGGGTCGCCGCACCAAAAAAGCCCAGGCAAAGGTGATTCCCCTGCCAAAAGACGATCTCAAACCGGTAAACCTGCCGGAAGCGCAAGAGGCGGAAACCCTTTAGCCTTCAGAAATTACAGACCATCCGGCTGTGAAGCGATTTCATCCTCTCCTGACTGAGCACATCCATTCTTAACACCATGAGCGGCAATGGGCTGAGATTTTCTTCGGCTCAGCGCCGCGCCCATAAGCCAAAGTCAAAATAGACCGCTGTACGCAAAACGGCGCAATTACTGTTCCAGAACCTGACGTATGGTAACCAATAAATTGCTTATGGAGAAGGGTTTTGACACAAACCCGGAGGCCCCGGAAGACAAAATATCCTGCAAAGGACCGTCCAGGGAGTAGCCGTTGGAAATGATAATCCTGGCCTCGGGGTTAATCTTCAGAGTAGAATCTGGGGAACAGGGATGATATTATGACTTTTAATCTCCTAAGGCGAGGCCTCTGAGCCTCGAGAAATAACGGTTATGCCCAATCAAAAACAAAAGCGATTTTCCTGGCGCGGTCGCTGGGCCGTATTCGGGGCCATCGCCGCCGTCTATTTCTTCGCCTACTTTCACAGGGTCTCCACATCGGTTATCGCTCCGGACCTCCTGGCCACGTTCAATGTCAATGCCACAGTCCTGGGATTCATGTCTTCCATGTATTTCTACCTTTATGCGCTTGAGCAGCCGGTGGTGGGTTATCTGGCGGATCGATGGGGGCCCCGATGGGTCGTAACCGTGTGGACCCTGGTGGCCGCCCTGGGCTGTTTCGTCTTTGGGGTGGCCCCCAGTATTGAATGGGCTTCGGCGGGCCGGGCACTCATCGGTTTCGGTGTGGGAGGGGTTTTTGTTCCCGGCATGAAGGCCTTTTCCCAATGGTTTCGGGAAAGGGAATTTGCCACCCTGACCGGGGTCCTTCTGGCATTGGGAAACCTCGGGGCCATTGTCGCCACCACCCCCCTGGCCTGGGCAGCCCGGATATGGGGCTGGCGGGGGACTTTCATGGTGATCGGCGCCATTACCGTGGTGCTGGCCCTCGGTGCCTTCATTCTTATCGAAAACCCTCCAAAAAAGGACACACCGATCCGTCAAAAGGGCACTTCATCCGAGAGCGACAGCGCCGGTAATCCTTTGAAATCAACCCTTCAAGTTTTGGGATCCCTTCGTTTCTGGATACTGGGGGCCATCTTCTTCGGGGCCTTTGGAAGCTATCTCACGTTTCAGGGCCTCTGGGCGACCACCTTCCTCATGTCCCTACTGGGGGTGGACCTTTTTCACGCCAGCCTGTTCAACATGCTGATCCCCATTGGCCTGATCCTGGGCGCCCCTTTCACGGGGTGGCTTTCGGGCCGGTTCAATCTCAACAAAGGGCGGGTGCTCATCGGACTTCTAGCCCTGGAGACAAGCCTATGGGCATGGATGATATTCAGCGGAAAAAACCTGGGGATCATTGGCATACTATCTATTATGTTAATCCTGGGCGGCGCTTCCGGGGGGTTGGGCGCCATCCTTTGGGGTCTGGTGAGAGAGGCTACCCCGACGCCGATCCTGGGGCTTACCACCGGGCTTCTGAACCCCTTCCCTTTTGTGGGGGTAGCGATTTTTCAGGTATGGACCGGTGCCATTTTGGACCGCGCGGGCAGTGTTAACGGCGTCTATTCCGCCTCGGCCTATCAAGATGCCTTTCTTTTGTGCTTTCTGGCGGTGGCCATCTGTCTGGGTCTTGCCCTTTTCCTTCAGAAGAGGCCGGCCGGCAAAATGAACGCCCCTTGAAATGAGAAAAGCGGGACCGCACACAAAATCTGTTTGCTTTCGGGAACAACATCATCAAATAATGGCTTCGGTCCCTGAAGGTCTGAGCTGGATACCAGTTCCATATATGTAACAACGGAGATAAAGAAATTCTCAGAATTCCATTGACAATCTAACCATTGGGATGACAATATATTTGAAAAAATATGATTTATTGGGGGATTTTTTATGGGATATTCGAAGCTCAGCGTAACAATTCCAGATCAGACATACAGGCAAATCAAGGAACTGGCGGCTGGAAAACACATCAAATTAAGCCATCTGGTCGCGGAAGCTCTTTCAGAAAAGGTGCGGAAATTGAAAGAAGAGATCCTCCTGGAACGTATTAATGCAGCTTTTTCTGATCCGAATATAAAGAGGGAACAGAGGCTTATGGCCGAAACCATTGCCGAAAACACCAATGTGGAAGAAATGCCATGGTAAAGGCAAGACAGGGGGATATCTACTGGGTCAGGTTCGGTCCATCCGGCAAGAGACCGGCGGTTGTTGTTCAAAATGATTTGTTAAACAAAAGCAAGATTCAAACGACCGTTGTGGCCCTAATCACCTCTAACCGAAAACCGGCTCAAGTACCGGGAAATATTCTTCTGAAAAAGGGAACCGCCAATCTTTCAAAAACCAGTGTCGTGGTGGTAAGCCAGATGGCCACCGTGGATAAAGG
>CAYPQJ010000136.1:0-11866 GCA_964412835.1 uncultured Desulfobacteraceae bacterium | reverse complement strand
CCAGAAAGACCGAGAGATAGAAGCTGATTTCCTGAATGCTCGTGGTATGGGGAAAAGGATTAAAAAATATGAAAATCCCCATCAGGCAGAAGACGCCCCCGATCAACACCTGCGAAAAGAAGCCTTGGGTTGGATCATTTTCAGGTATTTTGACCACCATAATCCTTTATATCCACTGGGCCTGTCAGAGGTCTGCTTCAATTTCCCTGAGCTTCACGTACCGGACAAACATGGCATAGGCATCGGAAACTGCAATGATAAGACCGGGCAAACCATCCATAAAGCCTCTTTTCAACACATAAACTTCCAGAAACTTGAACAGCGGACGAGAAAAAAGAAGCGCAAGATGGAACCGTTTACCCCGATCGTACATGTCTTTGGCCAGCAGAGTGGAAAAACTGTTCACAGTCCTCAGCTGTCCCGAAATCCTCCCGCCATAAGGATAATGAAAAAGGTCCTGTTTTAGATCCCCCACACGCCCGTCGATCTCCATCCGTTCATGGACCCTTCCACCCACCCAACGCCCTTTTTCCCGCCTGAAAAGCCTGAGCTGGCGGTCGGGGTAATACCCACTGTGGTTAATCCATCTTCCCTGGTAAAAAGAGTGTCGCGGCATTCGGTAGCCGTCCAGAGTATCCGGTTTCGCTATCTCTGCCGATATTTCATCACGCAACGCCCTGGATACGGCCTCATCCGCATCAAGACTTAAAACCCAATCCGATTCCGCCTTTGAAAGCGCGAAATTCTTCTGGCCCGCATATCCAGGCCATGGCCTTTGGAAAATTCGGTCGGTGTACCCTTTGGCAATCTCCACGGTCCGATCCATGCTCATGGAATCCACTACGACAATCTCATGGACCCACTCATGAAGACTTTCAAGACATCGTTGGATGTTCCGATCCTCATTATGGCAGATGATACAAGCGGATAGCCGGTTTTGCAGGGGTTGCCCCATGGGTTTTCTCCCGAGTTAAATTTTATCCGACTAAAATTGCCACCCGATACTGAAAATCCAGGCTTGATCGTATTTTTCCTTGCCATCCGCCGGTTGGTTATCGAAATCGTAGTTAAACTGAAAGGATGAGAAAAGCTTTGACACCAGGGGAAGTCGAATCCCCGTTCGGGTTCGGACGATCCAATTACCAGCGTTTTCAAGGTCGTAGAGGACATCATCGTGGTGGAAAACCTGGAACAGTTTTTGGAAAAACCACATATCAAAGTCCAGCACCCAGTAAGCGGAAAGATATTCCCGATTATCGACATTCCCGAAGTTCTTCATTTTTTTGGTATATTTTTCATAAGTATAGCCCGGCCCCAGCTTGAGGGAAAGGTTCTTTTCATTTGAATGCCAGATCTGATACCCGGGGCCCACAGCTGCATTGGCCCGCAGATCCAGGGATTTGAACTTGTCACTTTGTGCCACACCACTACCCCAGAGGAACCATTTTTTGGTGATAAACCGCTCATAGGTCGCCGAACCCAGCCAGTTGTCTTTGCTTAGTTTCTCTTTACTCCACTCCTTATGAAATTCCGCATAAAATTTCAATACATGGGGCATCTTAAAAATCTTCAGGTTGCCGATCAGGCTGTATTTTTGCGTATTGGTATTGCCGGTCTCCTTGCTGGCCCCGGCGTTGACATTACCGCTAAAATCCCAGGTGGCGGGGGGTTTGGGCCGATTCATGGATTTGATCTGCGCAATTGTTACAGGCGACGGCGATGCACCGTCTTCCGGGTAGAATAAAAGCTCGTCTGCCTGCGAGGTGGCGACCTTTCCGGCCAGTTTCTTATCGTCCGTCAGGGTTACTTCCATGGGCTCCTCGGTGCTAAGTTTTACAACCTGGTCCCATTTTATGGTGATTTCACCGGCATAATCGGTTTTGATCACCAGTTTTCCCTGGGTCATGGAAACCACCTTCCCTTGGATACGGTCTCCGTTTTTCATGACGGCCTCATCCGCCCGGCATGGATTTGCAGTCTGTAAAAGCAAAAATGTCGCCAGAAATCCAATCCGTAAAGCGGTTCTCGTTTTTTTCCCTGACGCCCTACAACCGCATGATGCTGAAGCCTCACCCTTATGGCCAAATGCCTTCATGAAATCAACCACCTCCATAAAAAAAATCCCAACTGGTATCTTAACGAGCCAGAAGGGAAAACCCGTTCTACAATTTTCGGGCGATTATAGGGAAGAGGCAGGCAGGTGTCAACAATGTTCGTGGACGAAAAGATGTTCCTGTGTTAAACTTTTATGAAAATGTTCCTCTTAAAAAGGAGTGAAAAAATGAAAAACAATCACAGATTTTTCTGCGTGGTGCTTGCGGCCACTTTTGTGCTCCTGATGGCTGCGGGCAACCCTGCGTCAGCGGCCCGGGTACAGTCTTCAAACAATGGGCAACTCATCCTCAAGCAGGTGACGTTGTTTAACAACGGGGTGGGATATTTCCAGCTGGGGGGCCACGTCATGGCGGGAGAAAAGATCCGCCTTCATGTGAAAACCACCCAGATGAACGACCTCCTCAAAAGCCTAACCGTCCTGAATTTAACCGGTGGACAGGTAAGCAGTATTGTTTATGACAATGACAAAACCATTCCTCAGAAACTGGATGAATTCAATTTTCAATTGGGGAAAGACCAGGGACTGCCCCAAATCCTGAGGCAGCTCCAGGGAAGTGAAATTCAAGTTTTGACAGGGGGCTCTCCCGTCCGGGGAACCATCATGGGGGTGGAAAAACGCAATATTCAGGAAGAAAAAGTCATTGTACCATGGTTTTTTCTGACCATCATGGACTCAACCGGTCAAATGCGCACGTTTGACACCGGTGAAATCACCGGCATAAAACTGGTTGACCCAAAGCTCAATGAAGATCTGGATCGATATCTCTCCATCCTGTTTCAAAAACATCAAAAGAATGGGAAAACCGTTACAATCACACCCACAGGAGAGGGGGCACAGGAACTCCGGGTAAGCTATATCACGGAGGTGCCGGTATGGAAAGCCACCTACCGCATTGTTCTTCCGGATTCGAACAAAGGGGCTGCCCCTTTTCTACAGGGGTGGGCCATCGTTGACAATGTCAGCGGAGAAGACTGGCAAAACGTACAGCTTTCCCTGGTCAGCGGCCTGCCCGTTTCATTTATCCAGGCGCTTTATGCACCGCGATTCAAAAAGCGCCCCGAACTCAAAATGGATGATGAAGATGCCGTGGCGCCCTCGGTCCCGGAGGCTGTCATGGGCGAAGCCCGAATGTTGATGGCAGCGTCGGCAAGCCCAAAAGCAAGGCCCGGCGCTGCCGGAAACAAGGCCGTGGCCCGAAGATATGCCGGTGAACCCGACATGGAACAAAGCATTCGAAAATTAAAAGCCCAAACCGTCACCCGCGAAGTGGGAGACATGTTTGAATACCGTATCGACCATCCCGTCACCATAGGCCAGAATCGCTCAGCGCTGGTGCCCATTGTTTCAAAGGACATTGAAGGCAGAGCAGTGGATCTGTACAACGAAAGGACTCGAAAACAAAACCCCCTGGCTGGAATAAAACTTAAGAATACGACGGGGCTTACCCTTGAAGGAGGCCCCTTGACGGTTCTCAAGGGCGGAACCTATGCGGGGGAAGCCTTTGTCAAAAGCCTCAAGCCCAATGAGCAGCGTTACATCACCTATGCGGTTGATCTGGGCTTACATGTGAATACAAAAAAAGGAAGCACAACCGAACCGGTGGATCGAGTGGTCATCAACCGTGGGCTCATGCGCCTTCACCGGGGAATCATTGAAACCCGGAACTACACCCTCAACAATAAGAACGCCGATTCCAAAACCGTGGTCATCGAACACCCATACCACAGCAGCTGGAAACTGTTGCAGCCCCAAAAACCCCTGGAGATCACCGATAACTATCTGCGTTTTGAGGTGACGGTCCCCGGCAATGCTAAAACCGCTTTCCGGGTCAAGGAAATTCGGGACGTGTGGGAAAGTATTTCCGTCGGCAATCTGACCCCTGACAACATCCTCATATTTGCCCGTCAAAAATACCTAAACGATAAAACCCTCAAACAGATGGAAAAAATCGTTGCCGCTAAAGCCGAGTTGGCCCGCATTGAAACCGGCTTGAAAGCCATTCATCAGGAAAGGCAGCAGATATTTGGAGATCAGAAAAGGCTTCGTGAAAACCTCAAGGGCCTGGGCCGGACCTCTGAAGAGAAGGGGCTTCGAAGCCGCTATATTCAGCTGCTGGACAGCCAGGAAACCCGACTCGGGAAAATTGAGGGCCAGGAAAAATCCCTGAAAGCCCAGCAGAAGACCCAGAAGAGAGCAATGGAGGCCCTCATCAGCAACCTGAGCCAGGATTTGAGACTCTGAGATTTAGGGCCCTAATTTCCCGGATGGACAATCAGCTTCTGTCCCGGGTGAATGGGATCTCGCGGACTGATGCGATTCCAGATGATCAGTGCGGTGACCGGCACATTGTGACTGCGGGCGATGGTGGAGAGGTTGTCGCCCGGCCGCACCACATAGACGCGACCTTTGTGGTCAGCAGCATAGGCCTTGAGCAATCCGGAAAACCGTTTCTGAAAACCCTGAAGCGACCCTTTCGGGATGAGGAGTTCGTGGTCACCTTTTGCAAGATAGTGCCCCCGGACTTCCGGGTTGAGGTCCTTGATGACCTTGAAGCGGGTCTTTGCCGCCTTAGCCACAAGGTTGACGGGCGTTTCCCGGCCGCATTTTACCTGAACCCTGCCAAAGGATAAAAGCGGGTAGCGGTCTTTCCCGGATAGATTGAAACCATACTTTTCCGGATGGGAAAAAATGAGTTTGATGGCGAGAATGCGAAAGAGAAAGTGCTGGGTTTCAAGGGGCAGATAAAGGTCGTAGTAATTCATGGTGTCCTGGGCCAGTATCTCACCCAGCAGCCCCTTTTCTCCCATATTGTAGGCAGCGGCCGCCAACGTCCATGAACCCAATTCCCGGTGAAGGGATTTGAAATAGCGGATGGCGGCCCGGGTGGATGCAAACGGGTTCCGTCTTTCGTCGATCCGGTCGTCGATGATGAGACCATATTTTCGCCCGGTGGGTCTGACGAACTGCCAGAAACCGATGGCACCCCGGCTGGACCCCGCATGGGGTCTCAAAGCACTTTCAGCAATGGCCACATATTTGAGGTCATCGGGCAGTCCGTTTTTCTTGAGCAGCTTTTCCATATGGGGCAGATAACGTCCCGCCCGTTTCAACCACAGGATCACCTGGGGTCGATTCCAGAGGGCCAACAGCACTTCCCGCTCGAACCGTTGTCTTACATCCGGGTTGTTCATGGGGACCGGTTCACCGCAGAAATTCTGACCGGGGGGAATTTCCAGCGATGCCATCAAAGCGGGAATCCGCGCCGGTTCAATGGCTTTTGCTTCGACAGCCTCTCCAAGCAAAAACCCTGCAAGCATTACAAATATAGTAAACCATCTCATGTGCTTTCCTCATATAATGATTGGCGACTTGCTAATCCCGAATCGCCTCATAGAGTTTCCGACAAAAATGGTGGAAACCGCTGCCGTCCCTTGACCGGGGCCTTGGCAAGTCAACACGGATCTCTTCACGGATCCGCCCCGGATTCTTGCTCATGAGAAGGATCTTGTCCGCCAGAATCACCGCTTCATAGACGTCATGGGTGACAAAGAGAATCGTGTGGCCCAGTTCCCGCCATAGCGACAGGAGAAGCTTTTGCATCTCTTCACGGCTTTGGGCGTCCAGAGAGGCAAAAGGTTCGTCCATGAGCAGGACTTCGGGTTTCAGGATAAGGACCCTTGCCAGAGCCACCCGCTGTTTCATGCCGCCGGAGAGATCTCCGGGAAGGTAATCCCTGAATTCTCTCAACCCAACCAGCCCCAGAAACCGTTCCACTTCTTCCGCTTTTGATTTCTTATCCTGACCTCGCCCTCTCAACCCGAAGGCAATATTCTCCGCTACCGTCAGCCAGGGGAACAATGCATCTTCCTGAAAGATGACGCATCGATCCGGACCGGGCATCTTAACGGATTTCCCCTTGAGCAGGACCTTTCCGGAACTTGGAGATATGAAGCCGGCCACAATTTTCAGCAGGGTCGATTTGCCGCACCCGCTCCGCCCGAGGATACAAATCAGTTCACCCGCTTCCGCCCGGAAACTGATCTCTTCCAGGACAGGTTGAAAACCATCATTTACATGGAAGACCTTGTGAAGACGTTCAATTTCAAGAATCCTTTCCTTGCGCTTCTCACCCGGCAGGGTGACGGCTCTCAGGTATGGTCTCATACCATCCTCCTGGCGCTTTTGAAACAGAACCGCATGCCGCCCTGAAGCAGTTGGTCGGTCAACCTGCCGATGACCGCGATGATAATAATCCCGACGACGATCATGTCGATCCGCCCCAGCATGCGGGCGTCCATGATGACAGCGCCGAGACCGTTTGGCACACCTGTGAGCTCTCCCAGAACAAGATAGGCCCATGAAATACCCAGCCCCAAACGGAGTCCTGTCATGAGGTGCGGCATGGCGCCGGGAATGAGAATAGCGAAAGTCCCGCGGAGTCTTTTAACGCCCATCATGGCCCCTGCCTGGAGAAGGAGGGGGTCCACCTGCCTGGCCCCTGCTGCGGCATTCAAGAAGATGGGAAAGAATGAGGCAAGCGCCACCAGAAACACGGTGGTTTTCATGCCGATTCCAAACCAGACCATGGCCAGGGGAAGCCAGGTAATGCCGGGCACCGCCCGAAGCGCATTCACCGTCGTGCTCGTGAGCCTTTGAACGACGGATAGACGGCCTGAAAGGATCCCCAGGGGAAGACCCACCGCCACAGCGACCGCGAAGCCGCATCCGACCCTCAGAAGACTCGATCCCGCGTCACTCAGGAAACGGCCGGCATAAGGTCCTCCCCCGAGTTTACCAAAGACATAGGCATAGCCTGTTTCGGCGATGTCGCGGGGGTGGGGCAATAAGTAAGTGGGTATCAGCCCGCCGGCACTGACAACGATCCATAGGATAAGAAACAGGCTCGGGATGAACCACGGCAGAAAACGCCATGCGCCTCCCCGGTTTCTTTTGTCCTTGTTTTCACTCATTTTCTCACCTTCTTCACAAAAGACAGGTCAAAAAGCGCGTCGTAATCGGGTTGCTTCTTTATGACGCCAAGGGCCTGCATCCTTTCCCCAAGAGCCCGTACCTTTCCGACAAAGTCGGAGTCCATTTTCCAGGCAAGCTCCATATTGGGGGCGGCTTTCTCCAAAATGCGAAGATCGGCGCCGAATGACGAGGCCCGCTTGAGCCATACATCCGGATGGGCCTGAAGATATTCGGTGGCACGGGCATGGGCCGTCACCAGCTCCAGGACCAGCTCCGGATTTTGCTCAATGGTTTCCCGCCTGACCAGCATCCCGGCGTTGATGGTCCCGACGGATTCGTAGTAGTAGGGATATGAGAGTATTTCACCGTAACCCTGATCCACGGCGAGGGTAGGGAAAGGCTCTCCGGAAAGAAAAGCATCAATGCCTCCCCCGGCAAGGGCCATGCCCATGTCAAAAAAATCAACCCTGATTAAGCGAACATCTTTTTCAGGCGTTAGTCCGTTCCGTGTCAGGGTCTCCCTCAGGAGGATTTCGTGCATGGTGCCCGGCACATATCCGATTCTTTTCCCTTTCAGATCCATGATTGTTTTGACAGGACCTCCTTTTTTTACAACCAATGCAGAGCATTTATTGCAAAGGGCCGCCACCAGGACAACCGGTTGCCCCTGTGAAGCGGAATGGATCGCGTGGGCAAGCGTAGTGCCGCACATATCTAAGCTTCCGGCAAGAAGGGCCACTTTCTGATCCGCGGGATTGGTAAAGGAAAACACGGTGTTTTTTCGGCCCGGCGGTAAAAACTTCTGATAAAAAAAGGGTTGAATGGTCTGGGCTGTTTTCCAGGTGCCTATTTTGATTTCTTTTGCCGCAACACTCCCCCGTACAAAAAGGAACGAACAGGCCACCAAGAAAAGTACCACCCATATACGTTTCATTGAATTTCCCTCTTTTTATTAAAATCAGTTTGCAATTTTTGGGTTTCTGATCCCCTCATGTTTAAAGCAGTTGGATGGTAACGCAGGATCCCAACCCATCTCAACCAGCATTTTCTTGCAATCGTCCAATTCTTTTCCTCTTCCCTTTCCGGTATCCGCCTCCCCGTCGCGAGGGCTTGCGCCGACCTCGGGGAAAAAAAGATTGGCGCCGGCAAATAGCGATGCGGTGTGAGGTTCATGGGTACAGTGGGCTTTTGGAACATCACCCATTACAAGACGGCTGACCGCAACCATTCCGGCCATTTCAAGCTCGCTGATCATCCCATAGGGTTCCATGGGAGACCCGGGGAAATTGATCCGCCTCATGACGCCACTGTATGTGGCGCGGTGCTTTCTTGCTAAAAACATGAGGTCTACAATCTCTTCAATATCATGTTCCGGGCCGACCGGCTCAACGCAATTCATCCATTGTAATCCCACATCCTTTAAAACAGTAATGGTCCGGATACGCTTTTGCAGCTTAAACGGCGTATCCCTCCCCTCGCCCAATCGTACGGCATGATAAGCGCCCACAAATCCGGCATCCAAAAGCCTTTCCCCTTCCTTATGATTGATGTCGCGGGTATTGGCCACCATGGGGATAGAGACCGCTTTTCTTAACAGGCTTCCGATCTCCAAAAGTCTTTCAAAGGAGTAAGTGCCGGTGGTCATGAGATTCAGTGCATCAGCCCCACCGGTTTCAGCCAACCTGGCCCACCTCAGGATCTCATCATAGGCGAACTCGATCTTTTCTTTGAATATGCCTGCCTCAACCGTAAGGGAACAAAAACGGCAATTAAAGGGACAGGCTTCCACATTGATGCCGATATGGAAATGATTTTCCCCTTTTCCACTAAATTGTTCCCTGGAGAGCCTGTTGGCTGTTTCCATGAGGGCATAGGTCTCCCTGGTATGGCGTTCAAGCCGCATAAGGCTGAGCGCTTCCTCCCGATCGATGCCTGCATTGTCGCTTCCCTTGTTCAGAATATCGGCTATTTTGTGTGAAATTTTCCAACTCATGGATAGAACACCCCTTATTTTTTCAGATCGCTGACAACCTTTGGCCCCCATGTTCCGGAGTCGTACGGAAGAAGGATTTCAGCACGATCCGCACAGGCTTCGCATTCCTTCAAAATGGGGGTCAGAAAGGACCAGCAAAGTTCAACGCCATCCTGCCGCCAAAAGAGCATATGATCGCCCAGCATGCAGTCCAGGAGCACTTTTTCGTAGGCTTCCAGTATGGGACCGGTATAGTTCTGATGATAGTGAAAATCCATTGTGACTGATCTTAGACATACCCTGGCGCCGGGGTTTTTGGTTTGAAAAGTCAACGAAATCTTTTCATCCGGGTAGATCCCCAGAACGAGTCGGTTGGCAGAAATGTGTTCCCCCAGTGTCCGGCGAAACATGGAATGGGGGACCCCTTTAAACTGAATAACGATTTCGGTTCGCTTTTCGGCCAACCTTTTCCCTGATGTGAGGTAAAAGGGCACACCCTGCCAGCGCCAGTTATCCAGGAAAACCTTCATCATGGCAAATGTGGGGACCAAAGATTCAGGGTTGACGCCGGGTTCATCCCGATAGGCCGGGACCCTCTTTCCATCAATGGCGCCGTCGCCGTATTGCCCAAGGACCAGGTAATCTTTAAGGTCCGTGGTGGGAAAAGGCCTGAGCGTCCGATATGCCTTAACCTTCTCGTCACGAACCCGATCGGCCTGGAACAGTGAAGGGGGGTCCATGGCCGTCAGCGCGAGGAGTTGCATCATATGGTTCTGGAACATATCTCTCAAGACACCGGCCTGTTCATAGTATCCCGCCCTGTGCTCTACACCGAGGGTCTCAGCCGCGATGATACTCACATGGTCAATGTATCGTCTGTTCCAGATGGGCTCAAATATGGCGTTGGCGAAACGGAACATGAGAATATTCTGGACGGTTTCCTTGGCCAGGTAATGATCAATGCGGAAGATTTGATGTTCTTGAAAATGCTCATGCAGGGACCGGTCCAGGTCGATGGCGGTATCCAGGTTACGACCGAACGGTTTTTCCACAACGATTCTTGCCCAGCAATTTCCCCTTTCGCTTTCCCCTGAAAGACCGGCCTTCCCCAGCATTTGGGCGGTTGACTTGTATAGAGACGGTGGAATAGCCAAGTAAAAAACCCTGTTCCAGCCGGTACCGTGTTCTTTATCCAGTTCTTTGAGAGACCCGGCCAGTGCCTTGAAAGAGGGGAGTTCACCGTATTCAATGGCATGATAAAAAAGCGATTTGGAAAAGTCTTGCCACTTTTGATTATCCAGGATGTTTGCGGTCTTCAAAGCATTTTTCATCTTATCTCTGAATTTTTCGTGACTCAGTTGGGTGCGCGCGCATCCAACAACCAGGAAGGAATCGGGCAAACCACCCGTAAGAAATAAATTAAAAAGGGCCGGAACGATTTTTCTGGCGGTCAGGTCCCCTGATGCACCCACAATAACGACCATACAAGGATCGGGGACGCCGTCAATGAGGCAGGACTCAAATGGAATCCCCATATCCGGGGTTGTAGTCTCCGCCAAGGTGGCGTTAGCTAAATTTTGTGTTTCATCCGTCTTGTCCATAACGATATTCTTCCTTCAAAAAGCGTTGCGCCCTTTTTGTGCTTGACGGTGCGCAATTATTTTTTATCAGCCGCAACCACCGCGTGGCCGCCAAACTCCCTTCGGAGGGCTGCCACAACCTTATCGGAGAATGAATCCTGTTTCTGAGAGCGAAATCTGCGCATTAGAGATAATGCAATCACCGGCGCTGAAACACCGGTGTCTATGGCCTGCTGAACGGTCCATCGGCCTTCACCTGAATCATCCACATAGCCCCTGATCCCGGAAAGATCCGCATCCCCGGCAAAGGCGGACTCCATTAACTCCAATAACCATGAGCGGACAACACTCCCCTGGTTCCAAAGATGTGAGATTGCGGCATAGTCTAATGATTCAGAGTAGGGGGACGCCTCTAAAATGTCAAACCCTTCACCGTAAGCCTGCATCATACCGTATTCAATGCCGTTGTGGACCATCTTTACAAAATGTCCTGCGCCAACCACTCCACAGTAAAGGTATCCCTCTTCGGGCGCCAGGGTCTTAAATATGGGCTCAAGGTGTCGGCAGATTTCTTTTTCCCCTCCGACCATCAGACAATAGCCTGCCTTCAACCCCCATATGCCGCCGCTGACGCCTGCATCTATAAATTTGATCTCTTTTTCGGACAGCAGTTCAGCACGCCGGATGTCGTCCTTGTAATAGGTATTTCCGCCGTCAATGACAATGTCGCCCGGGGACAGAACTTCCTTGAGCTGGAGGATATGGTTATCCACAGTGGGGCCAGCCGGCAACATTAGCCATACAGCACGTGGCGGTGAGAGCTTTTCAACCACCTCGCTAAGTGAGTAGGCCCCAATGGCGCCTTCTTTTACCAGTTGATCCGTTTTGTCGGGTGTTCGATTATAGGCGATGACGCTGTGCCCTCCCTGCAAGAGCCTTTTCGCCATATTCATGCCCATCCGTCCCAGTCCGATCATCGCTATCTGCATTTTGTCTCCTCCTTGCCTGTGATATATTCTCTCTAACGCTATTCCTGCAGCTCGCAAGCCCTCCCTTTAAGATGGAAGAAGAATTTCAGGCCTTTTTTGACCTTGTCCGAAAAGATCTTGGGAGAAAAGAACGTGCCCGCCACACGCTTATTGATCTCGCCGAGTGTCGGGTATGGATGGACCGCAGAGGCCAGGGTGGAAAGCTTTACCTTTCCGTTTAAAACGGCGACCCATTCGT
>CAYPQJ010000135.1:0-12000 GCA_964412835.1 uncultured Desulfobacteraceae bacterium | reverse complement strand
CGGGGGATGTTTTATCGATGCTCTGGCCCTTATCATGCTGACCATTCCCATCTTTTATCCCATTATTCTCAACCTGGGCTATGATCCCATATGGTTTGGCATCATTATTGTTTTAGTGACCCAGATGGGTGTTATCACACCACCGGTGGGCATTAACGTGTACGTGGTAGCCGGCATTGCCAAGGATATTCGGCTGGAAACCATCTTCAAGGGGGTATTGCCTTTTTTGATTGCCCTGATCATCGGCACCATTTTTCTAATCGCGGTTCCCCAGATCACTCTCTGGCTGCCCAGACTCATGTACTAACCTTTAACTCTGGAGGACGCTTCAGCTGTGGAAACCCCTTACTGGAATCCCTACCTGGAAACCCTTGACCCGGAAGCGCTCAAAGAGATCCAACTGAAAAAATTTCAAAACATGGTCTTATGGGCTTTTGAGCGCTCTCCCTATTACCGGGAAATCTATCAACAGGCAGGACTTGAACCGAGCGACATAAAATCGTGGGATGATGTCTCAAAAGTTCCCAAAATGGACAAAGCCCGGCTCAAGGAGGGACAGGAGGGCGACCCCTTTCCCTATGGTCGACTGCTCTGCCAACCCCTTGAAGAAATCACCGAATTCCGCCAGACATCCGGAACAACGGGAAAGCCGGTTTATCAGGCGGATTCCTGGGCCGACTGGGAATGGTGGTCCGAATCCTGGTGTTACATTCTGTGGTCCCAGGGATACCGCGCAACAGACCGGGTTTTCATTCCTTTCGGCTACAACGTGTTCGTGGCTTTCTGGGCGGCCCATTACGCCGTTGAGAAACTGGGGTGCGAAGTGGTGCCGGGCGGCGTGCTGGACACGGCCTCTCGAGTCCTTAAAATGCAGGAACTCCAAACCACGGCCATGATGGGCACCCCCACCTACCTGCTCAACATGGCGGATGTGGCCCGAAACCGCCTGGGGATAGATCCGAAAACCCTTCCCATTTCCCGCATCACCTGCGCCGGAGAGCCGGGGGCATCCATCCCCACCACCAAAAAGAGGTTGGAGGATGCCTGGGGGGCCAAGGTTTTCGACCATGCGGGCGCCACCGAAATCGGCGCCTGGAGCTACGAATGCACCGAGCAGCCCGGCGGTCTTCACGTGAACGAAGGATTGTTTTTGGTGGAAATTGAAGATGTGGATACCGGCGCATTGATTACGGAACCGGGCAAGAGAGGCAAGATGATCATCACGGCCTTTGACCGGTTTGCGCAACCCTGCATCCGTTTTGATTCCAAAGATATCATTGAATGGCACCCGGAGCCCTGCCCCTGCGGACGGACTTACCGGCTCATCAAAGGCGGGGTTCAGGGACGTTCGGACGATATCACCAAGGTCAAAGGCGTGCTGCTGTCACCATCTGCCATTGAGGAAGTGGTTCGGGGATTTGCTGAGCTTTCCGATGAATATGAAGTCACTGTTGAGCGGATCGGCGATAAGGAAAAAATTACGTTAAAAATTGAGCTGCTGCCGACTGCCGAATCCAATGAAAAGGAAATCCTGGCTCTTCTGGCCAATGCATTAAGACTGAACACGAACCTGGGTTATATCATTGAGGTCCATCCGTTGGGCTCCCTGCCCCGCTATGAAGTCAAAGCCAGAAGATTCAAGGACTTAAGAAAAATCCACTGAAAATGAGGAGTATCCGTTGGAAACAGGAAAAATAAATAAAATTCGTGAGAGCATGGAAAATCTCTCACAAAACGCTGACATCCTTGCATCCAATGCGGATGGCTTCCCCGCCATTATACAGAATACCGAGCGACTGAAAGCGTGCATCCGCATGATGGAAATGGCGCTTGGGCAGGTGACCATGACGACCGAAAAACGGTCCTGACCTTTTATCAACCTTTGCCGATTCATCAAAAAACACCATTTCCGATTAAAGCGTCTATTCCCGGTCCAGAATCCGTCTTATTTTCTGTGATAGCTGGATCAGATTGAAAGGCTTCTGAATAAAATCATTGCACCCTCGATCCAGGATTTCTTGCGCCTGTCCCCTACGGCCATAGCCGCTTGACAAGAGCACCTTTACATCAGGGTTGATCTCTTTCAACTTGTCATAGACGGCACCGCCTCCCAGGTCCGGCATAACCATATCCAGAATAACCAATTGAATATGGGTATTATTTTCACGATAAACCCCTATGGCCTCTTTCCCGTTTTCAGCGGCAAAGACACGGTATCCAAGGTTTAGCAGTAATTCCCCCGCGGTTTCAAGGATCAATTCCTCGTCATCCACGAGAAGAATGGACTCTTCGCCTTTTAACAATACTTCCGTTCGGTCCTTTTCTTCCAGGGCTTGTTTTCCAGATGCGGGCAGGTATTGATCAAAGGTTGTCCCCTGGCCTTCTTCGCTGTAAACATTGATAAAACCGCCATGATTCTTAACAATGCCGTAAACCGTCGCCAGTCCCAAACCCGACCCGCGACCCATCTCCCTTGTGGTGAAAAACGGTTCAAATATCCGCCGGAGCGTTACCTTATCCATCCCAACGCCCGCATCCGTAACGGAGATTTTCACGTAATCACCAGGAGCGACATCGTAGGGTCTCACGTAGGCCTCATCAAGCGTGACGTTTTCGGTACTGAGATATAAACTCCCGCCTCCAGGCATGGCGTGCCAGGCATTTAAATATAGATTCAGCAACACCTGTTCAATCTGGCTCCGATCCATATCCACGGTCCAGATGTTCTGCTGGTACTTTCGATGAATTCTGATTTCTTTTCGGGTACGGCCAAACATCTCAGCACTTTTGTCTACAATTTCATTGGGGTCCTTCGGTTTCACTTCGTACTTTCCACCCCTGGCAAAACCGAGTAGCTGCTTGGAAAGGCCCGCAGCACTTTCCACATAATCTTCTATCTCTTTCAAATGCCCGGTAAAGGGATGTTCTGAATCAATTCCCATAAGCATCAAAGAAACCCGCCCCTGAATGCCCATGAGGAGATTGTTGAAATCGTGGGCAACCCCCCCTGCAAGGGTACCGATGGCTTTCATTTTCTGTGCCTGCCAGAATTGGGTTTCCAATCGCTTTCGTTCGGAGATATCGCGTATGACAACCAGCATTCCCGAAGGCTTTCCCTCATGGTCGTTATAGCGGGATGCACTCAGGCTGACGTCTAAAATCTCCCCATCTTTTGTGCGCCGTTTTGTCTCATAACCATGACACGATGTCCCCACCTTGATCAGATCATCAATAATGGACATGGTCGTCGCCTTTTCAGATTCGGGTAGAAAAGGGACCCGCTTCCCCTTCAACTCGGCCAGGCGCCAGCCGAACATCTGTGTGAAGGAGGGGCTTACATATTTACAAGCCCCTTCCATATCGTAAATGATGATGGCATCCGCCGACGAATGAATCAGAGAACGATAAACCTCTTCTGCTCTTCTGGAATTTTCGTAGAGGGCTTTATATTCTTCCTCACTCATCTTGAGGGCTTCTTCCGCCCGGTCCTGAGTTTCCTCCAGGCTGAAGATATATTCTTGAAGCTTCCGCCTCCCGATCTCGTCCTGTTTCACGCTCCCCTCTCCCTCTCTGTTATTTCTCGTACGCCCTTATCTCTTGCAAGATATCGGGGAAACTGATCGGTTTGCAGAGATACCTGTCCGCCCCTGCTTTAAGACCCGCTGTGATTTCATCGGACTGGGCCTTCGCCGAAAGCATGATAATGGGAATTTGTTTCGTCATATCACTCGATTTGAGTCTTTTGCATACCTCGATACCATTTAATTTGGGCAACTTTACATCCAGCAAAATGATGTCGGGCCGCTCCTTAAAAGCCTGGCTGAGAGCCTCCTCGCCATTCTCGGCAGTACATACGGAATAGCCCAGCTTGCTCAGTTTTCGCTCCAAGTAAGCATAAATTGCCTTTTCATCATCCACCACAAGAATCTTCTTGATTCTCACCGCAAGCGCCTCCTTTTTAAACTTCTGAAATCCGTTCCTTTTTCATGGGCAGATGAACAAAAAAAACCGTTCCTTTGCGGTCGCCGCCAAGCGGCAAGTCCGGAAACCGGCCTGCGGAAATGGGGCTTTCAAAGTAAATGCTTCCGCCGTGCTCTTCCACGATACCCTTCGCAATGGTCAGGCCCAAACCGCTCCCTCCTACCCTTTGGCTCATAATGCTGTCTGCCTGGAAGAATCGTTCAAACACTTTATCATGCGCCGCCAAGGGGATGCCGTAACCATTATCCGCCACTGAAAAGACGATGTCATTTCCTTTTTCTTCCGCACCGATCAATATCCTGCCGCCTTCAGGGGTATATTTAATGGAATTGCTCAACAGGTTTACGACCACCTGGCTCATCCGCTCTCCATCCACATAAATATCAGGTAATTTTGATGAATAACGCTCAATGGCAACATGGCCATGAGCCTCAATCAGTTGGGAAACTTCACTTACGGCATTTTTTATAATATTCTTGACGGATATACGAGCCGTATTGAGTTCAAACTTTCGGGATTCAATTCTTGAAAGATCAAGGAGATTTTCCACAAGAACCATGAGCCGGGCAATCCCATCATTCACAACCTGAAGATCTTCCCGGGTCTCATCGTTGATCTCGCCGGCGTAACCTTCAAGAATGCCGGATACACCCAGGAGCATGGCATGTATGGGCGTTCTGAATTCATGGGAAGCGATGGTCACAAATTCAGACTTCATCCGATCCACCTCGGCAACCGCATTGGCCATCTCATTAAACGACTTCGCCAACTGTCCGATCTCATCTCTCGATCTGACCTCAATTTGTTGATCCAGATCTCCCCTGCTGATGGCCACGGCGCCCTCGGTTAACCGCTTCAGAGGACGGGTGATGTTTAGGCCCAGTAAAATAGCCGCACAGATAACGGATAAGACGGCAATGACGGTGATAGCCGTGATCAGGCGGCGATTCCTCTCAGCGCTATCGTCGATCAGGGCACTGGCCTTTTCATTGGCGCTTCTGATATCCTGTTCCTGGAGAGCGATGCTGTATTCAATACTTTCCCGGGTCTTATTGGCTGCTTTATGAAAATCATTCACATTGGCGCCGATGGTCACGTAACCGAACCCCCGTTTGGAAGAACCATATGAACCGGTGAAGTAGGGCACCGCCGCATATGTGGTCAATTTCCATAATCCGCTCCAAAGAATCAAGAATGAACCGGCCCCTCCATCCTCCGTTCCCCTATGCCACCCCTCGCACTGAGGGGCCGTATCAAGTATGCGGCAGTCCAGCGCAATTTCACCGGATTGCAATTGATCTTTTGAACCGCCTTTTTTCTGGCTGAAGTCTCTAAAGGACGGCAACCGCTCCACAAACGCCTTCAGACTCAAACCGCTGTTTTTGTATTCATCATAAGTATTCTGACTGAGCCATCCAGGGATCTCTTCTCCTGTTTCAGGATCATACCCGCAAATAAAAAAATCGCGGGCGTGTGAAATACACTGGTCCTGATCGTCCCAGAGAAAGGCGTAATTTCCCGAACCGCCATCTGATAATTCGGAAAACCGTTCTTTCGTGGGCACCACGTGGTCCGTAAATTCCATGACATGGATATGGTCCAGCGCCATGGTCAGATAACCGGTTTTCTTTCCATCTTCATAAACAGGCGTTGCCCATCTAATGATGCCTTCGAATTCATCACCAAGTGGGTTTTCTTTGCCGGCATGGGCGCTTTCCGGCTTCACCTTAATGCCTTCGGGGCTTTTATAGAGCCAACCCTGCTTGTAGGCCCCGATGACCCGCGAAACATAGATTTCACCTTTTTTCAGCGATGAGAGACGGGGGAAATAGTCTTCGGCTTTACAGAACGTGTTTTCTTTCCGGCTCACATTTTTCAAATTATTGGAAATATGACCGTTTTTTACTTTTATCTTTTCGTTCCCCAACAGATCAATAAAGGTAATTTCCTTATAAATGGGCTTCGATATTCGATTGAAATCATCGGGGGGCCTGTGATGCCAACCGATTCTGTTAGTGGGGTTGGACCAGGTTAATCCGATGGAATCTCCGGACGGCGCCTCCCGAGGCAAGTTGCGCGGCACAATCACATCTTTGGTGCTTGAAAGATACGCCAAACGGTATTTTTCAGGATCAGGCCTGAAAGTGGCCAACACACGGAGATCGTTATCTCTTTCATAGAGAAAATCGGCGATTCTCAAAGCCAGTTCCAGGGTTCTTAATTCAATGGTCTCCCTGGATTTGTCATCCAGCGCATGCACACTGTCTTCGATAGCCACTTTCCCGATTCCCATGGCTGCCTTCATATTGTTTTCGCCCATCCCCGTAACAATGGCCTTGGATTCCAAACCTGTTTGCGCCATATTTTTGTTCGCCATATACCCCAGAACAATCAGAGGGCTTATGGAGAGGACCAAAAAAAACAGAAGTAATTTGGGAAAAATCCCCAAGACCGGACCGCTTTGCTTTCCCTTCTTATTCATAATCAATTTCCCCGTCGTCAAAAAACCATCATCCTGCTTTCCAACAAAAATTCAGACGTCCGAAGAAAGCAGAACTTCTTCCAATTTTTCCGACAGTTGTTTCATGTTGAACGGCTTTTGAATAAACGCATCACACCCACGCTTCATTATGTCACCGGCACGACCATTAATGCTGTATCCGCTTGCAAGAATAACTTTAACACACGGATTAATTGCTTTCAACCGGTCAAACGTATCACCGCCACTCATATCCGGCATGATCATGTCCAGTATCACCGCATCAATCCGGTCTTTTTTCTTTTCATACAGGCGAACGGCTTCCTTCCCCCCTTTTGCGCTGAAGACTTCGTAGCCAAGTGCATTCAGAAGCGCTTTAGCCGTTTCAATGATCATCTCTTCATCATCCACAAAGAGCAGGGTTTCGCTTCCGCGCCTGATACCCCTGCTCAACCCGGGTTTCCGATCAACACCTTCCGATTCCGATGCAGGCAGATAAAGGGTGAATGTGGCGCCCTCGCCCTTTTCGCTGTAAACATTGATAAAGCCGCCATGATTCTTGATGATGCCATAGACAGACGCCAGCCCCAGACCCGTCCCTCTCCCCATCTTCTTGGTGGTAAAAAAAGGATCAAAAATTCTCTTTTGAATCGACTTGTCCATTCCGATGCCGGTGTCGGTAATGGATATCTTCACATATCTACCCGGAACAAGCGAAAACGGTTTCAGGTATTTTTCATCAAGCGTCACATTATCGGTTTCAAGAAACAGTTCTCCTCCCCCCGGCATGGCCTGCCAGGCATTGACGAAAAGGTTCATCAAGACCTGATTGATCTGTCCCTGGTCCACATTCACAGTCCATGTATCAGCATTGTATTTGGAACGGATTGTGATTTCTTTCCGGGTCCTTCCAAACATCCCGGCGCTTTTCCTGATCAGATCATTGACATCGGAAACCTTAACCTCATATTTTCCGCCTCTGGCAAAACCCAAAAGTTGTCGCGTCAGGGTTGCGGCATTCTCAACATAATCTTCAATTCCCTTAAGATGCTCAAAATCAGGATGGGACACGTCTTTGCCCATTAACATCAGGGAGGCACGCCCCTGAATGCCCATGAGCAGGTTGTTGAAATCATGGGCGATCCCACCGGCCAGGGTGCCCATGGATTCCATTTTCTGGGCTTGGTGGAGTTGTTTTTCAAGCTCGACCTTATCCTTCGCGGATTGCTTTATCTGGGAGATATCCTTGACAACCGCCACAAGACACGCCTCATTTGCATATACCAAAGGCTGTGCCGAAAGAAGCGTATCCCTGACGGCCCCGCTTTTCGTACGGTATTGCATTTCAAAACCATCTATTGCCCCTTCTTGTTCAAGTTTTCTCTCAAAGGCCATCCGGTCCAGGGGATTTACGATCAGGTTCAGTTCTGAAGGGGTCTTATGGATCACCTCGTCTCTGGGGTAACCGCTCATCTCGGTGAATCCATTATTCACTTCAAGAAAGCGACCGTCTCTCCTGCGGGTGATGGTAATGGCATCAGGGGAACTTTGGAAGGTGGTTCGAAATTTTTCTTCACTCTCAAGGAGGGCCTTTTCCGATCGTTTCTTTTCCGTGACGTCTTCTATGGCAACCACCGCCCCCGCGGAAAGATCCGACGGTGAAATAGGCGCAGCCCTCATAAGGATATCGCGAACCGCCCCATCTTTACGAACATGGCGCGTTTCAGCATAGGCAAACCCCTGATGCCACAAGTGGGCATAAAATTCGGCGCCGATACGGGCATTTTCATCTTCATTTTCATAAAGCATGTGGGTTGTCCTGCCCAGCAGATCATCTTCACCATAACCGACAATCCTGCAATAAGAATCATTTACGGCGATAAACTTGCGGTCTTGGACAATTGAAAGCCCCACCGGCGTGGCCCGGAAGGTCCCCTTGATCCTTGATTCACTCTCCTTCCGTGCCTGTTCGGATTGGTGGTGTTCCGCTATCTCCCGCTTCAGCAGGGCCGTAACCTCTTTTTGTCTACGGTTAGTGCGCTCAAGGCCTTTCACCATCACCGTAGCGGAAACAGCAGCGGCGATGCTCAGCATAAAAAAATTGAAAAATGCCGACAAAGCCATTTCAAAGGTGCTGAAAAATTGAAACTGTGCCCCTATCATTCCCTGACGGGTCAAATACCAAAAAAGGCTCAGCGTCGCCACATTGATGACAGTGGCAACGCATGCCCCTTTTAGACCCAGCAGCAAAGCCGCGAGAACCGCAAAACCAAAGAGCCAGGCGGGAGCGCCACTGACAATCCCTGCATTTGTCAAAATACCCAGGCTGGCGGCATAAACGACAAGAAGCGTGCCGCAGGCCCTGAATCTGTAGCTCAATTTGCGGCTGAACAGGAGATACGCCATACCCACCAGCAGGGCGGCATTGATTATCGCCAGAAGCCACAACCGTTCTTTCAGGATCAGGGCGATTACGGATGGCAGCACCAAGGGAAACACTGCAAACCCGCAGGCCAGCATGGCGAACAGTATCCATTCACGCCAGTAGGCCAAGGCGTCGTCTTCCTGTTTCAGGGAAGGCAATAATCTCTCTTTTAAAAAATTTATCAATGTCATGGAAGCGCGCCCTGGGAACAAGGATCATACGGATTATGGCCCGTTGCCCTCTTTAGGAAACGAAATCTTTGACCTCTTTTTCCACCTGGTCCCGAACATCTCGCATAAAATCAAGAGACTCCCCCGAGGGGTCCGGCAGATCCCATTCCTCTGTGACGGCACCGGGGAAAGCCGGACACGCGTCTTCACAGCCCATGGAGACCAGGGCATCCGGTCGCCAGGCATCGGGCAGATCTGAAATGGCGGACGGTTTCAAATAGGCCATATCAATCCCCTTTTCCGCCATCACCTTCTCCATCATGGGGTTAACTTTCTCAGCTGGGGCACTCCCGGCACTTTCAACTTCTAACCGGTCGCCGGCCATTTGCCGGGCGAAGGCCACGGCCATCTGGCTTCGGCAGGCATTTTCACGGCAAATAAAAAGAACTTTTTTCCGGTTCAAAAAAGACGCCGTCAAATCCTTTGCTTTGGCCCTGGCCTCTGCCAGCGCCGTGGGATGCGTGTCCATATCACCCACTTTTTCCACCTGCCGATACCCCAGCGTCCCTTCAAAGCCGGCACCTACGGCATCAAAGAAATATTTGGCCGTCAGGTTTGTGCCGTCAAACAGATTCTTCCCTTTTGTGGCGCCCACAGCCAATAAAAAACCTTTTCGCCATTTTCGCCTTGGATCTTCCAAATCCAGCGCATATTTCCTGGACCAAAGTGCCTGGGATCGATCAATAAAGGCCTTCAACTGTGCCGTCGGCCCGTAAAAATAGATAGGCGTAGCCAATACCACCAGGTCCGCCTTCCGCAAAAGGGGATAAGCCGCCTGCATATCATCATCCTGAGGACAGTATCCTTTCTTCTCACAGACGCCACACCCCCGGCATGGCATTACTTTCATTTTGGTCACATCCAGAGTGCTTACATGCCCCCCAAGTCTTTCCACCTCATCTAAAAACGCAGACAAGAGAACTCCGGTATTTCCCTTTGCACGCGGACTACCCTGTAAACCGAGGACAAACATGAAGCGTTTCCTTTCACTGAAATGTTTTTAGGGTCTCGGCAATAAATCAGGCCTTGTTGTCAAAACGAAGGGGGTCGGCTTTCGGGAACGTACTCATGGGGAATTTGCCCCTCATTCCATTCCTTGGAAACATACAGGTTGCAGTAGCAGCTTCCGTATTTCTCAACATCCGCGTCCCGGTACTTGCAGGGACACATGATATCCTTGTCCTTTTCCCGATCTCCGGAAGCCAGCCTGCACGGGCAGCATATGTAACCATAGCGTTTTTTGTTGTCCAAAAGCCCCTGAAGCAAATCAAAAACCATCTTTTTATCATTGCTGAAGTAAAATCCTTTCGGTTCCTGCACTTTTCTTAACAGCGCATAAAGCTTCTCCACCTCACTCATAACCCCAACGCCTCCCTGATTTCATCCTCTTTATATCCGACAATGACCGTGTCTCCGATAATGATTGTGGGGAATGAACAGTTTGGATTCCATTTTTTGACATCTTCCAGTATTGCGGCTCTTTCATCACCATGAAACAGATCCACATCGGTAAAATCATATTCCACCTTGCACTCATTCAAAAACGTCTTGGTTGACTTGCAATGACCACAGGTACTGAGCGTATAGAGTTTTACTGAATCAGCCATTTAAACCCTCTCCCTTTTTCTTTTTCCATGCCAGATATTCTCCATGGGTAAATGCCGTACCCAACCCGGTATATGATACTTTATGCTCGCTTTTCCTGCAGATACGACATCTTGTTTCACCGCACATCCGGCACTGAAGACAATCAGAGCACTTCTTTTTTGGGTTAAGAACATTCGGTAAGTTCAAGAATTCAGTCATCTTATCTCAAAAAAACGGCATCTAATCTCCCTGTTCCGCCATATAATCATCATACATGGTTTCAAGGGAAAGTTTATGTTTGGCTTCTTCCTGACATAACATCTTGAAAATATTTTTCAATTCTTCTTTGTCAGCCTTTTCCAACAGCTCATTATAGAGTTTCAGAGCCTTTTCTTCCCGCTTCATGGCCAATCTGAGAAGATCCGCATAACCCATATCTTTTGGATCATCCATATCCACCAGGTAGTTACTCCTCTTGATATCGGGGATCCATTCAAATTTATAATCCGCCAATCTTTTCTCAGCTTTCCCTAAATCTTCAAGCATATCATAGTGCTTCTGTTCTTCATCGGCAAAGCCCTCCAAGATTTCTCTGGCGCCTGAAAAAACAGTATTTTTTGCCAGACCTGAATAAAAATCAACAGCTTCTTTCTCCTTGTCCATGGCAAAGCGAACAATTTCCTCAAATGATGTAAAAGACATATGCGTCTCCAATTTCCAAAAAAGAGTTTAATTCAAAAGCGAATTTAAATGCGATTCGATCTCCCCTTTAGGGAGCGCACCCACCAGTGTGTTGACAAGATGTCCATTCTTGAACAGAAGCATCGTCGGAATGCTTCTGATAGAATACCGGGAGGAGGTTTGTGGGTTTTCATCCACATTCAGTTTGGCAATCCTGACACGTCCTGCGTATTCGGCTGCCAGCTGTTCTATTACAGGCCCCACTGTGCGGCAGGGCCCGCACCATGGGGCCCAGCAATCGACCAGAACAGGACCTGCAAAATCAAGGATTTTCGATTTAAATGTCATGTCTGAGACATCAATGGGCTTGTCGGTAACCGGTCCGGTCGATAACGGTGCTTTACATTTTCCGCACAAAGGCTTTTCACCCATCCGACCCTTTGGAATCCGGTTCTTTGTGCCGCATTCATGACATGTGGCGATAATGCTTTCCCTGTTCACTATTTGTCCCTTTTTATCTAGTGTCCGTCCACGGTGGATGGGCACGATCTATTCCGGTTCAAACTGATCTTTCTCTGCGCCGCAAACCGGACAGGTCCAGTCACCGGGAAGATCAG
>CAYPQJ010000134.1:0-12007 GCA_964412835.1 uncultured Desulfobacteraceae bacterium | reverse complement strand
GTCTCATTCGGCATCGCCACCAGCGGTCTCGGGGGTCGAAGTCTCACCTGCGGCATCGCTTCGGCGGCAACGATCATTGCGAAAACCGCGTCACTGGCCGATGCCGCGGCCACAGCGGTGGCCAACGCCAGTTTTGTGGATTATCCCGGCGTGGTGCGCCGGTCGGCTGAAACCATAGATCCTCAAACGGACATACCCGGCGTTCCCGTAACCGTTCTGGTCCAGGGCCTGGATCCCGAAACCCGGATTAAAGCCGTTTCGCGATCCCTCGCGCTGGCCGAAAGAATGGTTAAACAAGGCACTATTCTGGGCGCCATGGTGGTCGTGGATGGTGAAAGCGGCATGACGTCTTTTTTTGAAAATCATATATCATAGTCGAGAGGAGCAGATAAACATGGAAGTCAGAAAATATGTGACCATTCTGGAAGAAATTCAATCCGACGGCGGCCGTCCCATGGACCCTCCCGGGAAACGTGCAGCCGCTGTTGCCGTCATCAAAAACCCTTTTGTCGGTCGGTATGTGGATGATCTCACCCCCCTCATGGACATAGGTGAGGAACTGGGAGATATTCTGGGACGGCGGGCCGTGTCTGCCTTAGGTATTTCACCGGAACAGGCTGAAGGTTACGGCAAAGGGGCCATCGTGGGTGAAAACGGCGAACGGGAACATGCGGCCGCCATCCTGCACCCCAAGATGGGGAAACCTTTTCGAGATTCGGTGGGAGGGGGGAAATCCCTGATCCCATCCGCCAAAAAAATGGGGGGCATGGGGACGGAAATTGACGTGCCCACCAATTATAAGGATGCCGCCTTTGTCAGGACCCACTTCGACGCCATGGCCGTTCGCATCGACGACGCCCCAAGGGCCGATGAACTCGTCGTGGCTTTGGTGGTTACCGACTGCGGCAGGCCCCACCCCCGCATCGGCGGTCTCAAAATGGAAGGCGCCAAGAAAGAAGACGGCCTCAGGTAAAACTGACATTCTGATCAAAGTGGGTGAAAGCCAACGTAAAACATGAGCAGTCAATAAGAAATAAGGTCATGAAAAACGATTCTGCACATCTTCGACTTTTAACGCTGGTTTCGATACTGGTTTCACTTTTCGCCTGTGCCCCCGGCGTCAGTGACCCCGACAGCTGGGATGCGTTGCTGAAACGGCAACACCAGGAACTTATTGAGACCTCAAAATCTGTTGATCAACTGATTTTGAAACTGCCGGATCGATTGTCAAACCTTCAAAAGCACCTCTATCTTTTGAGGTCCAGGTTTGAAAAACTCATGCTCTATTTCAACCTGAGATCCGGAAACCCGCTCGTATTGCGTGATATACTGGGCGTCCTGGGTTGGTTTGAACGTGAAACCAACAGACTCATTTTGCCCTTTAAACAGGAAAAAGCCGCCATCGCGCGACAGATGGAGAACCTGACAGACCTGTCTCACAAGTTCAGGCAGGAAGGTAATCCCACCCAAAAACTGGGACCTGAAATACAGGCAAAGGTGAAGGCCTACCTGAATGATCTTGCCTCCCTCCAGGCCAAACTCCAACCCCTGAGTCTCAAGCTGACCCAAGGTATGGATGCCGCCGAAGCCTTTATTCTCCTTTTGAAAAAAGACCAGACCCAAATTGAGCACGAATCCAATCGCGTTCTTAAAGTCCATCTGTTGAAGCGGAACCGCGGGTTTTTTTCGCCCCAAGCCTGGGTATTGGGCACAGCCGAAGCTCGAAAATGGGCATCCCGATTCGGTATTTATCTGTTGGAGCCCATCGATCTGAAGGAGATGGGATGGGCCCTGTTCATGGCCAAAATTGCACTGTTTTCCCTGCTCCTTCTGGGCCTGTCCCTGTTTTTTCTGAAGCGGATGAAAAAACGTTTTGAAAGCCTGAACCATATTCATTTGATTCCATTTCTTCTCTGTTTCGCTGTAAGCCTCGGCATTCTTCTGGGGGTTTCTTCCACCGGGCTTTTTCCTTCTGCATTTTTTTCAACGACTGTAACGGTTATTCTGGTCTACGGTCTGATCTCGCTTTCCCGGAATCTGCGGCGTCTTTTTTTCGCTGACCAGGATTCCGGACCCCATCGCCTGCTCCCCCTGT
The DNA here is from genome assembly GCA_964412835.1 of uncultured Desulfobacteraceae bacterium. Lineage (GTDB taxonomy): Bacteria > Desulfobacterota > DSM-4660 > Desulfatiglandales > Desulfatiglandaceae > NaphS2. The sequence goes on along the minus strand of CAYPQJ010000134.1, from coordinate 9,912 downwards.
GGGCCGCCGTCTCCACCTGTGTCTTGATGGAAGCCCTTCATATTCCCCAGGAAACCTTTATCCCCGTCTGGTCGGCCTGGCTTGTTTTTCTGTGTTGGGGCTATGCCCGAGACAAAACCCAAAGGGAGGGCTGGGCCCATATATCCAGGGGTATTTTGATCGGCGCTATGCCGCTTCTGGCGCTTCTGGCGCTTTTGGGCTGGGGCTATCTATCCGTTCTTCTGGGGATGCTGGTGTTGTTGTTATCCCTCAATGTCCGTCTGGCCAAAGTTTTCAGTGCCGGACTGGGACGGATCGCATCTCGCTGGCAGCGCAGAAAAGCGGCTTTGGATGCTCAGGTCACCGAGCCGGTAAAAGGCCTGGGATTTCCACTGATCTTTATCACGTTGCTGTTATCGAGCGTTGCCTGGATTTTTGTCTTTGTGGGGGGTGGGTCACTTTTTATGGAGGTCATCCGCTACAGGGTGGGTTGGGATCAATTCACATTCAGCATTTACCGCATCATCTGTATTTTTTCGCTTATGTTCGTGGTCCGCGCCGGCATCACCCTGGCACGTTCGGCTCTGACCAAACTGCCGGGTCGCCACCGGGATCTGGATTCGGGTTCAGTTCAGTCTCTGGACACCATTGTCACCTATGTGCTCTGGTCCCTTTTCGCCCTGACCACGTTAGGCCTTTTGGGCCTTTCCTTCAGGAATCTGGCCGTCATCGCCGGCGGTCTTTCCGTGGGGCTTGGGTTCGGGTTGCAGAATATCGTGAACAATTTCATCGGTGGATTGATTCTTCTGTTCGGCAGGAGCATCCAGCCCGGCGACCTGGTGGAGATCGACAACATCAGGGGGCATGTTCGAAAAGTAACCATTCGTAACACGCTGGTGAAAGCGTTTTCAGGCGCCACCATTTTTGTCCCCAATTCCCTCTTGATTTCCCAGAAAATGATCAACTGGAGCCACGCAGACCGGCGCTATCGCCAGGAAATCAAAATCGGCGTGGCCTACGGGTCAGACGTTCAAAAGGTGACGGATCTGCTTCTTACGGCCGCCAAACAGAGCGCCAAGGTGCTGGACCGGCCGCCCCCGAGAGTGCGGTTCCTTGATTTCGGTGACAACACCCTGGTGTTTTCCCTGAGGGTATGGATCAGGGGCTGGGTCGACCGGTACGCCGATTCGGAAGTGCGCTACCATATCGACCGCATTTTCAGGGAAAACAATATCGAAATATCCTTTCCGCAGCTGGATTTGCATATCCGGTCGGCGGAGGGTTTGAAGGATTTCCATCAGAAGGGTCCCAACCCTTTTTAAAGTCTACGACCTTCTACCCGCCAGGAAGCTCGGTCCCTCTGTTATGCGTGGATGATTACGCTGGTTATTCCGGCCGGATTAACGGCAGGAAGTAGGTATCCCCCGCACAAGGGCGGCAAAACACCCGGCCGTCGGATAGGACTTCCTTTCCGTCACGAACCGTTTCACCACACCTTTCGCAAACGACCTTCCGCAGGGTGGGTCCCGGAAGGTCCAGCCCCTGGAGGTCGATTTCAACTTCCTCAACCTTGAACAGCGCTGATTCGGGCATCACACGATAAGCGTGAAGCTGACGTTCCGGAATATTTTGGATATGCGGGGCATATTTTTCCGCCAGATCCCGGGAGCGTTCGGTGGCGCTGATGCGGTAGGCCCGGCGGGTTTCAAGGTTGAGGAAGGATGCGGCCATAATGCCGTTATCCACAAATTTAAGTGACCGACGGCCCAGTTTAACACCGGTGACCACTGAAATGGCATCACTGGCGCATCGATCGATCTCAACGAAGACGATGAGCTTCTTGATCTCTTTTGTGGGCTCCTCTATGCCGATCAGCCGGCAGCCCAGCATGGCCATGCGGACACCGATGACCTGGCCGGGACAGAGGTGGCCGTGATGTTGAACGGAACGGGCCAGCAATGTTTCAAAATCTTCCATTCTTCTCCTCTTCTTTAGAAAGCCCCTGTTTAGATACGATTTAGCATATGGCAAGAGAATCGGCAACCGGGAAAAATATGATCGGTAACGCATCTTTCGCTGTTGACAAATTCTTCCGTTTTCCGTATTCTAACCCCTTAAAAAATGTGATAATATCAGGAAGTTTGATCATCCTGCCTGGTGTAATTTTCTCCAGAAATTATTAATAAGCTGTGAACTTGTTGAATCCTTGAAAGGAACCTGAATTGCTATGAGACTCCATGAATATGAAGGGGCGGATGTTTTTGAAAGCATGAAAATCCCGGTGCCGAGACGAGATGTAGCGGAATCGGTGGAAGATGCTGCCCGAATTGCGGGAGAAATCGGATACCCGGTCATTTTGAAAGCCCAGGTGCTGGTGGGGGGGCGAGGCCTGGCCGGGGGCATCAAAACCGCTGAAACCCCGGAAGACCTTGAAGATCTGGCGGGCGAACTCTTTGGAAAAGAGATCAAAGGGCTCAAGGTTCGCAAGATTCTGGTGAGCGAAAAGGCTGACATTGCGCAGGAATTGTATATCGGTATTACCATCGACGGATATTCCGGAAGACCGGTGGTGGTGGCCGGCACTGAAGGTGGCGTTCATATTGAAGCGGTGGCGGAAAGGTCCCCGGACAAGATTGCCTCATTTCAAGTGGATCCCGAATTCGGCGTTTACCCTTATCATGCGCGAAACCTTTTCAGGAAACTGGGTCTTTCTCAGCGTACCCTGATTGCATGTGCGGATGTGACGGTACAACTGTACAAAATTTTCAGCAGGCTTGAAGCGCTTCAAGTGGAAATCAACCCCCTGGCCGTGCTGGCCAACGGCGGTGTGTTGGCTGTGGATTCTGTTCTGGAAATTGATAATTCCGCCCTATCCAGGATCAAGCATCCCCTTCCCGATTACTGGCAGCGCATTGAAAACGCGCTGGAACGTAAAGGCAAAGAAATCGGCGTGACCTATGTAGACCTGGACGGGGATATCGGGTTGATCAGCTCGGGGGCGGGCTTGGGCATGGCCAGTATGGACATTATCGGAAAGACCCTCAAGCCGGCCAATTTCCTGGAGACCGGCGGCGGCATCACCGCAGAACTGCTCTATAAATGCATGGATCTGGTTACCACCAAGAAGCGTATCAAAGCCGTTTTCATCAACATCTACGGTGGCATCAACCCCATTCACGAGGGCGCCAAAGGGGTGGTACAATTCATCAAAGAAAACAATCTCGAAATCCCCATTGTGGCCAAAGCCCTGGGGAACCACCAGGAGGAGACATGGGAGATTCTTCGTTCAGGCGGCGTCCATGTGGTGACCGATGCGGCGACTGAGGTGGCTGTTGCACGACTGGTGGAACTGGTCGCCCCGTAGATATGGAACAATGATTGGATGAGTGGTTGAGAGGCCCCGGATCTAAACCGATAAATTTGAAAAGGATTTAAAATGAGTATATTTATAGACGACCATACCCGGGTGATTGTTCAGGGAATTACGGGAAAAATCGGCAGTGTACAGACACGATGGATGCTGGAATATGGTACGAACGTGGTGGGTGGTGTAACCCCTGGCAAAGGTGGCAAAACCGTTGAGGGCTTGCCGGTTTTTGATAGTGTGGCGGAAGCTGTAAAGGAAACCGGGGCCAACGCCTCCGTGTTTTTTGTTCCGGCCCCCTTTGTTCCGGATGCCTTTTATGAAACCGTGGATGCGGGGGTCGAACTCATCGTCATTGTGCCGGAACACGTACCGGTGCACGACGTCATGAGAATGCGGGCCTATTCAGAGGGAAAAAATATGGTGGCTCTGGGACCCACCACGCCGGGTATTCTTGTTCCCGGAAAAGGGAAAATGGGCATTATGCCTGCGTCACTCTTTTCACCCGGACGGGCCGGCATCATTTCGCGAAGCGGCACCCTCTCCTACGAATTCGCAGGCATCCTGTCTGAGAAAAATGTGGGGCAGAGCACGGTGGTGGGCATGGGAGCTGATCCGGTCGTGCTGACCAATCTGTCTGATATCCTCAGACGATTTGAAAAAGACGATGACACCAAAGGGATTATTATCGTTGGAGAAGTGGGCGGAGACCAGGAGGAGCAAGCGGCCGAATTTATCTCCACACGCATGAAAAAGCCCGTTGCCGCATATATCGCGGGACGTTTTTCTCCCCAGGGAAAGTGCATGGGTCATGCGGGGGCCATTGTTCGTGGTTCAGCCGGAACCGTGGAAGGAAAGTGTGAAGCGCTTCAGGCGGCCGGAGTTACGGTGCTGGATAGCCCCGTTGAAGTAGCCGATTGGGCCATTCGAAACAACCTTCAGTAATCCGAATTAAGGGCCTCGAAAAAAACCGGATTTGAGGAAAAATCCATGGCGGATATAAAAACCTGGTACCTTGCCACACGTCCCTGGTCATTTTCCATGTCAGCCATTTCCGTTACCATCGGTTCCGTGTGGGCCACGGAGGGCGTGTTTTCCTTTGGGTGGTATTTCCTGACCCTCTTGGGAATGGTGGCCCTGCATGGCGCCACCAACCTGCTGAACGATTATTATGATGTTAAAAACCAGATAGATACACCGTTATCCCCGACGGTTCAGTATCGGCCCCACCCCTTGCTGGAACACGCCGTGGGGCTTAGACAAGTGCTTTTTTTTTCTCTGCTCCTGTATGCTTTGGGCATCACCATCGGATGGTATCTGACCGCCACACGCGGCTGGCCGATTTTGCTAATCGGGGTCATCGGGGTCCTGACAGCCATCTCTTATACCGCGCCCCCACTCAACCTCAAATACCATGCCCTGGGGGAACCCACGGTGTTTCTGTTATGGGGCCCTCTGGCCATGTTAGGGGCCCATTACGTTCAGACCCAAGATTTTGATCCCGCCATTGTGCTCATATCACTCCCTTTTGGAATTCTGGTGGGGCTTGTGCTGTTGGCCAACAACATTCGGGATATGGCATTTGACAAAAAGCAGGGCATCAAAACCCTGCCCATTCTATTGGGAAGTTACAGGGGTCGGCTGGTCTATGGGGGCCTCATTTTCCTGGCTTTTTTCGGTGTCGTGATCATGAGCCTCCTGGGCCCTTTGACCCTTTGGTCCCTGCTGGTTCTTCTGGCCCTTCCTCTCGTAAGACCTGTTTTTCGCATTGTATCCGGGGACTGCCCGTTGGACGCGGACGCCCGCACCGCCAAGCTGGATACGGCATTCGGGGTCCTTCTCCTGATTTCCATTCTTCTGGAGAGATGTTTCAGATGAACAAAAAAAGGGTGGATCTGCGCCCGCTGATAGGGTGTGTGGCCATCGCAACCGTCTGCTGGTTTTTCGCCTTTTTTGTGCCCTATGGCAATTTCTGGATCAAAATCAGCCTGTCGGCCCTATGCCTGGCCGTTCTTGCGGTGATCTTTGGGGGGTGGCCACTGCCGTTTAAGGATTTGACGGGTCGCGCAATTTTGTGGGGAATTTTGTCCGCCTTATGCCTTTATGGTATTTTTCTGGCGGGAAACGCCATTTCAAACATCCTTTTCCCTTTTTCCGAAAACCAGGTGGACGCTATTTACGCCAAAGGCGACAACACCCCCGGATGGGCCATCTGCCTGCTGTTGCTTTTTATTACCAGCCCATCAGAGGAGATTTTCTGGCGGGGATTCCTTCAACGCCGTTTGGGCCTCCATATGGGGGATTTCAAAGGTTGGATCGTCGGTGCCGTTCTTTACGCAGCCGTGCATATCTCTTCTTTCAATTTCATGCTCGTGGGTGCGGCAGGTGTTGCCGGCCTGTTCTGGGGGTTCATGTACTGGCGATTGGGAACCCTATGGCCCGTGGTGATTTCCCACGCTGTCTGGACCTGCCTCGCTTTCGTGGTGGCTCCCATACGTTAAGGTTTTGATGACAAAAGCGTCATGGTGATGAAGAAACCGTGCTGCGACAGGTTTTTTCGCGGACGGTTCCGCCACAGGCCTGAACACATCTCTCTACAATGGCTAACCCTAGGCCCACGCCCCCGCTTTTGCGGTTCCGTACGGTCTCCGGCCGGTAAAAGGGTTCGAACAGGTGAAGGGCGATGACAATAAAATGAAACTCGAAAACAACCTTTTGACAGCAGGTCAGCATAAGAATTGGGGTCATGTCTAGCCCCCCTGTGGTCTAACGTTTAAAAGCTATCATTTGATCCTGCATACGTTCGATTGGCGTTAAGATCATTCCTGACAGTCATTGTCTATTTGGGTAAATTTCATTTCTTGACCACGGCAGTTTTGATCTTGTAGCCTTGAATATATGAAGGCTTTTCAGATACCACCTTCATGCTCGAACTCATTTCCCTGAAGTGGAAAACCAGCAAATTGACCGAGCCCAATATGTTGTGGCCGAAGAAATTATCAGAATTGCTTGAAAACCGAAAGGTCCGTTTGACTAAGTAAGGCTTACTACCATTTTTTGATGGTGGTGATTTTTTGGATATCCAAATGAAATCAAAGATGCCATGGCGTGAAATGCGGGCACACATTTCATGATCTTTAAACTCTCCAAAATCGAATATATTAACAGATTTTTTACGTGCTGAAATCATTCTATATTGTCAAGATATTCCCAGAAAAATGTGAAGGATACATCTTCCAGCCTTGCATGAAATTGGCGGATGTGCCATGCTGGGTTAATGCACGAAAGTGCGCGTTTAGAGAACCACCGAAACCTAAGAGATTGCACATGTATTCTGGAATCCATCTGTTTTGAAGGGTTTGGGGTTAATCTCCACCGGTTTTGGCCAATATGTGGTTGAAAAAAAATAATGTGACCTTTTGGCCTTTGTCGGTTTATATGAAGTGTTACGTAACTTAAAAACACTTTAAAAAGGAGGGAGAAATGAAGGCTATAAAACACTTAATTACTCTGGGTGTGTTTCTGACGGCTTTCTTGGTTTGTGGGATGGCTCTGGCGAATGATCTCTCAATCTTTGACTCTGTAAGCACTGACAGCGCGCTTGAGGTACCGAAGTTAACGGTCACCATTACTGGAAATCAGGTGACACTTTCATGGAACAAAGTGACTGGCGCGACCAATTACGTTGTGCATTACGCACAAAAACCTTATGATAATCCTGATACTATCAAAACAATTGATGTGGGCGATAAAACAACTGCGGCATACGAGCTTTCGCCGGGGTCCTCCTATCACGTCGCTGTGAAAGCATGTAAGAATTCAGGTTCTGACTGCAGCGATTATTCCAATATCCATGATGTCATCATTCCGCTTGTCTCCACCTTCAAAAACAGTTTGGGGCAGGAATTTAAGCTCATCCCCGCAGGGACGTTTACCATGGGGGGCAGCGGTTCTGACGAGACCCAGCACCAGGTAACCCTTACCCAGCCTTTTTATATGCAGGCAACCGAAGTAACCAATGGTCAGTGGAAGGCAGTGACGGGAGACACCCCTTTCATATTTTTGGGTTCAACCTTTCCCGTCGAGGATGTGTCATGGAATGACGTGCAGTCATTCATCACTAAAATGAATCTCAGGGGAGAGGGGACATACAGTCTGCCGACGGAGGCACAGTGGGAGTATGCAGCCCGAGCGGGGAGTACGACTGCGTTTTACAATGGGGGGATAACAGAGTGGGAGTGCGGATATGATCCTAATTTGGATGCAATAGGGTGGTACTGTTATAATTCACCTGATCCCCATGACTATCATACCAAAACCCATCCGGTTGGGCAGAAAGCGCCCAATGCTTGGGGGCTTTCTGACATGTCTGGGAACGTAGGTGAGTGGTGTCAGGACTGGTATGGCAGCTACCCATCAAGCGCAGTTACCGACCCTACTGGACCGCTTTCGGGCACGGACCGGGTGTTACGGGGCGGCTCCTGGCCCAAGTACGCCGGTGACTGTCGGTCGGCGAGTCGCAGCTACTTCATGCCAATGCTCCCTTACTACGCTATCGGCTTCCGAATGGTGAGGCTGCCTTAGCATCGCTTGTCTCTTTTATACTTTTACCCTTTGCAAGGAGCGGAGGTACGCAGAAAAAACGCTGAAACCGGCAATGGCCGCGAAGCCCTGCCAGTATACCGGAACAGCAAACGAAAAAGGCACCGAAGTTGCTGAAAAGCAACAATTGTGTTTGAATCTTGGCAAAATCTCGGATGCAAGGTTTCCTATATTAGCCATCTGTTTGAAATTCCAGGCAAAAAGGGAAGGCTAGATATCCCAGTCTTGCATAAAATTAACCGATGTGCGATGCTGGGCTAATGCACGTATGTTTCATCTGAAGACACTTTCAAATATCAGGAATCCTGACCGATTTTGCCAGTTTTTTCTTGACAAAAGGCAGCTTTTGCCCTTACATCAATTCCAGGTATTCTTTTGTAGGTATTCCCACCAACCATTCAACCTCTATCCAGGAGGTTCCTCATGAGAAAACACTCCGAATTGTATATGCCCTGCTCCTAACGGACATCGTTTGCCTGTTGGGAGCCCAAATCTTCCCTTATAGAAAGCCAAATCCATCTTGTGATAGGGACGGGAAAGCACGAGTCTAAGATTCCCTAAAAGAGCAACCAGTATAGGAGCCCGGCCCAATGTACGGAAACACGGTCTGGGATAATGGAACAATGGGTCGTGGTAAATCGGTTGAAGTTTGAAAAATATGGAATCAGGATGAAGGAAGGAGAAAAGAATTGAAAAAAGTTTTAATGGTCGCTTTTTTTCTCCTGCTGCCGGCTGTTTTTGCCATGCCCGTTGCGGCAGATGTCAAGCTGGGAGGGTTCATCTTTACGGACTTCTACTACCTGGACAGGGATAAGGAGAACGCCCAGTTCAGCCGGGTAGGAAATGGCACCAACTCCTATAATGTCACCACCATTCAATTGCCCAATATCAGCCGTCTCCATGGACGATGGACCAATGAGGACAATGTGGGCATGTATGTGGAAATCGGCATCGGCCAGAGATCAGGGGATGTCAACCAAAACACCAGCGACGGTGTTGAACTGAGGTACGCCTATGGATGGTGGGATGTAAACGACTGGTTCCAGGTTCAGGCCGGAAAGACAACCACGCCCCTTTCCCCCTTGAACCCATCCCAACTCCTGGGAACCCGTTCCGGGAGCCTCAATATTATCGGCGTGGGGTATGGCAATTACTATTCGGGTCGGTTCCCCCAGGTGAGGGGGACTTTCCAGTTCTGCAAAAATGCCAGACTGGCCATCGCCCTGGTGGACCCTAACGGATACGCCCGGTATGTGGGGGAATACGGCCCTTGGGCGAAATGGCTCATCGATGTGCAGAACAACACGAAGGTTCCCAGGATCGATATGGGGCTTCCCATCTATGTGGGGCCCGTGAGCATCTATCCGAGTTTTATGTATTAGCACAGGACCGTTGATATCCCTGACAACCCGGGAGTGGGGAACAAGTTGGACAGCTATATCGGTTCTCTGGGCTTCAAGGTGGGATTTGGCCCGTTTACGTTCAGCGGTGAAGGGAACTGGGGGGAAAACGGGGCAATACGAGGGGGGTTGAAAGTGGCAACAGCATGCCGGCTTTGCTTTCTAATGCCACACTCGACACTACAACCAATAAGATCAACAACGCCGAGACCTACAGCTTCTGGTTGGATGCGTCCTACCGATTCGGCCCCATCACCCCGCATCTGATCTACGGCCAGATGAAAACCAAGAACGAGTTTCAGGGCGCTGAGATTGATGCCAAGAGCCGGATGTGGGGGGTGAGCGTCCCCATTGATCTGGCCAAGGGATTCAAGATCAGGCCCGAGTTCATGTGGTATGACGATGGAGACCTCTGCATCCAGGGGGCAGAGCCCTTTGGTCTGGGAAAATACGCTATTTATGGGGTTCAGTTTCAGGTGACCTTTTAGTTCGATTTGCTGAGTCGGAACAACAGACATAGCCAATGGTTTCATCCGTAAATCAGGAGGAGGTAAAGATGAAAATTAG
>CAYPQJ010000133.1:0-12084 GCA_964412835.1 uncultured Desulfobacteraceae bacterium | reverse complement strand
GAGGGAACCCGCGTCACCATCCCCGGAGACGACCTCTCCATGGCCGGTATTCTCTATGGCCCAAATGATCCCGGCGAAAGCAACCCGGCCATCGTGGTCCTCCATGGCTGGCTTGAACCGGGGGTAAACGGTGCGGACATCGTCAGTATTGTGGCCTGGCATCTGGCCCGGGAGGGCTATGTCACACTGGCCCTTTCCATGCGTGGATGGCCCGACACGGGGGGACGGGACGATTGCGGCGGCAGACAGCCTTTTGATGTGGTAAAAGCGATCCAGTGGCTATCCAGTCAACCCGGGGTTAATCCAAACCGCATCGGCCTGCTCGGATTCTCACAAGGGGGACAGGTGGCCCTCCTGGCAGCAGGCTTGACCCCAAAAGTCAAAGCCGTCGTGGCCTTTTTTCCCGTCACCGACCTTGATCGGTGGGCCCAAACCACCCAGGCCCCGGGCATTAAAGACGCATATGTTCCAGAGGTTTGCGCCAAAGGCTTGGGCTTGGAAGCCAAATCGCCTATTTACGCTGCTTGCGCTATTAATGCACCCACATTGCTGATCCACGGGGAGCAGGACACCCGGGTTACCATGGATCAAAGCCTCGAAATGGCGAAAGCCATGCTGAATTGCGGCAAAAAGGTTCAACTTCAATTGGTTAAAGGCGGCGAGCACATGCTGAAAAAGGGTGACAAAGGGTGGATTGAAGCCTGGGAACATACAAAAAAGTTCTTAGCAGAACATCTGAAACATATGCCACCGGCCAAAGGCACAAAACCAGATACCTTAAACCGCAATTCCCCCATGCAGCAAAAAGTCCCCTTCCCGAAAAAATCAGGGCTATTTCCACAGGGGAAAAACCAAGCGATTCATTGGGCTTTTTTTCAATATTGCGCTTTTGAAAAACCATATTCGTACGCTACAGACGAATTTCACTGCTTTCAATCGGAATTTCCACCCGTACAAAGGAATGCAGATATGCCACCTCAATGCCCACCGGTTTTCGACAAAAACCGGCTGTAAGAGACCATCCCCGCCAGCACATTCACAGCGGTTTCGGGTGTCTGGTACATCACCCCGCTGTACCGGCTTCCGCTAACGGGTCGCACCACGCCCTTGCCAGTTCCGGCCATGGAAACCCCGATAACGGGCTTTTTGTAGGTCTCCATAAAGGCTGCCATCTGAACAATTAATCCTTCTTCAAATTCATGGCCCATTTTTTCCACATGTGCCAGAAACTCCGGTGACGCATCGGGATCAGCAACCCGGGTGGATTCCAGGAGTTGTTTCACCAGTTCATGCCGACCGATAATACCCAGGCAAATAACCGCATCAATCCCATCCCACTTCATCAGTTCTTCCACAGCCACCGCGGGGGCTTCCAGATTCCGAGTTCCCACCAGATCAACGGGATTCCCCTTGCTCCAGAATTCGGGCAGGTACTTTCCAATCTTTGCCACAATCCAATCCGGAACTTCCGGAACAACAAGTCCTTCTCTGGTACATTCATCGGCCGTCACAACGCCCCAGCCACCCCCCAGGGTCACAATGCCCACCCGATTCCCCATGGGCCAGGGGAAGGGAAGAAAACCCGGCTGACAGGCTCAGCAAATCCGATGGGACATTCACATTCAAGATTCCCGCCTGTGTACTCCCTCCCTTAAGGAGGATCACCGGCTTTTTTCGATTGATCCGGCCGGCCGTTTCCATGAACCGGATCCCATCCGCCACATTTTCCACATAGAGCACAATAAACCGGGTATGGGGATCATTTTCCAGGTATTCCAGATAATCGGGACAAGCCAGCATGCCCTCGTTGCCGGACCCCACAAAAAGGGAAATACCGACTCCCTGCTGCTCTGCCCAATCAACGAGCTGGTTGCCCAGATTTCCCGATTGTGAGATAAAGGCCACCGACCCTTTTTTCGGCCGCGGATGGGAGCCTGTGGCAAAAAGACCGGCATGGGGGCAGATAATCCCCATGGTATTGGGACCGATGATCCAAACATTGTTTTTTCGCGCAACCTCGACGATTTTTCTTTCGAGCTTTTTTCCCGATGCATCCGTCTCACTGAATCCGGATGTAATGATCACAGCACCCTTAACACTTTTTTTTCCCAGCGCCCCAAGCAATCCCGGAACCGTCCCGGACGGCGTGGTGATAAACGCCAGGTCCACGTCATCCGGAATGTCCTTGATACTCGGAAAAACGTCCAGGCCGAACATCTTACCCCCTTTGGGATTTACCGGAAAAACTTTTCCCTTGAAACCACCCGCCAAAATATTTGAAAAAATAACCTGCCCCCACTTTCCGAATGTGGTGGATGCCCCGATTACAGCAATATTTTCAGGGCTAAAAAGAGTTTTGAGATCTGAAAGCATTTTTCCCATCTGAACTTGATTATTCATCCTGTTCTCCACGCAGACATTCATTTTTTTGCAGTCCGTATAATCTGCGTTATTCGTGGATTAAAAGTCATTTTGAAAAAGGCATAGTAGTCTTGCCAAAACCCCATGTCAAACAGGATTTTCAGGATCATTCTTCACTTGAGATTTATGCCGATAACAGATAAACTGCCCCAAATAGTACAAAAAAAAGGAGTGAAACCATGGGAATGGACAATGTGATTTTTCTTGAAGTCATTGAATGGTTTGACGAGACCGGCAAGGAACTGGTTCACAGAATCCCTGAAAAAGGCTCCGGGGAAATCAAATTCGGAGCACAGCTTACCGTGCGGGAAAGCCAGGCGGGAATTCTTTTCTACAAGGGTCGGGCATGCGATGCTTTCGGGCCCGGTCGTCATACTTTGAAAACCGCCAATATTCCCGTTCTCACTAAAATCCTGACCATCCCCTGGGCCATGACCAGCCCGCTTCGGGCGGAAGTTTATATGGTCAACATGAAAGTCTTTCCCAATCTTAAATGGGGCACCCGCGAACCGGTGGCTTTCAGGGATTCGGAACTGGGGCTCGTACGGCTTCGGGCTCACGGGCTTTTCAATATTCAGATCATTCAGCCGCTTCTTTTCATCAACACCATGGTGGGCACCATGGGCCAGTTCACCACCGAACAAATCGAGGAGTACCTGAAACGGGTCATTGTCTCCAGGTTTAACGACCATCTGGGCGAACACCTGGACAGCCTCCTCAACCTTCCCGGAACCTATGATAAACTCTCAAACGGGCTTCAGGAAGCCCTGACAACTGATCTCGGGCACTTCGGACTCGGCCTGACCCACCTCTATATCACCTCCATTACACCGCCGCCCGAAGTTCAAGCCACTATAGACGACAAAAGCCGCTTGAATATCATTCCCGACCTGGATCGCCTGGTAAAAATGAAGGCCGCCATGGCCATGGAAAAAGCGGCCGCATCCCAGGGGGAAGCCGGCGCCGGGTTGGGCATGGGTATGGGGTTCATGATGCCGGCCATGTTCTCAGACGCCTTCAGACAGCAGGGAAAAACCGCACCCCCTGAAACATTTTGCCCGGACTGCAAACACGCCATTTCCAATGAAGCCAAATTTTGCCCTCACTGCGGTCATCAACAGTTGGTCTTTGATCAGTGCCGAAACTGTGGCAAAAACCTGCCTCCCAACGCCAGTTTCTGCCCGAAATGCGGAAAACCCAGCCGTGAAAAACCGGCGAAAAAGATCTGCTCTAACTGCAAGGGAGAAAACCTGCCCGACGCCACATTCTGCAATCAATGTGGAGAGAGGCTTTAGTCCGGGGTCACAATGGGTCTTTTGGTTAAACAGGAATGTCCCCAATGCGGCGGACCCGTAGAACTGGACGAAACCGACCACATCCTTCAGTGCCCATACTGTGATGTAAAGAGTTTTCTTTTCTCCGAGGGACCTTTCAGGTTTGTGCTTCCCCACAAAACGCAGAATAAAGAAATCCTGTATGTCCCCTATCTCCGATTTCGAGGCGTTGTTTATGCTTGCCAAACTCGCAGGGTGAGTTATCGGATCATGGATATCACACGGCTGGCCGTTCCCCTCAAGCGTTTTCCCATTTCCCTCGGACTGAGGCCGCAGGCCATGAAAATGCGTTTCGTAAATCAGGAAACCCATGGTTCTTTCCTGAAATGCTTCCTTAAAACATCCGAAATGCTGGCCAAGGCCGAAAAGCAGTCTTCGGCCGGCATTTCAGACGAAATTTTTCACCGAGCTTATGTGGGTGAAGCCATAAATCTTATCTATCTCCCACTTTACGTTCGAAAAGGCGCCCTTTTTGATGCCATCACCCACCATCCCGTGGCACGGCTGCCCAGAGACAGAAAAAAATTTTCATCCATCACTGAAAATGCTCCAACCTGGCAGCTCACGTTTCTGGCAACCCTTTGCCCCCGTTGCGGATGGAACCTCGAAGGCCGGAAGGACAGCGTCGTACTGACCTGCACCAACTGTCAAACGGCCTGGGAAGCCCAACGGGGGCGATTCGTCCCTGTGGATTTTCTGGTGGTTTCAAGTGACGATCCTGATTTAACCTATCTCCCTTTCTGGAGGATGTCAGTCCGAACCGAAGGCATCGCCATCAACTCCTTTGCCGATTTCATACGGATTACAAACCAGCCGAAAGTGGTCCAAGAATCATGGCATCATCAAGGCATGCTATTCTGGGCACCGGCCTTTAAAATTCGGCCAAAGCTTTTCCTGGCCATATCCAGACGACTGACCCTGTCTCAAGAGAGTCTGGAGGGCAAAAAAGAATTCCCGAATGAAATTCGTCATCCGGTGACGCTGCCTCTCTCAGAAGCCATTCAAGGGGTCAAGGTGACACTGGCGGCATCTACCGTCAACAAGAAAAATATTCTGCCCAAGCTACCCGAAATCAGCATAGCCGTGAGGGGCGCAGCTTTGGTGTATCTACCGTTCAAACAAACCGCACACGAAATGATCCAGGTACATACAGGGCTTGCTATCAACAAAAAATCCCTTGAATTCGGACGATACCTTTAGGATTGCAGATTTCGGAATTCGGATTGCGGATTTGTTAGCGCTAATCATGCATTTTTCACTTTGTTATCGGATTTCCATTCTCCGGCCTGGAAAAGAGAGAATCAGGAATTCTCATTGACATCAGCACCCAGGTTGTGATCTATTTCTCGAAGTTCACTCCGTGATGACTCCAGGCGAAAAGGCACGCGTTTGCCTGAGAAAAATGTAACACTTAACTAAGGAGAATAAACATGAGATATCTGTTAATGATGCTGTTGGCGGTATTTGTAATGGCTTCACCCGCATGGGCAGGGTTAGAGGTGGGACAAACACCTAAAGAAGTGGAACTAAAAGGCGATCTCGGCGAACGTCTGGACGGCAGTCCCTGGAGCAGCAAGGAACTGAAAGGAAAAGTCCACGTGCTCTTTTATGTGGATCCCGATGAAAAGGATCTCAACAACGATACCAGCGAAGCCCTTCGACTGGAAAATTTTCCACGGGATCAATATCAGTCTTACGCCATCATCAATATGGATGCCACCTGGCTTCCCAATTTTGCCATCTCCTCCGCCCTGGAAGATAAACAGAAAAAATATCCCAACGCCATCTATGTGCGGGACTATGACAAGGTCCTGGTAAAGGAATGGGATCTGGCCGATGACAACAGTGATGTTCTGGCCTTCGACAAGGGTGGAAAACTGATTTTCATGAAAGCCGGAAAGTTGACCCCGCAGGATATCAAAAAACTCACTGGGTTGATTCGCGAAAACCTGAAATAATAGTGGCATGGAACCTATGCCGGGATTTAAATTGAAGCAAATCGGCACTGTCCGTACCAGCCTCAAAAGCAGGCGGGATTGTCCTTCTCAGGGAAGGGAAGGGGCGCCTGAAGCGTGGATTGAAATCGATCCGGCATATGCGGATGGTCTCTACGGGTTACACCCGGATGATGAAATTATTGTGCTAACGTGGCTACATCTAGGGAATCGCGACACCTTGCAGGTCCATCCCAGAGGAAATCGGGAAAATCCCCTCAAGGGCGTTTTTGCTACCCGTTCCCCATGTCGACCCAATCCCATCGGTTTTCACCAGACTCGCATTATCAACCTGGACCAACCGTTGAAAATTAAAGTACAAGCGCTTGAGGTGGTAGACAAAACCCCGGTTGTAGACATCAAACCCGTTATCTGAAAAGCATCAAACTCAATCTTCGGCCCGATGAAACTTTTTACACTCCGGGCTCTTTTTTTTGGCAAAAGACAAATGCAAAAAATTTCTTCTAAAACCTACGATAAATACATCAAGGCCCTCACGGATATCAGCGGCGCCATTACATCCGAACAGTACTTGGAAGACATTCTAAAACTGATCGTCATGGTAACGGCCAAAGTAACAGGCTATGAGATCTGCTCTTTGTGGCTGATTGATGAAAGCGAAACCCCCAAAAAGATTCGGCTAAAGGCCACACAGGCCATTGAGCCGGAATATGTGAAGGACCGTTCATTGGGGAGGGTCGAAGGGGTTGTCGGTTTTGTGGCCACGCACAATCAACCCCTGGTCATAAAAGATGTTTTGAAGGAGCCCAGGTTCAAAGAAAAGGAGATGGCGAAAAAACTGGGGCTAGCATCCATGCTCAGCGTGCCCCTCCGGGTCAAGGATGAAAAGGTCATAGGCGTACTCAACTGTTTTACCGATGAACCTCACGAATTTTCCGATGCTGAAATAAACCTTGTAACGGCAGTGGCCAACCAAGCCGGGGTAGCAATCCTAAATACGGAGTTAATTGTAAAAACAAAGGTAATTCAAGAGGAGTTAGAGACCCGTAAGCTAGTGGAACGGGCCAAAGAGGTACTCATACGAAAACGGAACATGACTGGAAATGAGGCCTATCGGTGGATACAGAAACGGAGCATGGATTCGCGAAAATCAATACGAAATATAGCGGAGGCTGTCCTTCTAACGGATTCATAAAAATTTGAGGCCTCGTACCTGACCGAAAAAATTAGCTTTAGAGAAAAAAAGCTTGACAAGTATCGCGGGAAAGAGGTATATGGTTGAATTCCGGCATTAATTGGTTTAAACAAAGGCTTTGCACAAAGGCGTGCGAAAGTTCTTTTAGGATAAGACAAAGGCGTCTGAACCCTTATCAGGGAGGACGCCTTTTTTTTTGTTTTCTTCCCTGAGCAAAAAATAGAGGAGAATAACACAATGAATTTACAGAGACCCAATTCGAATGAAGCGCTTCAGACCAAGAATCGCTCACGTGATGTGGCCCCCCAGTCCGGCATATGCAGCAGATGCGTTGACGGATGCAAGGGAAACTGCGATATGTTCAATGCCACATTCCGGGGAAGAGAGCTCCTTTACCCCCAGCCATTCGGTAGTATTACGGCTGGCGCGGACAAGGACTACCCTGTTGATTACTCCCACCTGAACATCATGGGATATGCCCTTGGTGCAAAGGGGGTGGAAGCGGACTCGGACAAGGCCACTTTCCCGGCAGTCAACACGGAAACCTCATTTGGCGTCACTGAAAAGATAAAGATGAAGGCCCCCATTTTTACGGGGGCCCTCGGCAGCACGGACATCGCCCGTAAAAACTGGGAGCATTTTGCCATTGGGGCCGCCATCAGCGGGATCACCCTGGTTTGCGGTGAAAATGTCTGCGGCATCGACCCGGAACTGGAATTCAACCGCGACGGAAAAGTGAAAAACTCACCTGAAATGGATCGCCGCGTCAAAGAATATCGTCGTTACCATGAAGGCTACGGCGATATCCTTGTTCAGATGAACGTGGAAGATACACGTAACGGCGTAGCTGAATACTGCATAGACAAATTGGGAGTGGAAACCATTGAACTGAAATGGGGACAGGGCGCCAAATGCATTGGTGGAGAAATCAAGGTGAACTCTCTGGATCGGGCCATCGAACTGAAAAAGAGGGGTTACATTGTCACCCCCGATCCGGAAGACCCTGCATTTCAGGCTGCATTCAAGGCCGGTCCCCTGAAACAGTTTGAGCGTCATTCCCGCCTGGGATTTATAGACCAGGAAGGGTTTATGAACGAGGTGGAAAGGATACGCAAGTTAGGCGCTAAACGCGTAACGCTTAAAACCGGCGCTTATCCCATGAGGGAACTGGCTATGGCGATTCGCTGGTCCAGCGACGCCAAAATCGATCTCCTGACCATTGATGGGGCCCCGGGGGGTACAGGCATGAGCCCGTGGCGGATGATGAACGAATGGGGCATCCCCTCCATATATCTGCATTCCATGGCCTATGAGCTGTGCGACCGGCTGGCCAAGCGAGGCTTATGGGTCCCGGACATCGCCTTTGCCGGCGGATTTTCCTCGGAAGACCATGTCTTCAAAGCCTTAGCCTTAGGCGCGCCCTACTGCAAAGCCGTCTGCATGGGCCGAGCCCTGATGATTCCGGGCATGGTGGGAAAAAATACCGAAAGGTGGCTGAGAGGCGAACAAGGCGGTCTCCCGTCGACAGTTTCGAAATACGGATCGACAAAAGAAGAAATTTTCATGAATTACGAGGTACTTAAAGAAAAGTACGGCGGTGAAGCAAACAACCTTCCGTTGGGGGCTGTGGGCATTTTCAGTGCCGTGGACAAAATCAAGGTCGGACTCCAGCAGATAATGGCCGGATCCAGAAACTGGGAAGTCCAATACATCAGTCGAAAGGATATATTTTCACTTACGGAGGAATGTGCAAAGATTACGGATATTCCGTATGTAATGGATGCATACAGGGAAGAGGCCCTCGGTATAATCGACGCCTAAGATCTGACAGAAAATAGTTCGAGACATCAAGGGGAGGAATTTAGCCTGCCCTTGATGTTTTCAAGCTTCAGTTAGACACGTTGGATAATCATTCTTTATTACTTCGAACCGCCTGCTCCAACCGGAAGTCTGAGGCGGAGGCAAAATGGACTCAGAAAATAGTAATCTATCGATAGAATCTTATGCGCGCTTCAGGATCTATCATGAACTGATGTCAAAGAAGGTGCGTGAGATCCTGCTCGTTTCCAGTCCCTATGATGCCTTTATTATGGAAGAAGACGGGAGTCTTGCATCAAGGATCATTAACGAATATAGCGGGTTGAACCTGAGTCATCCCCCGAGGGTGACAAGGACTTCTTCGGCCCACGATGCCTTAGCGCTTTTGAGAATGAGGAAATTCGACATGGTCCTGACTACCCCGCACTTGGAGGAAATGGATGCGTTTTCTCTCGGTTCGAAGGTGAAAAAGATGAACCCGGATTTGCCTGTTGTCCTTTTGGCTCACAGCCCCAGGGGTATTTATCCACCTCCTGAGAACAAAAATTGCGAGGGGATAGACAAGATTTTTATCTGGTCCGGCAATTCAGATCTCCTTTTGGCCATGGTCAAAAATGCTGAAGATCACCTTAATGTCGATATTGATACCCAGAAGGCTATGGTGCGGGTCCTCCTTCTGGTTGAAGATTCACCGATTTATTACTCGTCCTTCTTACCCCTTATCTACAAAGAGATCGTAAGACAGACACAGGCGGTACTCAAAGTTGGCCTCAACGAAGAACACAGGCTCCTTACAATGCGGGCCAGACCCAAAATACTTTTGGCCACCAGTTATGAAGAAGCCCTTGAGCTTTACCAAAAATTCCGTTCCTTTCTCTTCGGCGTGATATCAGATGCTCGTTTACCAAAAAGCCATCAATTGGACGATAATACGGGATTTCTTCTGCTTTCCCAGATTAAGAAGGAAGTTCCGGACGTTCCACTTCTCCTGCTCAGTTCGGAACCGAGTAACAGGGAAAAGGCAGACCAAGTTCCCGCTGAGTTCCTTGATAAGAATTCGCCACACCTTCTCTCCGAGATACACGATTTTTTCCTTAACCGCCTGGGCTTTGGGGATTTCGTATTTCGTCTGCCTGACGGGAAAGAGATTGACCGGGCCTCTGACCTTCGTACGCTCGAAAGAAAGCTTTCCCAGATACCGGATGAGTCGCTTTGCTATCATGCGGAACGTAATCACTTTTCGAACTGGATCATGGCCCGCTCTGAAATAGCCCTGGCCTCCAAGTTCCGTGAGGTCCAGGCCTCTGAATTCACCTGTGCCCCCGAAATGCGGGAGTATATTATTTCCAACATCCGGGCCCTGCGGAAATTACGTCAAAAAGGGGTGGTGGCCCGGTTCAGGGCCGATAATTTTGATCCTTACATCGCGGATTGCCTCAAGATCGGTCAGGGATCCTTAGGGGGGAAGGCCCGAGGTCTGGCCTTTATGTCGGCGGTTTTGGAACAAAACCAGGAACTTAACGAAAAGTATTCGACAATCAACATCAAAATTCCCAAGACCCTGGTTATCTGTACGGACGGATTTGAGTCTTTTGTGACCAAGAACCATCTTGAGGGGCTTGCCAGCGAAGGCTATACGGATGAAGAAGTGGCGAAAAGTTTTTTGAAGGGGGATATGCCTGCATGGTTGGTAAAAGACCTGGAGGCCTTTGTGCCCCAGGTCAGGATCCCCCTCTCTGTCCGTTCTTCAAGCCTGTTAGAAGACGCCCAGTTTCAGCCCTATGCCGGGCTTTATCAGACTTACATGATTCCCAATAACCATCCCGACCCTTCGGTTCGGCTTCAGCATCTCATTACCGCCATTAAACTGGTCTACGCATCTACCTATTACGAAAGTCCCAAGGCATTTTCAAGAAGTACTTCCAATCAACCTCAGGCGGAGGCAATGGCAGTTATTATCCAGCAGCTCGCCGGAAAGGAGTACGGAGACTACTTTTACCCGTCTATTTCCGGTGTGGCCCAGTCCCATAACTTCTATCCGGTATCCCATATGAAACCAGAAGAAGGGATTGCCCATATCGCCTTGGGTCTCGGCAAAACCGTTGTGGAAGGAGAAAAGACATTGCGCTTCTCTCCCAAATATCCAAAGATCATGCCCCAGTTTTCCACTGTCAAAGATATCCTTGTGAACGGCCAGCGTTTTTTTTATGCCTTAAGAATCAAAAATTATGCTGAAGACCCTAAGGCCTGGAAGGATTCCAATCTTGAAAAAAGGGAAGTGGATGATGCTGAAAACGAATTCCCTATAAAGACACTTGCCAGTACTTACGTGCCTGAAGAAGATCGTATCAGGGACACGGGCTACATCCCGGGACCCAAGATACTGACATTTGCCCAGGTATTGAAATATGACATCTTTCCTTTGCCCCAGCTCTTGTCTGATTTGCTGACATTGGGACGAAAGGGGATGGGATGTCCTATTGAAATTGAGTTTTCAGTTGATCTGAGCCCTGACAAAAAGAGGAAAAGCGATTTCAATTTTCTCCAGATCAGGCCCATGGTTGCAGATGAAGATCGCTTTGAGGTTGAGATCACATCGGAAGAGCTGGATAAGGCATTCTGCCGTTCCACCCAGGCCCTCGGAAACGGAAAAAACGAGAAGATCGCGGATATCGTCTATGTCAAGCCCGATGTTTTTGAGACCAAAGCAACGGTTCAGATTGCCGAAGAAATCGGCCAGATAAACGCTGGTTTACTCAAAGATAAGCGACCTTACCTGTTGGTTGGGCCGGGAAGATGGGGCTCTGCCGACAGGTGGCTTGGCATCCCGGTTCAATGGCGGCATATTTCAGGTGTAGGCGCTATTATCGAACTCAGGAATGAAAAGCTGAAGGCAGATCCTTCACAGGGATCCCACTTTTTTCAGAATATCACATCCTTAGGGATCGATTATGTAACGGTTACGGAAGGCCCCGAATCAGAAGATCGTTTTGATTGGCAATGGCTAAGTTCCCTGCCTGTTGTTCGGGAAACGCCCTTTTTGAGGCACGTGAGAGTGGAAAAACCCTTAATCCTAAAGATTGACGGCAGAAAGTCCCAGTGTGTAATAATTGGAGCTTAGGCCTCGGTTAGAAATCCCGATTAGTCGGTGAAGAATGACGATTATCGTTTTAAGGAAGAATTTTTTGTAAGTGTTTTTGAGCTTAAGGAATAATTATTAATTTAATAGGAGGTCACTCATGTCAGACATTTTGGAAACCATCGTAGCAAGAGACCCTAACGAAAAGGAATTTCATCAGGCAGTGCAGGAGGTCCTGGAAACGGTTCAACCTGTTTTGGACCGAAACCCCGAATACCGTCA
>CAYPQJ010000132.1:0-12179 GCA_964412835.1 uncultured Desulfobacteraceae bacterium | reverse complement strand
CCGACAGGAAAAGGATATCCCCGTGGATATCATTCTGAGCGACGGCAGCACCCATCCCCACCCGGGGAAAGTGGATTTCATCGACAACACGGCCGATCCCATGGCCAACACCATCAACATGAGGGCCGTCATCCCCAATCCGGAAAAGACACTTCTACCGGGCATTTATGTTCAAGCCAGCCTCTTTTTGTGTGATGTACCGGACACCCCGCTTATTAGCGAGAAGGCCATTGCCGAGGATCAGACCGGCATGTACGTCTATGTGGTGGGAGAGGGGAACAAGGTGGAAAAACGGTCGGTCGAAGTGGGGTTTTTGTATAAACACCAGAAAATCATATGGAAAGGGTTGAAGGCGGACGAACGGGTCATTACCGATGGCCTTCAAATGATCAGACCGGGCATAACCGTCCAGATTGGGGACACCTCGAAGGCCCAAACCACCGGTAAAAAAGCAGGTGCCAAGACCGAGGGCACCAAATCCAAAGCAAAAAGTCATTCAGGGGCGGCAAAAGAAACCGGCGAATCGTCAACTTCCGGGAAATAATTAAAGCCCTTTTGAGGAAACCCCATGTTTGTCAATTTCTTTATTGACCGACCCATTTTTGCAGGCGTCATTTCCATTGTCATCACCCTGGCCGGCGCCGTGTGCATCATGCTGCTCCCCATTGCCCAGTTCCCCCAAATCACACCGCCAACGGTCCAGGTTAAGGCCACTTATACGGGGGCCAGCGCAGAGGTGGTGGAACAAACCGTCACCACCCCCATTGAGGAGCAAATTAACGGGGTGGAAGGCATGACCTATATGTCGTCCATCAGCTCCAGTGACGGCACCAGCAACATCACGGTCACCTTTGATGTGGGCTACGACCTGGACATCGCCGCAGTGGATGTTCAGAACCGGGTAACCATGGCCCAGCCCCAGGTTCCGCCTGATGTGCGCAAATACGGCATCACCACCCAAAAACAATCCCCCGATTTCGTTTTGATCATCTCCCTGTATTCCACCAACGGCGCTTATGACGACCTGTTTCTCAGCAATTACGCCTCCATCAATATCGTGGATACCCTCAAGCGCCTGCCCGGCGTGGGGGACGTTCAGATTTTTGGTGAAAAAAAGTATGCCATGCGGTTGTGGCTTAATCCGGACAAGCTTACCAGCATGGAAATGACCGCCATGGATGTGATCGCAGCCGTCCAGGAACAGAACGTCCAGGTGGCCGCCGGCAAAATCGGCGATTCACCCAGCCCGCCGGGGCAGACCTTCACCTATACCATCAACGCCCTGGGCCGTCTTTCCACACCGGAACAATTTGAAGATATCATCATCCGCACCCGGACCGACGGTTCCGTGGTCCGGGTGAAAGATGTGGGCCGTGTAGAACTGGGAGCCGAAAACTACGGCTGGTACGCCCATTTAAACGGGGGAAAGGCCGCCTGTATCGGCGTTTTTCAGTTACCGGGGGCCAATGCCCTGCAGGTGGCTAAGGAAACCTACGCCAATATGGAAAAGCTTTCACAGCGATTCCCGGATGGGCTCAAATACGCGGTCAGCTACGACACCACCCTCTTTGTCAAGGCATCCATCAAGGAAGTTCTCAAGACCCTCATAGAAGCCATGCTGCTGGTGTTTCTGGTGGTGTATATATTTCTTCAGAACTGGCGCGCCACCCTCATTCCCGCCATCGCCATTCCCGTATCCCTGGTGGGAACCTTTGCGGTACTTAAAGCCTTCGGTTTTTCCATCAACACCCTGACCCTGTTCGGGCTGGTCCTGGCCATCGGCATTGTTGTGGATGATGCCATCGTGGTGGTGGAAAATGCCTCCCGGTGTATCGATGAGAAAGGGATGGGGCCCAAAGAAGCCACCAAAGAAGCCATGGGGGAAGTGACGGGCCCAATCATCGCCACCACCCTGGTCCTCATGTCGGTCTTTGTCCCGGTGGCATTCATGCCCGGCATTACCGGACAGTTGTACCGGCAATTCGCCCTCACCATCGCCTTTTCCGTCGGTATTTCCGCCATTAACGCCCTCACCCTCAGCCCAGCCCTGTGCGCAACCCTGCTTCGCCCCACCCCCAAACGCCAGGTCTGGTTTTTCCGAAAATTCAACCAGGTGTTTGACTGGAGCAGAAACCGGTACCTGAAAGGGGTCCGATGGTTTATCAAAGCCTGGGTATTGGTACTGCTGGTTTTCGCTGGACTTGTGTTTGCTACCTATTACATGTTTCAGTTGGTTCCAACGGGATTCGTACCCTCGGAAGACCAGGGGTATTTCATGGTGATGATCCAGACCCCTGAAGGGGCATCTCTGGATCGGACTGAAAAGGTCTGTGATCAAGTGGAAAAAATCCTTAAAAACATGGCCGGCATCGATAGCATCGTGATGATAGGCGGGTACAATCTCCTGAACTCAGCTAACGATACGGCCTCGGCGGCAGCTTTCGTAATGCTCCATCCATGGGATGACCGAAAGACGCCACAACTCAGCCTTAACGGCATCATGGGCACTTTCATGGGTGAAGTCCAAGGAATCAATGAAGCCGTCATCATCCCCTTTCCACCACCTCCCATTCAGGGACTCAGCACCACCGGCGGGTTTGAATTTGAATTGCAGGATCTTACCGGCGGCAGCCTGGTTGACCTTCGCGCCATGGCGGAAAAACTCATCGGGGCCGGCCGCGAAAATCCGGCACTCACCCCTTTGAGTACCACCTTTGAAGTCAACTACCCGCAGTATTACATTGAATTGGACCGTACCAAGGCCAAAAGCCTGAAAGTGTCCATAAGTGATGTTTTCAACACGCTTCAAACCTTTTTGGGCTCCATGTACGTCAACGATTTTAACAAGTTTGGACGCGTATACCGGGTTTTTCTTCAAGCGGAAAAGGATTACCGGGCCAAAAAGGAGGACATCTCAAAACTTTATGTGCGTGCAGAGGACGGCAGCATGGTGCCGTTGAGCGCAATCGTCAAAGTCAAACAGGTCCGAGGCGTGCAGAACGTCAAACATTACAACCTGTTTCGGACCGTTTCCATCTATGGTGGCAATACCCCCAGCTACAGTTCGGGAGAGGCCATCCAGGCCATGGAAAATATATCCTCGGAACTTCTGACAACCGAATACGGATACGACTGGACCGCTACCGCCTATCAGGAAATCAAGGCCGGCGGCATGGCGCCTTACATTTTTACCCTGGCCCTGGTTTTTGCATTTCTGTTTCTGGCGGCCCAATATGAAAGCTGGGTCATGCCCCTCATGGTCATGCTGGCCGTCCCCCTGGCCATTTTGGGCGCCCTTGTGGCCCAACACCTCCGTGGCATCGCCAATGATGTCTACTGCCAGATCGGGCTGGTGATGCTCATCGGCCTTGCCAGCAAAAACGCTATTCTAATCGTGGAATTTGCCCGGGAACTGAGGTTACAGGGGATGAGCATTGTGGAAGCGGCGGTTAACGCGTCAAAAGAACGGTTGCGCCCCATCCTCATGACGGCTTTTGCGTTTATCCTGGGGGTGGTTCCCATGGTGGTGGCCACCGGTGCCGGTGCTGCCAGCCGGCACTCACTGGGAACCGCCGTATTTGGCGGGATGCTGGCTTCCACCTTCCTAAGCCTGGTTTTGGTGCCGGTACTGTACGTGGTTTTCGAGAGGCTGAGGGAGCGAAAGGGAAAGGGGATAGAGGGAAACGGCACTGCGGGTGAACCCAAGACTTCAAACCGAGGGGAAACCCCTTCAAAAGTCTGATGTAAAGGAGGCGCCAAAATGAAATCACTAAAATTTTTGTTTTTTTTAACAGTCATTTTCATCATCACCGGGCTTGTATCAGGATGCCTGGGAAACTACGGCAAAATCAGGCTGGCATCCGGTGATCATAATACAACTATACAGGATCTCAAGGAGAACTGGGAAAATTACGATATCCTGTATGCGGGCCTCTCAACCAAATCCCCATCCGCCATCATGTTCGGCCCGAGAGCTGACGGAAAGCGTCTCATCGGTAAAAAATGGATGCCCGTGACCGGCCGGTCTGTTGTTGATGAAATCATTGAGTGGCTGAATGCTTATGTGAATTTTCCCCCAACCCTCTATGAAATCCTGAGCCCGGATAATGTCTTTTTCGGCTACATCTATACGTCACCGACACAACAGATTGTCATCAAACAGATCGATCCGGAAACCCTGGAATTGGAAAACATTCCACTGCCTCCCATTGATTACGGTCCTGGCGGAGGATGGAGGTAAAATGAACCCTATTCTTGCTATCGTTGGGCGGCCCAACGTTGGAAAATCGACGCTTTTCAACCGCCTGACACGATCGAAAAGGGCGCTGGTGGACAATCGTCCGGGCATTACCCGGGATCGACTGCATGGGGTCATTACCCATGAGGGCTTTCAAATGACCCTGGTGGATACGGGCGGTTTTGAGGATCTCGGTCAGGATCCCCTTCAAAAGGGGGTGAGGGCACAGGTGGAAACGGCCATTCAGGAAGCGGATCGGGTCATTTTCATGGTGGACGGCCGTGAAGGGGTACTGCCGGGCGATGAGGAAATGGCCCGTTTACTGCGTCGAACACAAAAAAAGGTCTTTCTGGCTGCCAACAAAATCGACGGCCCTGAAAATGAGCACCTGGCCAACGATTTTTATCAACTGGGCTACGAAACGGTTTACGCACTCTCAGCGGCTCATGGTTACGGCGTCAAAGCGCTTCTTCATGAGCTGACCCAGGGCCTTTCCCCCTCCCGGGATACTTCAGGGAACCCTGACGAGATTCGCGTGGCTGTTCTGGGGAAACCCAACGTGGGAAAGTCATCCCTCATCAACCGAATTCTCAAGACCGATCGTCTGGTGGTCAGCGAGCTGCCCGGAACGACCCGTGATACGGTGGACTCGACCTTTTCTTACGGCGGCAGAAAATATCTTCTCATCGACACCGCCGGCATACGCCGAAAAAGTCGGGTAAGGGAAAAAATCGATACATTTTCCATGATCAAGGCCATCAAAAGCCTGGATCGCTGCCACGTGGCAGTGCTTTTACTGGATGGCGCAGAAGGGGTTTCAGACCAGGATGCGCGCATCTGCGGCTACGCATTTGAAAAGGGGCGGGGTCTTGTCCTGGCGGTCAATAAATGGGATCTGGTCTAAGGGAATAAAGAAAAAAAGGATCAATTGGAAAGGGGCATTCAAAGGCAACTGAAATTCATCGCCTTCGCCCCCAGAATCAACCTTTCCGCCCTCACCGGTGAGCGGGTCATAAAACTGTTCTCCAGAGTTGATTCGGTCTATGATCAGTTCTCGAAGCGGATCAGCACGGCCCTTGTGAACCGGGCCATCCAAGAGGTCATCGAAAAACATCCGCCCTCCAGAATCGGCCGTGGAAGGCTCAAGTTTTTCTATGCCACCCAGACCCGCACAAAGCCGCCCACATTTACGGTTTTTGTCAACAGGCCGGACATGCTTCACTTCTCTTACGAACGCTTTTTAAACAATCAACTGCGGGTTAACCTGGGGCTCACCCTGACAACCGTAAAGCTGTTGTTCAGGAAACGATAAAAAAAGGACGACTACTGCCGCAGAAGCGGTAATAACCTAAAGAGATTATCCCCTGCAAAAAGGTGTGCAAGGCTGAACATGGGGCCCACCAGGATCCGGCCGATAATTCCGGTATGGGCAAAATTATCCAGCATAATGATGCCGATGAGAACCAGGGGCCCATAGCGCCCCCATTGCCGAAATTTTCTCGCGGCCTCAGGGGGCAAGATGTTTTCAAGCACATGTGACCCATCGAGAGGCGGAAGGGGCAGGAGGTTAAAAAGACCAAGACCAAGATTCATGAGGATGAGCCACAACAAGGCCTGCAGGTAAACCTCCATGGGAAGCAAAAGGAAGCGGATAAGCATCCCGGCAACAAGTGCCACACACATATTGGCCATGGGTCCTGCGAGGGCCATGAGAATCACATCTTTTCGGGGATTCTTGAAATACCGGATATCCACGGGTACCGGCTTGGCCCACCCGAAATTGAACAAAAAGAGACAGATTGCTCCCAACGGATCGATATGGATAAGGGGATTGAACGACAGCCTGCCCATCTGCTTTGCTGTGGGGTCCCCCAGGTGGAAAGCGACACGGCCATGGGCGTACTCATGAATGGTAATGGCGAAGAGCAATACGGGGATTTTGACAATCCACTGTGAAATTTCAAAGGACATCTTTGGCCTCATGGCAACACATTTCCATAATGTTGCGTTGACAAAAATTTATTTCAGGCACTACATAACAGTAAATCATGTTTGCGGCAAGCGCGAAAAAATGATACCCCATTCCTTGTCTAAAAGGAGGCCTTCCAGTTGCATTTTTTTAAGAGAATTGATAGATTGAAGAAGGTTAAGAAGAACGGGTCCGAAATCACCTCGAAAAAAACGATCACAACGGGTGTGTCTGCGATCTCGAACATGCCCGCTACCCGGGGACAAGAGGAAAAAGGAAATCCGCTCATGCGACGGGAAAGAATAAAAATTGATCTTCTGATTCATGACCTGAAAGTCCCGCTTGCCGTGATTGAGGCAGGCCTGACTTCCATGATGAAGCGGCAGGATAAATATGGACCCATTACGGAAAAACAGGAACGTGTTTTCAAGCGTGCGCTTCGAAACACGAAAGTCCTCAAGACCCTGGTTGGTGATGCCCTTGAGCTGGGAAGATCCGGGGAAGGTATTGTGTCCTTTTCCAATTTTCCATTGGCCGATTTGATTGAAGAAACCCTGGTTGAAATTTTGGATCTGACCGATACCGTCATGTCCGAAAAGCTCAAAAAATGTGAAACCCTGTTGCATTTCAAAAAAACATTGGAAGAAAAAGGCGTCATTCTTTCTATTGATGAAACACTCTGGGAGCAGAAAATCCGCCAGGATGAGACAAAAATAAAACAGATTTTGAGAAACCTCCTGAACAATGCATTAAAATATCGAAAAAACCGTGTTGAGCTAAGCGTTGACTGCAAAGAAGATTTTGTCATTTTTTCGGTACAAGACGATGGTGCAGGAATTCCAGCTACCTACCACAAAAGGATTTTCGATTGTTATTTCCAGCTGGATGCGACCAGTACCTGCAGCGTCAGAGGTCACGGGCTGGGCCTGGCCGGCGTGATGGTTCTGGTGGAAGATATGGGGGGTGAAATGCTACTGAACAGTGATGAGGGGCAGGGAGCGAAATTTCTCGTGAAAATACCCCTCAAGACCGACAAATAACGGCTCTTTTTTCCGTCCTTTCACAGGATATCTTTCAACTCACTCCGGGAGGGGCGGTATTTTTTGTCAAACTCCTTCCAAAATTCTTTATGTTTATCCTTCCAACCCTTTCCGAATTTCCGATCAAAGAATGGTTCAAGTTTCCCAAACCATTCCGCTGGCTTATCCGCCCCCCCTTCAACCGTACGCAGGACATCCGCAACATAGGTTTCAATTTCGGAGATCTTGTCTTTGGGCACGTAACTTCGGGCACCACCGGTTATGGATTTCACCAGGTTTTCCGGATTAACCGCATGGGCCGTGAGCATCAATGCCGGGATCCCTTTTTCATTTGTCATTTTAAGGAGTTCATAACCATTGACCCCCATGATGTCGAGAATGGCCAGGTCGTACTGGTTTCTATTCAAGAATTTCTGAGCTGTTTCAAAATTTGGCGCCGTATCAATAAAACACATGTCCAGTATTTCCACTAAAGTCTCTAATATATCTGGTTCATCGTCAACAATCAGAACCCTTTTTCCCTTAAGAATCTCTTCCATGTACAGCCTCCTTTCTCACGGTGTCGGAATTGGGGTGATACTAACCTTATGGAACCTTTACAGTCAATATTTTTTGTTCCATCCCCGGTACTTTCAATAAACAAAACCGGCAACTGCTGACGAAAGTTTAAACCCTGGTTGACATCACCAACGGCATTGCTTAATCTTTCAGTATTAAAATCGTATCAGCTTCCGGCAACAAAAACGACTTATCAAATATCTTTAATCGATTACAGGGAGAAATCACATGGAATTCGTAGAAAAAGCGAAAATCAGGCTGGATCACTGGATTACCCATAACGACCACCACCACGAAGAATACGATCTTTTTGCAGAACAACTTGAGGATGCGGGTAAAACTGACAGCGCCAAAGCAATCAGGGAAATGATTGAATTAAGCGTAAAATCCAACGACTGCCTGCGCGATGCGCTCAAAAACCTCTAGGTTTCGACGATAATATCCGGAAACCTTAGAGAAATTTCAGGAAGTGGGGAGTAAAATCATGTGTGAAGCCCATGCCTACCTGTTAAGGGACAAAACCGAGGAAAAGATACTGGAAAGTGTCGACCTTGTGGAAATGGACGGTGAAGACATCCATATGGTCAACATCTTCGGGGAGCAGAAAACAATCCGAGGAAAACTGACCCGTTATAATAACCGGGAAGGAAAAATAATCATCGAGCCCATTTGAAACCAAAGGGGTGTTCGTTCAAAATACCAGCGAGGCCTTTCATCATGACCGCGTCTTTTGAAAAAGCGGCTGAGATTATTCTGACGTCTGAATTGACCCTGGCCCTGACCGGTGCCGGTATTTCCGTGGAATCCGGTATCCCGGATTTCAGGAGTGCGGAGGGGCTTTGGTCAAAATATGACCCGGCTGAATACGCCACCATTGAGGCCTTCAAGGCCAATCCTCAAAAAGTATGGAAGATGCTGAGGGAAATGGACAAGGTCGTCAGTCGAGCCGAACCCAACATGGCCCACAGGGGAATGGCCGAACTTGAGGACATGGGGTGCCTTCATTGTATCATTACCCAGAATGTCGATAACCTTCATCAGGCCGGGGGATCAAGGGATGTCATTGAGTACCACGGGAACGTCAGCACCCTCTCCTGCCTGTGGTGCGGCGGGAGATACCCGGCAACCGATAAACAAAACGAGAATCTTCCTCGATGTGAGTGTGGAAGAATTTTGAAACCGGATGTCATATTCTTTGGGGAAGCGATTCCTGAAAAAGCCATGAACCGGTCCTTTCAACTCGCTTCGTCTGCGGGCGCGCTCCTGGTGACGGGCACTTCCGCCGTGGTTTTCCCTGTCAACACCATTCCCTCCATCGCCAAACAAAACGGCGCCGGGGTCATTGAAATTAACAAAGAAAAAACTCAACTTACAAATACCATCACGGATATATTCCTTCAAGGCAACGCTGGAGACATTGTCCCTCAGCTGGTGAAGGCTGTTAAACGAAAAAAAGAACAGGATGCCTGACACCTCAAATTCATTATTCATTGACAAACTCCAAAAAATCGCTACAGTGTTGAATTCTGTGTTTCGACGTCTATAAAAAAACGGGGCTCTCCTCTTACGATGGAAACCTCTGAAGCGCTGCTTCGCACTGTGTTGGATTGCACGGGTCAATGGATTGAGGAATGATCGTTGCTGGCCATTAAAATAGAACAAAAAGCCCTGGAAGATGCTTGCAAGGAAATTATTGAAAGCATTTTGATCTGTCTGCCCAATGCCTTTAAAGGGACCGTATACCGAATCGGCATTCTGCCCGACATGGTGACGACCCGGATCACTTCAGGAATTATCGACGAAAATGGCAAAGAAATTTCCTGGGGCCTCCCCGAAGAATCGGATTATAATCCACCGGGTAAACCCTGGCTGGACTACCGGGACGAACCCGATCGACCCCTGGAAGCGATGGCCTGGTGTGTGGAAAGGCAGTCCAGTTGGACTGCTGAAGACCCGCAAAACGACGCCCGAAGCGTCAGACTTCAGGTGGAAGGCGTCTGGAAAGACTTCCATCACATGGAGCCGGTACTGATCCGAAAAAAGGATCTATACCTGGGAGAGATGCAGCCCCTGATTTTTCCCAGGAATCATGCGGGTGAGGCCATTTGGGAGAACAGCGACTACGTTGTTGCCGCGGTCATCAAAATTCACTTTCAGCCCTATTCCATCAAAATCGGAGGCACAGAAACCAGGGTCATAAAGCGGCTGTCCCGGGCTCTGGGCACGGAGCTGCTTTCGTACCAGCTAAAAGAGCAATCCCTTGAAGCGGCCCGGGCTCTGGCTGATGACAGGCTTCATTCCTGCAATATACTGGCCGATTCCCTCAGGAATGTGATCACCAAGTCCGGCTTGATTTTTTCACTGATCAAGCTGGAGTTAGGGTTTTTAAGGGATCAATGGGAAAAAATGCTCCTTGAGGGAACGGAGAAGGCGTACCTTCGCCGGAGTGCCATTCAAAACCTGAACAAACTTCTTGAGAATATAGAAGGCGTCTCAGGCAACGACATGACAACAGATCTGATGCAGATGCAAAACCGGTTTCTCGAAATCCACCCTTCGCCCGAACAGGGTAGAAGCTGGTTAAGGATGAAGATCGAAGACAAGTGGCACGCACTTATTCACCAGGGAATGATTGACGAAAAACAGGCAAAAATGGTACACAGCGAGATTGAAGATCTGAATAAATCCCTCTATCTGGGTGAAGATCCCGACCTTCTGGCGGGCTGTGATCAATTACCCGAATCGATAAAGGCCGAGTGGGTTAACCTTCTCTATAAGGATACCGATGTTTTCAGTTTACATCGCTTAAATCGCCTGGTGGCGTTGTTAAATGAAAATCATCTCAATCTTCCCCACAAGGAAAAATCGAGGGAGAGCCTCATACGCCTCAGGGCCGTGGCCGAAATATTCGGACAGCTGGAAGAAAAAACCAACGTTGTCTTAAGGGAAGTATTGAACGGGCACAGCAATAATATGGGCGGACCCTTTTCCACAAACCTCCAAAATGGAGAGAACCATAATATTTCACTTGCGCCTGTAGCTCAGTTGGATAGAGCAGCGGACTTCTAATCCGCAGGCCGCACGTTCGAGTCGTGCCAGGCGCGCCAATTATTTCAAGGACTTAGCCTTTTTCGGCCGGGTCCTTTTTTATTGAAAATCTATTTTATCAATAACCTGTCAATAAAAAAGTGGATTTCCCTCCAAGAAACCGGACTCCGATCATTTTCCTCAGTCTCTTTTTTCCGTCAAAGAAAAGGCTTTTACTTTTCATTAGCTTCAAAAGCCCTTTTTCCACCCCACAAAAAAACCGCCCCTTCTCTGAAACCGCCTTGATTCTGTCCATGCTGCCTATGCCTTTGGCTTAGAACACCCAGCCTCACGCCTCTGGTGAAGCCTGTCCTTGGGAATCACCGATTGAATTTGTCGATTGCCGGATTTGACTCCCTGAGAATCAAGGCCACGGACTATCTGCCCACATCCTGCTATCCATGCCCCCCAATGGTAGGGGCAAGCTCTCCCACCACCACACACAATGGGGCAAAAGAGGGGCGCGTGTGCTTCCAGGGCCTACCCACACGGCGCTGTGGAGTGTTAAACGGTAGGGAGGGTAGGTAGGGACAAACTAAGGAATCCCTTTCCTGAGGATTTAGGGGGCGGGGGTGTCTCGCTTTTCCGGATGGGACCCCTATTAAGGGATACCTTACCCCTTCCACACAGCGCGTTCATTCCCTGCAATGGCATCTTTCCTGGATATATTTTTTTATATTTTTTGGGAAATAAGTCCTCTTACCACCACAAAAAAACATTTCTAGAACCTATACTATTTATCCTATTAATCCTAAGAACCGGCCACCCGATACCGGGACGAAACCCCGAACCCATACCTGACTATGGGTCCAGGGGAGAACGTTGATTATCGGTCGCCTGACGGCCTCCCGTGGCGGGTTATCGGATAAACTTTCAGCATAACTTACAGTATCGGATAAATCGTATAAACCAGAATTGCGGAACCAATTCATCCTTCGCGTGGTCAAGAAAATGCTTTCACAGCCGAGCGGCGAAATTATATCATCCACCGAGCATTCTAAGTGAAGGGTTGATCTGGTAACCTTGCACAATGTTGGGGGATGTGGGATGCTGGGTTAATGCACGAATCCTTCTGACGTGACCGGATTAGCGGCAAATTGGCCGACCCCACATATTAAATAGAGCACGAACTATGGGGAGAAGCTTTTCGCTGCTGATCCCTTGACTCACAAATCGAAATTCGGTAGGGTCCGACATATAAAAAGCGAGTTCTCATCATCTGGTTTTACCAGCACTAGTACAGTGTACATCTTATATCTTCGGATATAGACGTTTCAGTTTGATACGC
>CAYPQJ010000131.1:0-12295 GCA_964412835.1 uncultured Desulfobacteraceae bacterium | reverse complement strand
GATTTGGAGAAAAGAAGATCTATTCAACCTGCGGCATGGCATTTTCAATGATCAGGTCAGAAAGCGCCGGCCTGCTGAAATTCCTGGAAACCCTGTCGAAGATGTATCTGTAGGCGTTGACACCCAGCTTTTTTGCTGTTTGGGTGATCGTCAGAAAGGAGTCCTTAGCTGTTGTTCCCGCATCGGATTTTGTTTGCAGACTGACATCCTGCCTGCGTTTTTCCACCCTTGCGCCTAATTCTGAGTCGTTGTTATGCAATGGCAGCCAGGGATATTTCAGAACCTTCAAGAGTTCTTCCTTTTTATTCCGAGTCTTTTCTACACGATCGTTTAATGCCTCATAAATTGTTTTGGTGGAAAAAAGACTGTCAAATTCACAAGACAACTGTGCCGCTTTTCCAGTTCCTGGTTTATCTTTGTATTTCAAAAGATTCCCATAGAAATTCCAAAAGCGAGTCTTGAAATCTTTGAGTGCGTCAACATTGCAGGGAACGATTGGATCTAAACGGTTGTAGTGACGTCCATCATGAATCCAACAAAGGGCCAGTTCCGCCGTAAGTTTTTTAAACTGAGGAGCATCATCGGCCAACAAAATGTCCACAACTGGAACTTCTGTTTGTCGATGATAGGCGGCTATTGCAGCGGATTCCATAATTCTGGTTTTGGTGTTTCCCCCTTTTTTATCATCCGGAAAAATCTTTTCCAGCAACACTTGCATTTCCGCTTCCGAGATTTCTTTGTCTTCGGTCAAATTCAAAAGCTGATCGGTCACTTTATTTGAAACCTTAAAGTCCGACATCAAACAAAAAGCCTCCAAATCAAAGCGGTATGTCCTTTCTCTGCCGCACAGTAACAAATCAAGTATTGTCAAACGATCTTTGCGAGGAACTGTGAAAAAGGCCGTATAGTATGGGTTGCAAAAAATTTGCGAATACTGGTTCTTGCCGTTGACCCTTACCGTGGTATCGTCAATTTGATGGAAGGAAGTAACATCCAAAGCGGTACGGAAAATATCCTTTTTCTCCTGGTTGAACCCGGTTTCATCATTGGTAAGGACTCGGGAAATAGTGGATTGTGAAATGAGTATGCCGCAATTTTCCAAGAGTTCCTGGATCTTTGGCTGCGACGTGTTTGCCACGTATTTAAGCGTGCATACCAAGGATCTTACCCCAGGGCCAAATTCTCCCACAATCCCGGAGGGTAATTCACCCACATAGGTTTTCTTCTCCGAGGCTGAGTAAAAAACTTCCTTTCTGTATTCAACATTGTCTGTTTTGATCAAAATCTCCTGCACAACCACATTCTCATATCCTTTGAATTTGGCATCACCAGGCAAATTGGACTGATCGACTTTGCATACCTCAGACCGATCAATTGGGATTCTTTTCTTTTTGTTTTTGGACTTTTTCTTCTTTTTTCCTGTTCGTGCTTTTCGCTCTTTTTCGGAAGAAAAGTCTTTTCTCTTGCCACCCCCCTTGTTGCCACGGATCTTTGGTTTGCCCTGTTCCCCTTTCAACCTGTTGTTTTCATCACGCAGTCTCTGGTTTTCAACCTTCGCTTTCTCATTTTTTTTTGTCCTTTTTGCTTTTTTACTGAAACTACCAAGGAATCTGAATAGGATACGTTCTTCCCCTAAATAAGCTGTTCATCAATAGTCGGTCTCAATTGGAGGCAGACTGCTGATGAAAAGGATAGCGAAGATGAAATATCGTCATTGTAGGCGTATATTTGTGCCAGACCCTCCAAATCGGGATAGACAAAAATATTGTTCGAGATCCCCAAGCAGGAAAGCAAGCAAAGCCGCCAGTCAGAAAAAGTGGCTGAGCAAACCGGAAAACAAGGATCATTTTAAAGGTCCTTCTGGCACAAAGACGAAGAGCCAGGGACCAGAAGATATTCATGCGTTTTTTGAGTCTGTCCGGCAAATGGAGCAGCGCAGGATGAATCCGTTCCACCATATCCGTCAAATTGTGGCCCTGGCCGAGATTTACGCGCCGGAAGAGGTGACACGGGCCATTGAGGATGCTTTCCATTTTAAAGCCTTCTCATGCGATTATAATGCCAATCTTTTGGAACGGCGATCCCGTAAGGTTAAGGAACCTGGAGCGCTTCACCTGACCCGCAGCAGTGACCTCCTGGATTTAACCATCAACAAACCGGATTTGTCCATTTACGATATGGGGGGTGAAAAATGAAAAACATCACTGATCAGCTATCATACCTGAAACTTCCCTTTATCCGTGAGAATTATGAAACCATCGGTAAAACAGCGACCCGTAAACAATGGGATCATATTCAATATCTATCAGAACTCGTCGAGCAGGAATCCAACATGCGGCGTGACAGGTGTATAAAGCGCCGGATAAAGATGGCCAGGTTCCCGGTCATTAAAATCATGGATCAATTTGACTGGTCCTGGCCCAAAAAAATCAATCAGGCTCAGGTAAAAAACCTGTTCCGCCTGAAGTGCATCGAGGAAAAAAGCAATGTTGTTTTTATCGGTTCAGTCGGTGTCGGCAAAACCCATATTGCCACCGCTTTAGGCTATCAGGCCTGCCTGAAAAACAACACAGTGTTGTTTACATCGACCATTGATGCCGTCAACAATCTGATCGCAGCCCAGCATGCGGGGCAGTTGAAACAGGAGTTGAAAAAGTATCTCAAATCATCATTGCTGATTATGGATGAACGCAGGTATCTGCCTATTGACAAGAACGGTGCCGACCTGCTGTTTTAGATTATCAGCGAACGTTACGAGCGGGGGTCCATAGTGATCACCACCAACCGGGTTTTCAAAGACTGGCCGGAAATCTTCAACAATGACAGCGCCTTGACATCGGCTTTGATGGATCACCTGTTACACCATACGGAAGCGGTCGTCATTGAGGGTGACAGCTACAGAATGAGAAAAGCAACAAAGGAATAAACGCCAAAGGGACGGTCAGTCAAAAATATCTGGCCGTCCCCTTTTTTAACAAACATTTTCAAACCGGTTATCTGAGGACATTTTTACGCCGGCGCTAACACGATGAAAGACGAAAAAGAAACATGAACCTCCGGAATCAGTTCTTCTACGAGAAAGGCACGAAAGAAATCGCCTCGTTCTTTACCTTGACAAGTTTCCGAAAAGCACGTAACATCATGGTATACAAAATGACTACGCAGGGAGAATGAACAATGGGAAAAACAGCCATGACTCACGCGCGTCTGACGCCGGAGGTAAAAGATAGGGCTGAGGCGATCTTGAAGGAGTTGGGGATTTCCATTTCCACCGCCTACGAAATGTTTTACAGGCAGATTATTGCCCATAACGGCCTTCCTTTCGATGTGCAAATACCCAATGTCGAAACGGTTCAGGCCATGGGCGAAGCCCGTAAAGGGAAGGGGAAAGCCTATGATAGCGTCAAGGCCCTTTTTGAAGATTGTGGTCCCTAATGCTTCCGATTCGACCCACTTCGAGATTCAAAAAAGATCTCAAAAAAGCAATCAGACAAGGTCGTGATCTCAAAAAGCTGACTGCCGCTCTGGAAAAGCTCTCGATCCCGCAACCTTTGCCGGTAACATTTAAAGATCACAAACTAAAAGGGAAGTGGTCTGATTTTCGGGAGTGTCACATAGAACCTGACTGGCTGTTCATCTATACGATTACCGATTTTGAACTGAGGCCCACCCGTTTAGGCTCCCATACTGAATTATTTGATTGATGAGGATTTTTGGACCTGCCTGAGAAAAGAGCTTACTGAAAATCCTGTGTCTTCTTCAAAAGAAGCAGCAATCCCGGAATGGCGATGAGGGTGCAGGCGATGAAAAAGTGGTCCCATCCCATGTTTTTGGCTAAGAAACCGGTGGGGGCGGATGCCAGGACTCTGGGGATGCCCATGAGGCTGCTGAGCAGGGCATATTGGGTGGCGGTGAATTTCTTGTTGGTGATGCTGGCCATGAAGGCCACATAGGCGGTGGTGCCCATGCCGCTTGTGAGGTTTTCAAAGCCGATGACCCCTGACAGGAGCGGAACGCTGTAGCCCACCCGCGCAAGGAGAACGAAACCGGCGGTGGACAGGGCCTGTAAAATGCCGAAAATCCATAAAGACCGTTTGATTCCCAACCGAATCATGGCCACACCGCCCAAAAGACTCCCACCGATGGTGGCCCAGAACCCGAAGAGTTTCACCACGGTGCCGATCTCGGTCTTTGAAAAGCCTATGTCCAGATAAAAGGGTATGGTCATGGCGCTGGCCATGGTATCGCCGATTTTGTAAAAAAGGATAAAGGCCAGTACCCAGAGGGCCCCTGGCCGGGTGAAATATTCCACCAGGGGATTGATGACCGCTTCACGAAGCGTTGTAGGAATTCCTAACGGTTCCGGCGGTTCCGGTGTCAGCAGGGTGGTTATGACCCCGGGCAACAGACAGGCCGCCATGATGAGGTAAACAAAGGCAAATGAAACATGATCTGACATGATCAGGCCGCCCCCCGATGCCAGGAGCATGCCCACCCGGTAGCCGTTCACGTAAAGGGATGATCCCAGTCCCAGCTCTTCGTCGGCCAGGTCTTCCCGGCGGTAGGCGTCCACCACGATATCCTGGGAGGCGCTGAAAAAGGTGACCAGGAAGGCGGCAAAGGCCACCATCCAGGGGTTGTTGGCGGGATTGGTCATCCCCAGACCCACAAT
This sequence comes from uncultured Desulfobacteraceae bacterium, assembly GCA_964412835.1. GTDB lineage: Bacteria > Desulfobacterota > DSM-4660 > Desulfatiglandales > Desulfatiglandaceae > NaphS2. Next base: position 7,623 of record CAYPQJ010000131.1, on the reverse strand, counting down.
GGAGACCATAAGTGCTACCTGGGCTATCAGGAGCCATCCCCGCCGTCTTCCCAGAAAGGGAAGGGTGTAGCGATCCAGGAACGGGGCCCATAAAAATTTCAGGGTGTAGGGAAGGCCTACCAGGGCCATCATGCCGATGACGGCCAGGTCCACCCCCGCTTCCTTCATCCACGCCTGGAGCACCGTGATGGTCAACAGCAGCGGCAAACCGCAGGCAAATCCCATGATCAGGGCCACCAGCATGCGACGGCTGAAAATGGCGTTCATAAGGGGGCTGGATTTTTCAGTGGACATGTTTTGGGATATCACTCGGTGGTGAGGACCCGAACCGTTTCATCAATTTCATCCGGTGTAACATCATTTTTGAGGGATTCCATTCGCGTCATGACTTCTGCAAACCGAACTCCCTCGGCGGCGCTGATCCATTCCAGCTGCAGCCGTTCCGGACGAATGCCCAGCTGTGCCATTTTTTTGTGGACTTTTTTGACGCGCTTTTCGGTCCAGTGGTTGGCGTCAATGTAGTGACAATCCCCTATATGGCAGCCACTCACCAGGATCACCGGGGCACCCATTCTGAACCCGTCCCAGATGAATTTTTCATCCACACGGCCGGAACACATGGTGCGGATCAGGCGTGCGTTGGGGGGATATTGCAACCGGGAAACCCCTGCATAATCAGCGCCGGCATAGGAGCACCAGTTGCAGGCAAATACCAGGATTTTTTCATGAGGCTCGGTTTCAAGAAGCGCATGGGACTGGCTTAGGATCTGTTCATCGGTGAAATGGTTCATGATGATGGCGTCAAATTTGCATTCCGCCGCACAGGTGCCGCACCCGGCGCAGGCGGCCGTATTCACGGATGCGGGAATTTTCCGTTTCACATCCACGGTGATGGCGTTGTAAGGACAGACCTCGGCGCATTTGCCGCAGGTTTTGCATTTTTCTTCGATCACCATGCTCGTGATGGGTTCGGTGGTAATCTCCCCCTTGTGCATGATGCGAATGACCCGGGCCGCCGCGGCGGAGGCCTGGGTGACGCTTTCCTTGATGTCTTTGGGTCCTTCGGCACATCCCGCATAAAAAACGCCGCGGGTGGCGGCATCCACCGGCTGGAGTTTGGGGTGCGCCTCCAGGAAAAACCCGTCCGGTGTGAGTTGCAGGCCCAGCATTTCCTGAAGCTTGTGCGTTTTGGCGGCAGGTTTCATGCCCAGGGCGAGGACCAGCATGTCCAGGTTGTGCATTTCCAGGCTTCCGGTGGTGGTGTTCTCCACGGCGACCCGGAGCCCCTTGTTGTCATCCTCTTCCACGGTTCCGGGAAGGCCGCGAATGTATTTTACCCCCAGCCTGCGGCTTCGCGTATAGAGGTCCTCAAACCCTTTTCCGAAGGCCCGTATGTCGATATAGAAGACCTTGATCTCCATGTCCGGGTAGTGTTCCTTGAGCATGAGGGTGCTTTTGACCGTGTTCATGCAGCATGTGTTGGAACAGTAACTGCCGCCTTTTCGGGCGGATCTGGATCCCACGCACTGGATGAACCCAACGGATTCAGGCGGTTTCCGGTCAGTGGGCCGCACCAGTTCGCCTTTGGTGGGACCGCCCGCGTTGATGAGCCGTTCAAATTCAACACTGGTGAGGACATTTTCAAACCGGGAATAGGCATATTCGTCCATCTCGGTGGGATCGTACACCTCAAGCCCCGTGGCCACTACGATGGTGCCCACATTCTCGACGATTTCCTCATCGGACATGTGAAAATCAATGCACCCCTTGTCGCAGGCATCCTTACACTTGGCGCACACCACCGGGTTGTGCCCCAGACACTCATTGACATTGATCAGGTAGGCGGAGGGAACCGCCTGAGGAAAGGGGGAGTAGATGGCCCTGCGTGAAGAAAGGCCCAGGTTGAATTCATCGGGTCGTATCACCGGGCAGGCATTGGCGCAGTCACCGCATGCGGTGCACTCTTTTTCATCCACATAGCGCGCTTTTTTAAGAATGCGGACGTCAAAATTCCCCACATATCCTTTGACATCCACCACTTCGCTCATGGTGTACAGTGTGATCCTGGGATGTCGACCGACATCCATCATTTTCGGCCCCAGGATTCAGATGGAGCAATCCATGGTGGGAAAGGTTTTGTCCAGCTGGGCCATCATACCGCCGATGGTGGGGCTTTTCTCCACCAGGACCACATCATAGCCGTTGTCGCCCAGGTCCAGAGCGGCCTGAATGCCGGCTATCCCCCCACCGATAACCAGGGTGCGCTGGGTCATGGGAATGGTGTCTTCTTTTAAGGGCTCCAGCAGGCGAATGCGCGAAACCGCCATCCGCACCAGATCCATGGCTTTTTGGGTGGCCGCTTCCGGTTCCTGCATGTGTACCCAGCTGCACTGTTCGCGCAGGTTGGCCATTTCCATGAGATAGGGATTAATGTCGACCGACTGGAGCATCTGTCTGAAGGTGGGCTCGTGAAGCCGGGGTGAACAGGATGCCACCACCACCCGGTCCAGGTTATGTTCCAGGATGTCATCCTTGATCTGCTGCTGCCCGGGTTCGGAACAGGCATAGGCGATATCCTTGCTGACCGTCACGTTTTCAAGCCCTTCAGCAAAGGCCGCCACTTTTTCGCAATCCACGGTCTTGGCGATATTTAAACCGCAATGACAGACATATACTCCGATTGCGGATTGCGGATTGCGGATTGCGGATTGGTTTTCCTTAGATTCAACCATCATTTATTCTTCCTTATTCCCATTCAATGGTTTTTGCCAAAACGCTCGTAAGATCCATCATCTCCATTTTCAGTGCTTCCCCCTTAAACGGATCTTCCATGGCGCACCGAAGGTGAATCTGGCACTTGGGGCAGGCAGTGACCAGCAGATCGCTCCCCGTGTCTTTGGCCTGCCCGATGCGTTTGACCTGAAGGGCCTTGCTGAACGAATCGCAGCCGACCCAGGCACTGTTGCCGCAGCATATGGCGTTGGCCCCATGATCCCGCATTTCACTGAAACCTTTCAGGTTCAGTCGGGCAATCAGTTTCCTGGGCAGTTCCGGGCGATTTTCAAATCGGCTTAGCCGGCACGGGTCCTGAAAAGTTAATTTGCGGTTCAAAGGCTTAAAGCCCACCGCCCCCTTGTCGATTTCATTCTCCAGAAAATCGTAGATGTGGGTGACCTTGAAATTCAGATCAATCCCCTGCTCCGGATAATCGCGACAAAGGGTTCGATAACATTCGGGACAGGCGGTCACCACTTCTTCGATGCCTGCCTCATGAAGGGAATTCACGTTCAGCCGGGCCAGTTTTAAAAAGTTGGTTTTGTCCCCGGACCAGAGCAGATCGTGGCCGCAACACCGGAGGTTTTCCAGAATGGCGGGATGAATGTCGAAAAAATTGAGCAGCCGGATGCTGTCCACAAGGATATCCCGGGTGTTCAATCCGATGTGCCGAGTGAAAAACAGGTCAAAATAAGGCGCACACCCCCCGAAAAAGAGGATCTTACTCTTCTTATCGATGGTGACGTCGTCGGGCAGCCAATCCCATTGTCTGATTTGTAGATCTTCCGATGTCATGGTCCGCATGAGGGAATGAAAAAACCCCCCGTGCACCGCGTGGGTATCCAGCCTGTTTTCCAAAATCACTTCCCGCAGATCCCTGATAAACCGTGAAAAATCCACAGCTGAAGGGCATCTTTCATAACACAGGCCGCAAGTGAGGCAGGACCAGATATCATTCTGAACGGACGGGGAGGAGATCTGGCCGGAAATAGCGGCGTTGGCTGTTGCTCTCGGCGAAAAGGGTTTTCCCACGAGGGTTAGGGGACAGGCGGAAGAACATTTTCCGCAATCCTGGCAGGCAAACACATCGTGAAGGGCTGCCAGACGTCGAATTGCCTCACCGCGGTCTGCCACAGGTCTTTTAACCGGAGCCGGTACAACCGGGCTTGTGCCCATTTTCCCGATTTCAGCACAAAAGTTTTGAAGGAACCGAAGGAGCGCTTCCGATTCATCGGGCAGGAAGGTAGCCAAGCGCAGGCGTTCTTTACCCAGACCCAGCAGTTCCAAAATGCTCCGGGTATCTTCCACATGGCCCTGAGCGTTGGTGGTGCCGGTGCCGTAGCGGCACGTTCCCGGACTGCAACCGACCAGTGCTACACCGTCTGCACCCATCTCGAAACATTTGAAAAGGAGGGCCTTGCTGATTCTGCCGGTGCAGGGAATTCGCACCATTTTAATTTCCCCGGGGATCATCGCTGCTTGATCTTGGAGAACCTGGTAGGCGGAATGAGGCCCCCAGTTACACAAAAAAAGAATGATTTTGGGATCTGTCATAATACCCGCCAAATGAATTAAATCTGGGCCAGAAGCACTTCTTCCAGCACCTGCTCAAGATATTCCTGGTTTCGATAAGGGCTGTCCGCCGCATTGGTCGGGCATACGGAAATACAATTGCCGCACCCTTTGCAAAGGGCTTCATCCACCACTGCATGCCATCCGCCCACCCCGTTGGGGTTAAAGGAAACGGCCCGGTAGGGACATATCTCAATGCACCTCCCACATCCGCGACATCGTTGCTCATCTACCACCACGGTAAAGCCCTTGCTCTGTCGCGGGCCTCTGGGCATGACAGCGGCGGCCAGTACCGCAGCGGCCAATCCGCCCTTTCGTTGGGAAACCTGAATGCCGGGGGTTGATGTCAAAAAGAGGCCCGAAATGGGGGTGGTTCCTGGGTAATGAAAAGGGATGTCGTGAACCCCTTTTTTCTGCATGTCTACGGTCAGAACCGTATTGGGAAGACCTTCCTGGTGAACATAGGGCACAAGGCGACTGGCTTTTTCCCCCAGGATGATGGCGCCCACCTGCATGACCTGGGAAAAATCACCGGTTTCCACCGTAATCTGAAAATCCCCCAGGGTTCCGCCGATGGCCGCAATTCGAGAGCCTTGAAAACAATGAATATTGGGGTGATCAAGGTTCTTTGTGAGGGGCTTATTCTGCATCCCGAACAGGAACACCTCATATCCCGAGGAGGCCAGGGTCTGGGCGCTGAAAACGGCTGCTTCGGACTCACCGATGACCGCAGTGGTGAAGTTGTAGTCGCGCATGGGGGCGGGGAGGGGTCTCAGATGCCTGGCCCGGTTGATGGAACGACCGATTAATCCTTTAAAACCGTTAATGGCACCGGATGGATCATCCGGCAGGCGCCGCAACACCTCGCCCCTCAAATTACAGGTCTCCACCATGGCCCGGCTGATGCCCGTGCCGCGAAAAAGGGCAATTTTGAGTCGGCTTCGCTGGTCGGTGCAGGCGCTGCAGACAAAATCATGGGGGCAGCACACGCAGGAGGCCAGGACAACCCGAGTGAGGCCCTTTTCCCGGATGGACCGCAGAATGTCCGAAGCCCCATCAGGGACGCAAGCCGCTGTCATGACTTGAGCATGGGCGATGTCCTCTCTTTGGGCCAAATCCGCCACATGCCGGTTCATCTCATCCAACCATCCGAAGGAATCATTGCACCGGCAGACGAATACGCCGATACGGATTTCCGGAGAAAGCTCGGGATCCGGGGGGAAAAAGGAGACGCCGCGTCCTTTAGGCCTTTGGGTACCCCCTTCCAGAAGAATCATGGCATGGGCTGCCGAGGCAAATCCCCGTGCCACCATAGCATTGACATCCGGTTTTGCGGCTTTGGGCCCGTAGGCACGAATAACATCTTCACCCTTCACGGACGGAGCGGCGGAAGGATCCGAAATGATGACCACCCCCGCATGTTCTACGGTTTCCCTAGGTTGATCCTGGTGACGAATGGCACCAACGGCTTCACAGACATCCGAGCAAAGGCGGCACTCCGAGCATATGCCGCATTGAAGGCAGCGTTCAGCTTCAAAAAGAACCTGAGATTCACTTAACCCCATGGCCACTTCCGAAAAATTGTTTTTTCGCACCCCAGGCTGTTGTTCGGGCATGGTGGGTCGGGAGAGGGACGGAATGTTTTTGGGGATTTCAGGGTAATCCCTGTCTGCGGGCCGTCCGGTTTTTTCGGTGGGAATTTCTTCCTGGCTGAGGGCGCCATGTATGGATCGAGCCGCAGACCGCCCCGATGCCATAGATTGTATCACGGTGGTAGGGCCTGTTACCCCATCTCCTGCGGCATAAAGGCCTTCCACACTGGTCCTTCCCCGGTCATCCACGGTAAGGTATCCCTGCCCGTTAATTTGGATGTCTGATGCCGGGTCGAATTTTTTCAATTGATCCGTGTTTGCAAAAGGGCCCACTTGACCGATGGCCACCACGGCCTGGTCAAAGGCCATATCAAATGGGTCCGAATCGGGAATGGTGACCGGCCAGGGGATACCGTTGGCATCCGGTTCGCCGGGGCTGGTGGGGCGGCAGCGCAGCCTTTGTAGACAGCCGTTTTCCCCTTCAAAGGAAATGACACGGGCTGAGTCAACAATTTCAACGCCTTCTTCCCGGGCGCCTCGAACCTCATGGGAACTTGCGGGAATCAGATCTTCGGGAAACCAGCTCACCAGGGTCACCTGGTTTCCCCGGCGAACCAGGGTTCGTGCCAGGTCAAAGGCGGCGTTGCCATCACCGATCACCGCCACCTTTCCGGATCTTCCTTCAACAGTTTCAGAAGTGTTGAGCCTTTCTCCTTCGTTGCCATAGAGCCGGGTCAGGACCGATAGACAGCCGTCCACGCCTTCAAGCGCCTCTCCCGGAACCCCCAGTTTCCGATCCGTCCAGGCCCCAACGGTGGCCAGTACCGCTTGAAAATCCTTTTTGAGGGCGGTAAGATCCCTTTGCAAATCCACCGGATGTGAAGTTTCAAATTGAACCCCTAGTTGGCGGATATACTGCAGGTCATAATCCAGAATTTTCCGAGGCAGACGATGGGCGCCGATGCCATAGCGCAGGAGCCCCCCCGGTTCAGGTTCCTTTTCAAATACCGTTACACCGTAACCCAGCCGTGCCAGTTCCGCAGCCGCCGCCAGTCCGGCCGGCCCAGAGCCGATGATTGCCACCCGTTCATCCCTCGAAGGGGCTTTTTCAATCGTCGGTTCATGGGGTTGGGTGATTTCATAATCCGCCAGGAAACGCTTTATGTCCCGAATGGCAATTGCGTCATCCAGATCCCCCCGCCGGCAGGCGTCTTCACAAGGATGGGTACAGATTCTGCCGCAGATACCGGGAAGAACATTCTCTTCTCGAACCACCCGAAACGCTTCCTTGAACCGACCGGCTCGGGCCAAGGCCACATAGGCCTGGGCGTTAACCCCTAGGGGGCAGTTCGATTGACACGGCGGTTCTTTTCGTTTGTCGATGACGGGTCTTCCGGGAAGGGCATGGCGACCCTCAAACCGAATAGGCGTTAGTTTGTCCGGAGTGAGAACAGGACACACCGCCGCGCAACGGCCGCACAAAACACACTGTTCGGCATCCACATAGGTTTCGGGGTGCTGGATGCGAACACGAAAGCCCTGGGGTGAATGTTTGATGCCGGTCACCCGGGCCGGCAGCATGCAATGGATCTCGGTGTTTCTCAGGATGCGAAGCAGTCCGGGCCGATGGGCGAAGTTGAAAGGGGCTCCGGAGGGCAACCGCCATTTTTGGGCTGCCAGTTTT
>CAYPQJ010000130.1:0-12455 GCA_964412835.1 uncultured Desulfobacteraceae bacterium | reverse complement strand
GTCAGTAAAAGAAAAAATTTCAGGATTCTGTCTGTTCTCATAATATTCTCGCTTCGGTGTTTGTGTTTTTTTACATAACCGAATAATCAGGCTTCCGAATATATCTCTTATTGCTAAGACCAGATGCATATCATAAAAAATTGAACATAAGAAAAAAATAATGCGGGAGAATATGAGCAGCAGGTGCTTTATCGATCTGACACGGGGGATGTACTTAATAGTCGACGACTATTCAGCAATTGTGATCCAAAAAGACCGTATTGAGGCGTGACCCATTTCCAAACAATCCGATTTGATATCTGCTATCTTTCTCAGGCTTTTTGAAACTAAAATATCCTGTGAAAGCGGTTAGATATATCATAAAACGCTAATCTGCTATCAATTTCAAATCTGGTCTACAATCTCGAAATTGGAGAGCCACTACTATCTCTTGTACCTGTGTACTTTTTTGAAATTGAGCCTTTCTGTTGAATTCCGTTCTCAAATTTTGGTATCTTCCCGGGAGCACTGTTGTTGATCTGGGAATCAATGAAGATATATTCGCTCATCAGATAATTCAGATGCTTCCTTGACTATACCTGATCTCCCTTGCATCTATAACTGATGGCGGTTTTTGGCTTTATGGAATTGTATAATGGAGATTCAACATGACAAATATTGATAGGCGGTTTTTGGTTGGCTACTGGTTTGTTTTTGTTTTCATTGCCGCGCGATTGAGCAGCTTGCGCACCCACTTCAATGCTCAGATGCACATGAGCTTTTCGGGAATGGATTACTATGGCGCCGACATTGGCGGCTTCTGGAGAAAAAGTCTGGACGGGAACATCAATGACCTTTACACCCGCTGGTTTGCCAATGGCATGGCTTTTGACGTACCTGGCCGGCCTCACACCTTCAACCTGGACAAGACCCACCAGGACAGTCCGGAAAAGATCGGGGATGTTGCCGGCAACTTGGCCAACGTCAGACTGCGATACCAGCTGGCGCCCTATGTCTATTCAGTGGCTCACCAAGCCCATTTGCAGGGAGACCCTGTCTTTCCGCCGCCAGTCTACTATTATCAGGACGACAGGGAAACGCGGACCCTAGGCAACCACAAAATGATCGGCTCCTATCTTCTGGCCAGAGCCTGTGCGCGGTACGGAGAGACAGAAGCAGACGTTTACCTTCCCTCAGGCACCTGGGTGGACTATCACACCGGGGAATGGGTGGATAGTCAAGGCGAGTGGTTGCGGAAAGTGCCGTTGTTTGTAGAGGGGCGGTATACATTACCATTGTATGCGCGTGCCGGAGCACTGATCCCGGAAATGCAGGTGGACGAAAACACACTCAACATTATGGGTCTGTGCGCGGACGGCAGTATAGACCGGGACTTTGCAGTCCGGGTCTTCGCCTGGGAACAGTCGACCCAATTTGTTCTGCACGAAGATGACGGATGGAGCAAAGCTTATCTGAAGGATCAGATGCGAACCACGCGCATCCGACAGGCACTTTGGGGGGATATTGCACGTGTTACTGTTTTTCCCGGGGTGGGTACCTACCAGGGAGCGCCGGATGAGCGCAACAACCGGGTGGTCTTGATCAATCGTGCGCGAACTGTTACCGAGGTATCCGTAATTGAATTATGCACGGGATCGTGATGAACTCGGAACCATGTGCAACGCAATTGCAAGTTGCCTGCGACCGGGAGGGAGGTTTGTCTCAATCAATTCCAGTCCCGCTCTGGATTATTCAACCGCCCCGTCATATCGTAAATATGGATTCGAAATCAATGTTCTTGGCGAATTTCGGGAGGGAGTCCCGATTACCTGGGCCTTTTTCCTGGAAGACGAGGCCTTTGAGATCGAGAATTATTTTCTCGATGTCTCTGTTCATGAGGAGATGTTCCGGTCTGTTGGGTTCAGGGCAGTCCACTGGCATCGACCCCGGCTTTCACAGGAGGGGGAGTCGAAATTTCTGGAAATGCTTCCTGGATCATTCGCCCATTATCGGTATCGAATGTTTCAAATAAAATCCGCGCAGATCACGATAAGGAAAATTGGGGACATCTCAAATTTTAAGCGCAAAGCATAGGGGCGTTCTGTCATAAGTCGATATCGCACAGTGTTTAAGTGCATACACAACGGATAGCACATGCGGTTCCCGGAAGCCGAAGGGTGTAGGAATCCGAACGATGCGCTTGTTATATTTCTTCAGCTCTAATGCCAAAATCAGTGTCGCTACAGCGAACCATCTTGCACAGCGCAAGGTCGCATTAACCTTGTGAATTTGAAATATTCCAAATTTTCAAAGTGATTAGAAAAAATATATTAAAACTGCCCAAACAGTCAAGAATATTCCAGGCTTTTTGGCATTATTTTCGTTGAGTTTGGGACTATTCTATCATATGGGTTTGACATATCCGGTCAAAATGATACCCAAAAAAATAGAATTCTTGAAATTGTCTGATTCTCCTGCTATTTCAGTGAGCAGTTGATATGAGCGATTCTATCCCTAAAGCGGCAAGCCGCAGTTTCCGGTTTCCGGTTTCCAGTTCTCCCGGAAATGAACTTCTTGTTTTTTACGACAGAAAACCAGGTGATACTAATAATGAACACAGGAGATCCAAATAAATGACCGTTACCAAAGCCGGTTTGACAAATTCCGTGTGCAATACCTCGAATCTTTCAGAACATGTATCCTTGTCTACAGTTGAATCCCTCTTCAAAATCATCAAACGAACTTTGGAATCCGGAGAAGATGTTCTGATAACTGGCTTCGGGAAATTCTGTGTGAAAGATAAGCAGGAACGAAAGGGAAGGAACCCCGAGACTGGCGATGACATGGAATTGAAGGCAAGGCGGATCGTAACTTTTAAATGCTTCAACCTCATGAGGGGCAAGATCAATGGGAAAGGGTAGGCCGGTTCTCTATTCACCGCATCTACAGAAATCCCAAATCAATAATGTATTATGGATTTCACTCTTCTGGCTGATTCTGGTTTTTGGCGTTTCGGCCTGTGCCGGCCCACAACCCAAAAAGATTGACTGGAACAATGCCAACCTTCCTGATCCTGTCATTGAAAATCGCATTCGTTTTATTGAAGCCAGACTGGAGGCCCATAAACGGCATGGTGAAATCTGGTATTGGAGCTGGATGGCCATTAACAGTGGGGCCTTTGTGGGTCTCGGAGTGGCGGCGGGCCTTACCGACGACAACGCGGATCGTGTCAACTTCGGGTCTCAGTCGGGCCTGGCTGCTCTGGGTGTGGCGGATCTTCTTTTCAGACCGTTGGAAGCGCGCTACGGCGCTGATCCCATCCTGAATCTGCCGGAGGCAACCCGTGGGGAAAAACTGAAGAAGCTGAAAGCGGCTGAGAACCTGTTGCGAAACAATGCAAAACGGGCCTGCGAACGGGAAAACTGGGTGCTTCATCTCGTGAATCTGTTGTTAAATGCCGGGGTGGGTGTCGCGACCGGGATTGCGGGTGATGTCGGCGGTGGTGCAATAAGCGCCGGCGCCGGATTCATCGGTGGGGAAATTTATATTCTGGGCCAGCCGGGCGGTCCCAAGGAGGACTGGGAACAATACCGGAGAATGGTCTTTAATCATCCCCGGAAAGCACTACATATCTTCCTTGATACTTGTGAATCGGGGTTGATGGTACGCTTCCGGTGGTGAAATGATAAGGATGTCGAAATTGATGCTTTGATTTTTTCGGTTAACTTCAGGGGGGAGGACCGGTTATCATGCGTCAATCATATAATGTCCGTTTCTTTAGATTCAAGTTGAGGGATTGCCAGTAAATCAATGAGTTCTTCTCTGGTAAAACTTTTCATGACGGTCGGATCACTTTCTTCGATCACGCTGTCCATCAGGTTTCGTTTTTTTGAAATAATGGCGGCGATTTTTTCTTCCAGAGTCCCTTCCGTTACCAGTTTGAAGACCTGCACACCCCTTTTCTGGCCGATGCGGTGCACGCGATCCGTTGCCTGATCCTCCTTTGCCGCATTCCACCAGCGATCGTAGTGGATGACCACCGAACCGGCCACCAGGTCGATGCCCACGCCGCCGGCTTTGAGACTGCCCACGAATACACGGCAGGCGGGATCTTCGTTAAACCGTTGAATGATTTTTTCGCGGTTGGTGGTTTTCCCGGTGAGGGATACGAAATCTATGGCGTTTGTGGTGAGATATTTTCCAATGATGTCGATCATGCCCAGGAACTGGCTGTAAATCACCACCTTTTGGTCGCTTTGAAGGCTTTCTTCGAGGAGTTCCCTGAATAAGTCCCATTTTCCGGATTGAAGATCTTGATAATCGTCGATTTTGCCTTTTACCAGGGCCGGATGGTTGCAGATTTGTTTCAGCAGGTTGAGGAGGGCAAAGACGTGGATATAGGGGATGGTTTTTTCTTCCTGTCTCAGGTTTTTCAGAAGTTCGTTCCCTTTGGCGGAAACCGCATCACGGTATAGCTTCACCTGATCTTCCGAAAGTGTGCAGGTCCGGATGTCTTCGATTTTTTCAGGAAGGTCATCCAGCACGCTTTCTTTTTTGCGGCGCAGGGTAAAGGGCGAAATAAGGTTGGAGAGCTGTGCCCTCCGTTCTTCATCCTTATGGTTTTCAATGGGTTTCACATAGCGGTGTTCAAAGTCCGTATCCTTTCCCAGGTATCCGGGCAGCGTCAGGTCCAAGAGGGCTTTCAGTTCTCCCAGGCGGTTTTCGATGGGTGTACCGGTAAGCCCCAGTTTCATTTGGGCTTGGATTCTCTTAGCGGACTGGTAGAGTTGCGTCTGTGTGTTTTTCAGGTTCTGTATTTCATCAAACACCGCAACGGAAAAATTCAAAGTTTCCAGTGCCGCAATATCGCGCCTGAGGATGCCGTAGGAGGTTAGAAGAAGAGGGTGTCCCGTCAGGGCTCCGTCCAGGTCTCTTTGTTTTCCATGGTAGATGATGGGATCGAGGGCCGGGGCATATCGGAGGACGATGTTGTTCCAATGGCTTAAAACCGTTGTGGGGCATACCACGAGAAAGGGTTCGGGGCTGGTTTCCTGTTCCATCAACCCCACCATGAAGGCCATGACCTCGTGGGTTTTCCCTAGGCCCATATCGTCACAAAGCAGACCGCCAAAACCGTTTTCATATAAAAAATGGATCCAATCGACCCCCAGTTCCTGATAGTGGCGCAGGATTGAACTGAGCCCCGCTGGATTATGAAATGGTTTGGCCGGTTTGAGGGCGAGCATTTTTTTGAGCAGATCGGCCGATTCATCCCGGCTTTCAATCTCCAAGAGTTCACGGTTTTGGGTCTGCAGGCGAAAAAGATCCAGGCGGGAGATCCGAACGCTGTCGTCGGGGCCTGAGTGATTTTCGGTTCGAATATTTTTCGCAATATCCTCCAGCCCCTGAAAGGCTTCCGAAGCGCAATCGATCCAACCCTCTTCGCTGCCGATATACCGTTGTCCGGCCTTTCGGGTCTTCAGTATTTCAGCAAGGGAAATCTTCTGGTTGCCGAAACCGTATTGGACCGACAGCCAGTACCAGTTTCGGTCGAGGGCCTCGGGCCTGACTTCCATGCGGTCAAAGTTTTTAAGGATTTTCAGCCCTTTGATGGTATCGTCCACCAGGAACGGACCATCTTCCAGATCATCTTCATATTCCTCCAGAAAAACGGGCACCTGGGATTTTTTGAGCACCATTTTTACGGGTGCTTTGAATTTTCTGGACCTTCCTGTCGTTTCCAACTGGGCCATGATCCCCATTTCCTTGATGTAGATCAGGGATCCATAGGTGAATTTTTCAAGTTCTTTATTTTCGAAAAAACTTTCTTCTCCATTATCCTGGATCAGTTGGATCTGAGGCCTGATTTCCAGGTCCAGTTCCGTATTTTGGGCAATCTTGAAAATGGATTTCAATGGTATGGGATGAATGGCAAGAGCATGCTGATTGGGCAGATGTTCCTGCAAGGCTGAAAGGAGAGTCCTGACCTTGTTTCCGGGGATGAACAGTCGGACCAGGGGTTTACCATCTGGCGCCAGGCAGGAAACTGTAAAAATACCGGTTTTTTTCGAAATGGCCGGTTCAAAGGTGCACTCGTTGTTTTGCGTGCTGCCCGCCTCAAATTCCCGATGACAGTGATAGGCGCATTTAAACCAGAAACTCGCTTCAAGGACCTGTTTCCGGGTTTTGAACCCTTGAGCGTTCATGTTCTTTTCGTTGTCGGTTCGGGTGATGTCGCTCAGCCTTGAAAGTGCCCAGGCCCGGTTGGGTACTCCGTCATCAGGATTGGTTGATGTGCAGCGTTCCACAAAACGTACTCGGTCGGTGTCTTGGGAAAGGTAGTGAATCAGGGTTTGGCTATTTGAGTCCGTGACCTTGATGATCTGGTTATCTCCACTGGTTTGGGTTCTAAAGTGAACCGTTTGTTGGGTTTCACCGGATGCTTCCCCAAGAATGGCGGCCAAATGATACCAGATGCCGGCGTGAAAACGATCTTCAAGAACCGTTTGTTCGGATTTTTGATGTGTGGTCTTAAAGGCCTTTGTGAGGTGTTTCAGGTGCGGACAGGTTCTGCTTTTAGACAAGGTGCAGGTGCAGAAGCGCTGGGTGAGTTGTCGGGCGTTTCCCGGAACGAAAAACGCGACCCCCGGCCGTTTGTCCAAAGGCTCCGGCATCAGGGCCATTCCTTGACGAAAAAATTCAATTTGATGAAGGGCGGGAGCTGTCGGTTTGGAGGGGGTTTTATGTGTCATGGAAGCATTTCCGTGATTGAAAAGAGATTTATTTAGGGGTTGATTTTGATCCTGGCGTTGACTTTCGGTACAAGATTTCCACCCAGATGCTTGATATAGGCAATCAGAGCGTCTCTTTGGAAAATGGATGAATCAAACTGGTCGATGGTTTTAAGAAAAGCGCCATAGCCGTCCCCCCCCTTTGCCAGATATGAATTTGTGACAATCCCGTATGATTTACCGTGATCAATGGGGCTGCCGTTGATAAGGATGTTTTCACAGGTCTTTTTCTTTAGGTTCATTGTGAAACGAATGCTGCCGGAGACCTGCGGAAAAGCGCCTTCACCCGGCAGAATCGTCCCGATGTAATCAAAAAGGCTTTGAACCTGGGTGCCCGTCAAATTCAGAAAAACCACGGAGCTGTCAAAGGGAAGGATGTTGTAGATGGATTTCCGGGTCAGTGGCCCTTCGGAAACGCCGGCCCGAATGGCACCGCTGTTGGTCAAAGCAAAATCGGGGTTGAAACGCCTCAAATACCAGCGCATGGCATCGGCAACCAGATCTCCCAGGGCCGTTTCCCGGTATCTTCCGTCATCGTTTTCAAAGGGCTTTTCGGCATATCCGATCTTTTCATCCAGGAATCGATCCACTTTGTCCGCGTAAGGTTGAAGCAACGCCAGAAGCTCGGGATCTTCTTTAATCGGCTTTCCAATAAAATGAAAGGCCTTTTTACCGTCGGGGTTTTTGACGACCCGTTTCAGGTTGATGGGGATCAGTTCCATGCGGAAATCAACAATACTTCTGTCCCGGATCCACAGATCGATTCTTCCCAGAACGAGTCCCCAGTGCCACGCTTGAACGATCAAAGTTTGATGAGTGGAATCCGGATCATTAATCATCAGGGGGGCCTCCAGTTTTGTATCCGTATTGCCGTCCACGATCAGATCGATTCCCCCGACTTGTGTGGCCAACCGTTTGGAGCCTCGGTTCAGACCTTCATAAATCCCCAGATGGGTGAGGGCAATGATCACATCCGCCCGTTTTCTCAGGTAGGGCACCAGTTGTTTCGCCACTTCAACTTCATCTTCAAAGATAAGATCTTTGATATGGTCGGGGTTTCCGGTAATCCTCGTCTCTGCCGTGGTGAGTCCGAAAATGGCAACTTTGAAGCCGCTGAACTGCTTAATAACGTAGGGGATCGCCAGGTGGTCACCGTTTTTTGTCTTCACATTGGCGGAAAGGAAGGGAAACTTTGCCAGGTCCATCTGTTCCCTGAGAACATGGATGGGATGGTCAAATTCATGGTTCCCCAGAACCATTGCGTCATACCCAATGTAGTTATACCCGAGGATGTCCGGTTTTGCCTTGAAAAAATTGGATACCGATTGCCCGGTGTTCAGGTCACCCGCATCCAGAAGCAGCACGTTCTGAGACTTACTTCTGATTTCCTTTACGAGCGTGGCACGGGCGGGAAGGCCGCCCACATCCGGTGCGGAAAGATCCGAAAATTTGACCGGGTGGCCGTGATAGTCGTTGGTAAAAAGGACTGTGAGATGATGAAGATCTGAGGTTTTTGACGGTTCATGTTTTTGAGGAGCGCCGTACCCATATGAAAAAGTGAAGAGTATGGTCAGTAAAAACCCAATCAAAACTGCGTTTCTTCGGGTTCTCACGGGAGTGAATGTCATTTTTCCCCGGGGCCTTTGTTAGGGTTGCAATGGGATATTGCCAATGCTATAATGCATAAACTGTCTGGCGGATTTATTTATAACAAAGTGTATATCTTTTTTAAAAGGGTGATCAATGAAAAAATTATGGTGGGTGCTGATTCCGTTGTGTGCGTTGTTTTTTTGCGATCCTGGATGGGCCGAACTTTCCTCAAAGGAAAAAAACTCATTGAAGAAGGCCTACAAGACCATCTCGGCCAAACGAAAGGGACCTTTTGCCATGAATACCTGTACCTGTACCAACGGGAAGCTCGCGCAGGTGGCGGACAAGAACATGCGGGTTCGAGCCAATCCCTGCCGGGAACTTCAGGGGGTGGGTCAACTCTTCTGTTCGGCTTACCGAAACAAGTTTGGTGAAACACTTGCCCGAAACGGCGTTTATGTGGGGAATATTTTTTCAAACGAGGTGTTTTTATGGGATGAAAATCCGGACCATCATCGCCTGGTGAAAGGATTCATCCTGGAAAAATATTACATGGAAACCCACCCGGAATCCAAACTGACCATGGCCCGCGCTTATGGGGGTATCTCCGGCACCGAGTTTGAAGTTAAGTATGCACCCAAATTTTTTGCCAAATACTATGCTCTTGCCGATTGGAAAGATTTCCACAATTACCTGCTGCAATACGAATTGCAGAGACGTTTTTTCTGCAAATGTGACTTGAGCCAGGTCACCGGCATCAGAAACCTCTCCCTGGTTATTTACCGCAGTTACAAGCCCTTTAAACCGGTAAAAGATCTGGTACACAACCGCCTTTCTCCCGGCCTGGTGCCGCTCATCGAAGACTTTCAGAAAAAACATCCTCAGGATCGTAAAAACGCCGAAAAATACACGCGTTTGATTCAAATGATCAGAAGCCTGACCTATGTGGATCAAAGTCAGTTGAAGGGGTACCTGCCGGATATTTCGGAACCCGGCATTCGCGACCAGGTCAAAAATATATTGAATATTCCCAAAAATGCCCCTTTAAAGCTGCTTCACCATCTGGCGGATTTGGTGGTGGCGTCCCGGGAAACGGTGGCGGCCAAGGAAATAAAGCCTGAAGAGGCCGTAAATTTGATCAACCTGAATGTATCTGCAAACCTGCTCATCCTCATGACGACCAACCGACTCATGGAACTGAATCGGGATTGGACGGTGCGAGAACTCATCGATATTTTAAAAGATACCTTGGCCGGCAGTTACGGGGCCGGGCTCATGAGCCATCGGGAATATGAAACCGGTATCCTGGCGTTGAACAAACTGCTCAACAATAAGAATTTGACCCTGGGAGATGCAAATCGTACTCTCAATCGTGCCGGCCTGGCCGTGGAATGGGCTCAGGCATCCATTCGAACGGCATTTTCAGAGGTGTGGGAGCCCTGGATATATCTTTTTCCGGAAGTTCAGCGGATCAATGACGACATTATCCGCTCTTCGCCCCTGATGGCCTATGCCAACATTATTAAATCCCTTCGCGGAAATCTGCTGAGCAAACTGGATTTGAAACATCACATCCTGGGGAAGACCTGTGTGGAAGGGGTCAGAGCCCTGAATCCGGGATTGGCCTTGGGGCCGCTGGCTTTTTTCCATGACAAAAAGCGTTACAGCCGTGATAATATTCTGGCGCTGGAAACCACCAACGCTGAATTGGAACCGGTCTCGGGGATCATCACCAAGGATGAGGGGAACGTGGTATCCCACGTGCAGTTGCTGGCTCGAGCCTTGGGGGTCCCCAATGCGGTTTTTCTGGATGCGCTCTACAGACGTCTGCCCCCGGTTAAGGGAAAACCCCTCTTCTATGCCGTTACGCCGGTGGGTCGCATTATCCTTAAGGAAGCCGGCAAGATGGATCAGGTGGACAAACTGATTCTGTCGGAATATGAAAAAAATATCAAGCGGACCAGCGATGCGGAAATTAAAGGTCAATCCAAAAAATTGGCCATAGATGCCGAGCGACTGAATCTCAAGGAAACCAGGGTTCTTGGCCTGGACGATTTGAGACGAAAGGATTCAGGGAGCGTTTGCGGGCCCAAAGCGGCTTTCCTGGGAGAATTGAAATATCATTTTCCAAAGAACGTGGCCCGTGGGGCGGTCATTCCTTTCGGCATTTATAATGCACATTTTCAGAAAGCCACTGTGGTATTGCCGAAAAATCTCAAGAATAAAGGGATTGCCACGGAAGGAGAGCCCCTGAATCAATTTGTAAGGCGTACCTATGATACCTTTTTTAACCGGTTGCTAAAGGATCCTAAGATGTCGTCCGATCAACTGGCACAATGGATTCGACCCAGATTGGAGGTCATTCGCTATTCTATCGATAAAATTGATCTGGACCCGTCCTTTGTGAAGGCCCTTCGAGAAGAGATAGCAGCGCAGGGAATTTTTGTGGGTCCCGGAAAGGAACGGTTGCGCGGCGTTTTTGTACGCTCCGACACCAATGTGGAGGACATGCCCAACTTTAACGGAGCGGGACTTAATTTGACCATTTTCAATCTCATGACCTTTCAAGACGTACTGAAAGGTGTCAAGGATGTTTGGGCCTCTCCCTTTACCTATCGGTCATTTTCATGGCGGCAGACGGTTATCAGTGATCCGAATCTGGTGTTTCCATCCATTGTTGTGCTGGAATCGGTGCCATCCGATAAATCCGGCGTATTGATTACGGCAGATGTGGACACCGGGGATACCTCCAAAATGACCATTGCCACGGCGGAAGGGGTCGGCGGCACAGTGGATGGGTCCCCTGCCGAGACCCTGCTGTATAGTCCTGACGAGACCATTTTGTTAAACCAGTTCAAGTCTCCCACCCGTCGGATGCTGATTCTAACAGGGAAGGGGGGCAGTCAGATGGTCCCCGCAACCGGTGCGGAACGGGTGTTGACCGAGCAGGAGCTGAGCGCTCTGGTGGCGGCCGCTGAGAAGATCAAGCGAGAATTTTCCCCTGAAAAGGGTGTCAATGGTGATCCGTTGCCCTGGGATATTGAATATGGCTTTAAAGGCGGCAAACTCTATCTTTTTCAAACGAGACCCTTTGTGGGTAACAGTGATCTAAGGAATCTGCCCGCCCTTGCAGCACTGGACAAGGGAGTTAAAGAGAAAGCAGGTCAACCCTTTTCCCTGGATGAAAAAGTTAAGTGGGAGCCGTAGTTTACGATTGTGTTGCGACCGGATTTTATCCACCCATCTTTCTCCTGACCATCCCGCCCCATGGCGGGATGGTCATTTTTGAGGATTGAAAATGGCTCCCATAAAACGATTGTTTGAAGATTTTCTCGTAGCAACCGGAGAAAACAAAGGCCTTTTTCTGCCGCTTTTCGGCTGTTTTTTTCTCGTGTTGTTCAGCTATAGTTTTATCAGGCCGGTCTGTGAGTCCCTCTTCCTGTCATCCTGGGGGGCGTCCCGAATGCCCCATGTCTGGATCATATCGGCTTTAGCCACGGCTGCGGTGGTCTGGGTTTACAATAAATTCGTGGTTTCCGCCAGACCTTCCAGGCTTTTTGCGGTGAGTAATTTCCTGGCGGTCGCTTTTTTTCTTCTGTTCTATCTTTACTTTTCAGCCAAAAACAGGGGATTTTCCCTGATGGCTTTCATTGTAAAAGACATCTATGTGGTTATCCTCATTGAACAATTGTGGACTTTTTGTGATACCACCTTTTCGGAAAAGCGGGCCAAGATCCTTTATGGGTTTCTGGCCGGAGGATGTTCTATCGGTGGTATCGTGGCCAGCGTTCTGACCTCGGAGCTTGCGTCCGTTATGGGCTCTAAAAACCTCATCTTTGTGGGCTGCGGGGCGTTGTTGCTGGGGGTATGGTTGTTTGGCTATGCCAACCGGAGGGGTGGTGCGGTATTGTCCCGGGCCCGGAAAAAAGGGGCTGAGGATGCTCGGGAAAAAGAGGAAAAGGGAAGCATCTGGGGCGGCTTTGACGTGGTGTTGAGATCAAAATACCTGATTTTGATCTGCGTCATGCTCATGTTGAGCCAGTTTGTGACGGCGCTGATCGGGCTGCAGTTCAACCAGGTGCTGGAAGTCCAGGT
>CAYPQJ010000129.1:0-12488 GCA_964412835.1 uncultured Desulfobacteraceae bacterium | reverse complement strand
CGGAGACCGAACCGTCAATGTGTCACCGGAATATGAGGATTGTAAACGTGTGGCCGTGAAAAAAAACGTGCCACTAAAAAATGTTATGGATGCCGCTCGATCGGTGGCGGCGAAATTGATTTAAACCCATTGGTGGAACATAAACAACAACTCGTTTTAAAAAAGAAGGAGGGAAAGGCCATGGACAAAATTGTTCGAATCGACATGGGTGCAGAGGGAGGACCCAAGGTGAGCACCGGGCCTCTTGGAGATTATGCGGGTTTTGGCGGCCGTGCCATGACATCGGCGATCGTTTCAAAGGAGGTTCCCCCCCTGTGTCATCCACTGGGTGCAAAAAACAAACTGGTCATTGCCCCCGGGTTGCTGAGTGGATCTGTTGCGGCAATGTCCGGGCGCATCTCTGTAGGGTGCAAGAGCCCCCTGACCGGCGGTATCAAGGAAGCCAATTCGGGCGGCCAGCCGTCACAGATGCTGGGCCGGCTGGGTTATACCGCCATCGTGCTTGAAGGAAAGCCGAAGGACGACACGCTTTATAAAGTCCTCATTAATGCGAACGGTGTTCAGATCACCCCGGACAACAGTTTGAGGATGCTGGGCAACTATGCTCTGGTGGCCAAAATGAATGCGGAATACGGTGACAAGATCGCCTGCATTTCCATCGGTCAGGCCGGCGAACAGAAACTGTCCGCTGCATCCATTGCCTTTACGGACATGGAACAACGGCCGACACGTCACGCCGGCCGGGGGGGCGTCGGCGCTGTGATGGGCGCCAAGGGCGTTAAGGTCATCGTGGTGGATGACGCCGGTATGTCCACACGGTCACCGGGAAACCCGGAAAAGTTTAAAGAAGCAAACAAGGCGTTTGTGGCAGGGCTGAAGAAACATCCGGTGACCGGTGAAGGGCTGCCGGCATACGGGACCGCCGTCTTGACCAACGTGTTGAACGAGGCCGGCGGATATCCCACCCGGAACTTTTCATCCGGCCAGTTTGAAGGTGCTTCCAAGATCAGCGGCGAAGCCCTGGCGGAAATGGAAAACGCCAGGGGCGGTGAAGGGTCCGCCACCCACGGCTGCCACAAGGGCTGTGTTATCCGCTGCTCCGGAACCTTTTACGACAAGGACGGAAATTATGTGAGCAAACAGGTTGAATACGAAACCATCTGTGCCCATGGCGGAAACTGCGGCATCGACGACCTGGACGCCATCGCGCAGTTGGACCGGATGGACGATGACTTCGGGGTGGACACCATTGACATGGGCGTCACCATCGGTGTGGCCATGGAAGGGGGGCTGGCGGAATTCGGTGATGCCGAAGCGGCCATCAACCTGGTCAAGCAAGTGGGCGAAGGAACACCCCTTGGGAAGATATTGGGTAGTGGTGCGGCGGTCACCGGGCAGGTGCTCGGCGTGGAACGGGTACCGGTGGTCAAGAAACAGGCGCTTCCGGCCTACGATCCCAGGGCGGTTCAGGGGATCGGTGTGACCTATGCCACCACCCCCATGGGTGCGGATCATACAGCCGGATATGCCGTGGCCACCAATCTCCTCGGTGTGGGCGGCAGTGTGGATCCTTTGAAACCCGAAGGGCAGGTCGAGCTGTCCAGAAATCTGCAAATCGCAACAGCCGCCATTGATGCCACAGGCATGTGCCTGTTCATCGCCTTTGCGATCCTGGACCAACCAGACACTTTTCAGTCCCTGGTCGATCTGGTCGGTGGCTTTCTTGGTGCGGACATGACGGCGGATGACGTCACGGAACTCGGCAAGAACATCCTCAAGATGGAAAGGGATTTCAACGAACGAGCCGGGTTTACCAACAAAGACGATCGGTTGCCCGCGTTTTTCAAGGAAGAGGCATTAGCGCCTCACAACGTGACCTTCGGGGTAACGGATGAGGAGCTGGATCAGGTCTTTAACTTTTAATTTTCATCCACATATAAGGGTTAAATCGGGGGAGGCCCTGCATGGTTCCCCCCATTTTTTCCGAAATGGACATTCTTACATGTTAAGCATGATATAAACACACCCCATGCCGGTCACTATCGAAATAAAACTTTTTGCTTCACTGAAAAAGTACCTGCCCGCTGGCTCAGCATGCCGTTACCCTGTTGAACCAGGCACGCCTTTATCCGCTTTGCTTGATCGACTGTGTATCCCGGAAGAGGAGGTCAAACTCATTTTTATCGATGGTGTGAAAAAAGATGTGAGCGCCCTTCTCCACGGCGGCGAAAGGGTTGGTATTTTCCCAGCCATAGGCGGCGGTTAGGCTGAAAACAGCCAAATGTGCTCATCATTAATACGATTGGTTCCCGGTGTCGGTCGGGAGGAGGAGTGCTACCATGAAAAAGGCAAGCTTTACCGCAGAATTCTTGTTTGACACAATGGATTCGGGTGTTGTGGCGTTTTCGTCCATTTTGCAGGCAGGTTTCAAAGTCAATGTCCACACCGGTTCCAGCATCAGGGATCTGCTCTGCAATCAGTTTGATGTGAATCCTGACTATGTGGAAGACCGAATCCGCACGGCCTTCCTGAAGGGAAAGCCGGTTGACGATTTTTCGACGGCCATCATTGAAAACGACGCCACGTTGGCGCTTTCAGCTGCCATGCCGGGACTGGTCGGTGCAACCTTTCGCAAGGGTGGAGACCTGGCCGTCTTTCGCAGCACAATCACGCACCGGCGGACGGATACGATCGTCGAGGACCGTGCGGGAGTGGTATCCATCAAGTTGTTCAATCTTCTGGCCAAAGAAATCGGTTTAACCTTCCTTAAGCGGGGTATTATGGTCGATTCGGATACGGCGAGATGGTTTTTTTCCGATCTACCGGATGCATTCCGAAGGGGTTGCAAAAGCATCCGGGTAAATGGGGAGGATATTCATATAGACCAACTGTCGCAAACGATTACATCGGGGTCGGAGGGTTTTGTCGAGCTTCGGCTGATGGCTTCGTAAATCATATTTCCTTCAAATACCTAAATTTTAAAGCTTTTCAGAAAGCGTTCAGACCATGTTCAAGGCAGCGACAGTCCAATTAAAGGCGCCTTTTTCGGAGAACAAGGGGCGACGTTTGGGAGAGGGTTTGATCGGTAAATTAGACCAAAAACCCCATGTATGCTGGCTTTTTTGTTCGGCCCAAAAGGGTGTAAAGAACCTTTTGAAAGGCGTCAATGATGCCGTGGATACGGATAACCTGATCGGTTGCACCACAGACGGCGAGGTATCCGATGAAGGTTTCAGCAGTGAGTCGGCGGTCCTGGTCGGGATCGTTACCGATCGTATTGATTTTCATCTTTCGGTTGTAGAAAATCTCTCCCAGGACAGTGAGGACGTCGGCCGCAAACTGGCGCAGGGCCTACCGAAATCCACCCGATACCTTCAGCTGTTTTCAGACGGCATTACCAGCAATGGCTGTGCCATACTGAGAGGCATTTCGTCGGTTTTAGGTGAAGAAATCCCGGTTTCGGGCGGCACGGCCGGAGATGATGGCCGATTTGTGCGGACATGGCAATTTGCCGGCAGGAAAATACTGACGGATGCCGCTGTTGCGTTAGGTTTTTCGGGTGATTTTCGCCTGGGCATCGGTGTTCGAAGTGGTTGGACGCCGACCGGTCTGACAAAAGTGGCTACGAGTGCTTCAGGGAACAAGCTGTTTGAACTCAACGGGGAGCCGGCTTTGAAAGTATATGAACGTTTTTTGGGAAAATATGCCCATAAGCTACCCTCGATTGGCGTCGAATATCCCCTGGGGCTTGTGGGACCCGCCGGAAATATTGGAAAAACCAATTATTTCCTGTTGCGCGCCACCATGTCAGTGAACCGGGAAGAAGGTTCCATCAGTTTCGCGGGAGAGATACCTGAAGGCGCCGAGGTGAGTCTGACTTGTGGAGATATTGCCTCTGTCTTACACGCTTCAGAAGAAGCCGCCCGATTGGCCTTATCCGATCTGGGAGATGCCACGGTCGCCATGATTTTCTGTTATTCCTGCATGGCCCGGAAAATCGTTCTGGGCAGCCGCACGCGGGAGGAAATCGAACTGATACGGCAGAAGATCGATCCCACCCTACCGATTGCGGGGTTTTACACTTACGGTGAATACTCGCCCCTGAGATGTGGCAGTACCAGTTATCTTCATAATGAGACGACTACCGTATCCGTGATCGGGTTCTAGTCATGAACGAAATCAAGCGCCTCCGATTGCGGATTAAAGAGCTTGAAAGTCTCTTGGCGCAGGCGGAACGTAGGTCTTATATCCTCACCAACCTGTTAAAGGAAGCCACCGCCGAGTTCCAGCAGGCCTTGGATCAAGTCACCACATCCGAGGCAAACTTCCGCGCCATCATCGAAAACGCCCCCGAAGCGATTTATATTGCCGATGCCGAAACCCGCCAAATTTTGGACTGTAATCCTTACACGACCCAATGGCTCGCTTACACGCGATTGGAATTGTTGTCTATGAGTGTAGAAGACCTTCTCCATCCCACTTCCAGGGGATTGAAGGAAAATATCCGAAAGGCACTTGAATACGGTTTCGTCCATGTACAGGAAAGGCGTTTTCGTAAAAAATCGGGTGCATTTGTGGATGCGGAAGTGACTGGAACTGTGGTGGAAATCCAAGGGCGCAAATGTTTTCTGGCGCTGGTTCGCGACATTACCACACGCAAAACCATCGAAGAACTGTCAAGATACAAAGAGCTCTTTGACAATGTCATCGATCCGATGATCATCAGCCATTCCCAGGGTGCATTTCTTGAAGTCAACGATGTGGCCTGTATGCGATTCGGTTACAACCGCCGACGGTTGCTTAATATGTCATTCAAAGATATCGTATCCCCGGCTCATATGGATGTTCTGAAAGAAATCGGACAAAAAATCCGATCCGGGGAAAATGTTCAGTTTGAGGTGGACGTTCTGACCCGGTCCGGTGAGGCTATCCCATTCGAATTTCACTCAAGAATGATCAATTACCAGCGCAAACCGGCGGTTTTGAGCCTGGCGCGTGATTTGAGTATCCGGAAACAGATGGAAAAAACCCTGATCCATAGCGAACGGCTGTCGGCCGTCGGAGAAATGGCCAGTGGTGTTGCCCACAATTTCAACAACTTGCTGCAAGTCATCATGGGGGCCGGTGAAGCGGCGCTCAGAAAACTTGAATCAGGTGAAATCAGAAAATGCAACGATGCCCTCAGCAATATTATCGATGCATCCCACAGAGGGGCCGATATCGTGAACAGGATTAAGGATTTTACCCATTTGACAGCCGGATTAGCGGATAAAATTCACGTGTTTTCAATTGGCGAACTCATCGAAGAAGCTGTGAACTTGACGCGGCCATTGTGGAAAAATCCTCTTGAAACGCGAAGGTATGGTTTGAATTATTTCAGAACCCCCGGATGCTTGATAGAAGGCAACCCGTCCGAGATCTATGAGGTCGCGGTCAACTTGATAAAAAACGCACTGGAAGCCATGCCCCAGGGCGGGACGCTCTCCATCAGTTCCGAAATTTGCAATGGTCGCGTCTTTACCACCTTCACAGACACGGGAAACGGTATCTCCGAGGAAAACATCCAACGCATTTTTGAACCCTTTTTCACCACCAAAGGGCCTCAAAGCAGTGGCTTGGGTCTCTCTTCCAGTTATGGACTCATTAAAAAGCATGGTGGCGGCATACGCGCCGCCAGCGTTTTGGGTAAAGGCACAGCCTTTACCATCGTTTTACCTCTGGCGGGGTCAATGAGAACGACAGGAGGCCAATGTTTGTCCGTACAGGAGCACAAGTCAGATAGCCGCCTTCGCTTTCTGATGATTGACGATGAACCCAATATCCTCAAGATGATGGAACTCTGGTTCGAGGATTCGGATGTGGCGTTGTATACGGCCAGTACGGCTGAAAAAGGTCTGCAGATCATTCGCCAGGAGCGGTTCGATGTCATTTTATGCGATTTCGGCATGGACGATATGAACGGTTTGGAAGTGGGAAAAGCGCATCTAGACTTTTGTCGGATCGCAGGCATTCCTAAAACACCTTTTATGCTTTTGACCGGTCTGGATACCCAATTGGACGCCGAGGCACTAAGGGTGGTGGGTGTCGATCGGGTGGTTAAAAAACCGATCCCTGCCAATGAGCTGTTTCATATTATCCAGGAAATGGCTGCCGCATCGGTCAATGCCATATGACAAGGCTGCAGCAACAAATTCGATTCATTCTCGAGGCCGATAAATTAAAACAGATTATTCGCTGGACCCTTCTAACCGACGGATCGAGGCGGGAAAACGCTGCGGAACATTCATGGCAACTGGCCATCATGGCGATGCTATTGGTAGAGCATCATTGCCCGAGGGAATTGAACCTTCTGCGCGTGCTCCAAATGCTTTTGATACATGATCTTGTCGAGATTGATACAGGCGATGTTCACTTTTGTGATACAGCGCAACGGCGCAAGCAAATTGACAAGGAGGCTAAAGCCGCTGATCGCCTGTTTAATTTGCTGCCCCGTGACCAGGCGCGAATCCTCCTTCGCCTGTGGCATGAATTTGAGAACCAAGAATCCGAAGAAGCAATATTCGCGCACATTTTAGATCGCCTTCAGCCGATTTTGCATGGCTATGTCACTGAGGGGCGGACATGGCGGGAAAACGGCGTTACACGTCATGACCTGTTATTGATCATTGAGCCAATGAAAAAGCCGGCCCCCGAGATACACGACCATGCAGCCGCTTTGATCGCAAATGCGGTTGCAAAAGGGTTCTTTCCGAAATAATGGGTCTCAGTATAACACTGAAATAGGGTAACCATCAATGATCCGAATTCTGGGTATCAATAGTTCGCCGCGAATCAGCGGGAGCCACGCCCTTTACGAATCCCTCTGCACCATGATGCTGCAGGGTTTGATGGATACCATTCGGGAATCTTGTAACGACTGCCACACGGAAATGATTCATTTAAGTCAAATGAATATCCATCCCTGTCGAGCGTGTTTCTCTGATATGGAAACCCGGTGCCACTATCTATGCGACTGCTTTGATGACGATTTCACGATGGTAGCTCGAAAGATGATCGAAGCAGACGGGATTATTTTTGCATCCCCAACGTATATGTTCGGTATGGCAGGCATTTTAAAGCAATTCCTTGAACGCTGGATCAGCTTCAAAGCGCCACCCGTTCCCCGTGAAAAAGCCACCAAATCGCTGGACGAATGCTTTGATCTGGTGGAGCAGATGGCAGACGGCACCTTAAAGGCCCCCAACCCCCTTCAGGGCAAAGTGGGGGGCATCGTGGTGGCTGGAAGCGAACTGGGCCAAGATAACGTCGCAAAGGAAATCATGCTGATTCTGAGTCTTTATGGATTTATCCTGCCACCCCAATGCTTCATCTATCACACCGGCCACAGCATGCAATCTCTGGAAGAGGTGCGCCACGGTTTCTACGAGAACCAATGGCTGCTTCATGCCCTTGAAAACCTGGCCCTGTCAATGGTTCAACTGATCCGCCTGACAAAAGACCAAGTTTGGCCGGAAATGCCAAAAGTGTTGCAGAAAGCGTGAAAAGAGGAGAGTCTTAAGAATCAACCGGCGTCGTCATCCCCCGGCCTGAAGGATGTGCACCGTCATACCGTTTTCCAGAAAACCGGTAGGTTTAACGACCCGCCCTTCTACGACCACGACGCACCCTTTTGTAACGGATAACTCCAGATGGCCGAGCAGGTCGCTGACCTGTGCGCCATCCGGAATACCGTGCCCCCAGCGTTACTTTCCTTAATGGTTCCGATCAGGGGGTTTTTGGCGCCGATATGCCTGCGGCACCTCTTCCACTGACACTTCCCGGTTTCCCATTTTCACTTTTAAGAATTTCATGGTGCCTCCCTTTCTTACACTGTTTGTTTCTGCCTCGAAAGTCCGAAATCGGCATTGTGTCAGCCCGATAGAACTTTGATAATAATATCTACACCGCTGTGCTGACCGCTCATCAGCACAACAGCTTTTGTAACCATGATTCTAATAGCTCCCTTTTCGTGGTCGATTAACAGGCACCATAAAAAAAGAGAAAGATCTTCAACAAAAAGAATGTGTCCCCTCTCTACCACGATATCTTTGATGGGTGGTGCCGGTCCTAATCAAAAAGAAAAGGAATACATAATGTACCGTTATCCCTCTTTTTTTTCGTAGAAATTAAAGATACGTTCAAGATGATCTTTGAAAAATGCTGTTTTAGAGTCTTTTCCAGGTGTAAACACACCCTGTTCTTGCGCCATCAGGAAAAAATCATCATCCGGGATATACTGAATTTTATATACGAGCAGGGCTGAAATCAGCAGGCCGTGTTCATAGAGCTCCGATCGTCGATTCGCCACTCTGAGATCCTTTTTGAATATTTTCCGATGCATCGCATCCTTGTAAGCCAGGCCCATTGACTTCATGACATCCCCATAGGGCAGTGTCTTTTTTTTCCGCGCCGCTTCGGTCAAGACTTTAAGAATCCGGGTTGGCTGATCTTGAGTAGCTGAGAACTTGACTGTTTTAAAAAGATCCGGTTTTTTGATATTTGACCAGAACGAACAATGCGGACAAGTTTCACCTTCGGGAAAGTCGATTCCAGCTTCATGGGGGCAGCTGTAGATACCAGGTGCAAGTGCCACGCTCAGGGCCTGATGGGCTTCGATATACCTGAATAGTTCTTTGATGGTCGTTACGTCTTTGCGAAGGTCACCTTTTTTGGAGAGCCATTTTTTGATACTTTCAGGTGAACCGCCCGCTTTCTTTATGATGCCGACAACCGCTTTGGTTGCGATCTTGTCATTGTGACCATAGAAAGCAACGATAGCAAGTGGATACCCCTGAAAACCTTCTTGGGCCCTGCGCTGGAGTCCTTTCATTAAGAGTTCCGGTGTTGGCTGCATGGCATTCTCTCCCGTCGTTGGTTGATAAAGGTGATTTTGGGGCTCCTTTATCGGCCCATCACCCAGCATGCGCCATAGTATATCAAACTTCGATGTTAACTTAAATGGAATATTTTGGTAAGAACCCTTTGGCAACCGCATCTGTGGGCTTCAGGACGACGTAAGAAACTACAGAAATGCGCGGAACAACATGAAGCTGTAATAGTTCTGAGATGTGGTTCCGCGACCGAAACTGTACTTGATTCGGTCAAATCTACCAACTGCAAAGTTATCGAAGGGATGGAAGTTACTGGGATTATGAACGCAAAACTAAGGTTCCATTTGCCAGGGAGTGTATCGTTTGAAGACTGTAAGATAACTCCCTTAGCCTGACATACCAGAAAGGACGAAGTCTTAACCCCTATAAAGCAGTCCCAAGAAGGTGATACAGATGTTCGGTTCAGAATTTTTCGGTTGTTCATTTTGGTGGATATTTCCGATCTTCATGATAGCATTATGTTTTTTATGATGAGGGGGCGCAAGGGTTCAATTATGTGTGGATTTGGATCTCACCGGACCGCTATTAAGAAAATGAGTACATCAGATTCAGCATTCGATATCCTCGAATTTAGATCAGATGAAAAATGCAGAGCATGAAGAAGATTTTATCCATTTCACCGATACCCCTTGATTTTGCCACACGGTAGAGGGGGAATGATCGCAACGACACCCCGCGCATCGTGCAAATGGCCACATCCAGTGCGACGGCGTCCCGTGTTGCCGCAACCAGGCCCATGGGTCTCGGGCTGCCGTTGGCAGGCCCATACCCCATCTAAGATGGTCAGAGGCGGCCCCACGGTGAGGTAGATATCAAGGAGCAGGGAAGCAAAGGTATCTCGATCCACACCTGCCATGTGGTGCCATTCGGCTTTGCGTTGAGCAACAATGACGCTAAATAGGTTTTTCACGCCGAGGGTAAAGAGCATCTGACAGTGCGTCTTGAACTTAGGGAGGTTGATGACAACATCCGCGTCTATGGCTAAAGACGCAATCTCTAACTGCCTGAATGCGGCCCCTTGGGGGAAAGAAACGGGCCTGGGACTGGTGAGTGCCGCCAATTCAACCCCCAGTTCCTCAGCCACATCCGCCATTCCGCACTTCTTTGAAACCCTCCTGAATGGCTCTAATGCGGGGCTGTCCCCGATGACGGGTTTTGCACCCGCCTCAAGCACCATCCGGGCAACGGCCCGGACCACCGCGGGGTCTTGGCGGAAAGCAGGTTGGGCTTAATCAGCACCCGGTCCCCCGGTTTCACAAAACGGGAGATTCCTCCCGTCAAGTCCACGACCTTGCGAACCACAGCCTCTAATGTCCCGGTTTCATAAGTGTCGCATCTATCCAACGAAACGGTCGTCATATATGTACGACCTCCACATCTCCCCATTTTTCAGCAAGGTATTTGGATTCACATGAGTCCGTTATTCTCCCATTTTGAAAGCTTTGAACAAAGTGCCTGAGAGAACCATATTGGCGCCGTGAACCGTGGCTTCATATATATCCTGGTCGGTCCAGCCAAGGTTCCGCAAGGAATCCAGATCTTTTGCTTCCACCGTCTGAGGCGCCTTGAGTGCTTTAAGCACAAACAAAAGCATGGCCTTGCCTTTTTCGTCCAGCGGGGCCTCTTCGGGGTTGGCTCCGATGGCCTTGAGCTGGTCCTCGGACAGTCCGCCCATTTTGGCCAACATCTGGCCATTGAAATTGGCACAGTACTGATGATCGAATTCTACGGACACCAGATAACGGATCGTTGTGGTCAGGGTAGGGTCAAGGGTCTGATGCTGCATGAAATACCCCATAAAACCCATCTGGAGTTCCAACAAGGTCGGGCTGGTGCTCCACATTTCCAATGACTTGGGAACACTTCCGACCATCTCCAGGATGGGCGCATACAGTTCTGCAATTTTACCTTCAGCCTTTTCCGGTGAAACGGTGTTGATTAATGCCATTTTTTTACCTCCCTATCTTGATGGGCTCGTAAAGAGCCCTTTTTACGAACAATTGCGGATTTAAAAATTTCGAGATTACAAATTATTCCAATTAGACCGGTCAATTAGTGGGCAGAAAAAATTTTATTTCAAAATGACTTCAAAAATCATTTTGTCAAAGATATTGAAAGGAATTGTACTTCTTGTTACCTTTATTTGGAGCAAGACGCCTTGCCAACTGCTCATAATGAAATCGGACGTTTCAAAAACATCCAAGGCAGGAGAAATCTCTTTCTTTTCCTGTGCCTCATTGAGACATTCGGTTACTTTAATCTTTATTTTATCGAGGGCTTTTTCCAATTTTCCCCGGAAACAATCGTTCATATCTCCCATCTCCAGGGAGAGATTCCCTATGGGTCAACCACCTTTGAAGTCGTTTTGTTCAAAAATGGCTACAAACCATTTGAAGCTATTCCTGAGTCTCTGAATTGGGAGTACCCTCTGATCACTCAGATATTCATCTATCTTGTCACAGATAAAATCAGTGTATTGATCAATTAGCTGGAGCCCAAAATCTTCTTTACTCTTGAAATAAAAATAAAAAGAACCTTTAGGGACCCCTGTCGCCGTTAAGACCTCTTGAATTCCAGTGCTGTTATACCCTTTTTGGTGGACAATCTCTCCACCCACTTCCAAAAGCCTTGCTCTTGTGTCTTGTTTCATAACTGACGGTTTCCTAAAAATCTTTGCGATTCCCTTGTGGGCACTGTAACCGGAAATAACTTTTGCGTGACGGTCTAAAACCTTTCGAAATAATAGACCAGTCGTCTATAGCTGTCAAGGGTTTTATTTCTTTGTCTTTGTGACGCACAAATTCAACATTAAATTCGTTCAAATCCTTGACTCAGACACGACTTGTGGTACACTACTATCTTACATTTTTAACCTGTTTATTGAAGTATCATCCCAACTAAGGAGGACCCCATGGCAACGCAAGACAGATGTTGTACAATTGTACCCTATTTTAAGGTTCAGAGCGGCAAACTTGAGGCGTTTAAGGCGCTGTGTGAGCAGTTTGTTGAAAAAACCAATGGGGAGTCCAAATGTCTCTATTATGGATTCAGCTTTGACGGAGACCAGGTCCATTGTCGTGAAGGCTATGAAGATGCCGACGGCCTGTTAGCCCACCTCGAAAATGTGGGTTCTCTGCTGGAAGAAGCCCTGAAAATTTCAGAGCTCACCCGTTTGGAAGTCCACGGACCCGAAGAAGAACTTGCAAAGCTCCGGGAGCCCCTGACTGCCTTGAGCCCTCAGTTCTTCACACTGGCATATGGTTTCCGCCGTTAGTGGGCCCGAATAGACGGTCCAGGATTTTTCGAGACCCTTAAGCGGGGGTCACATGACGGGTGGCAACGATGCTGCAGTCCGTACCCGCGGGGTTTTTGATGAGCGTCTCGCCAATGGATACAGGCGCTTTGACGGTGGTGGATTGAATCTCTTTCATGACCTGAAAGATGCTGTTTTTGGGGATGGGGGCGTCGGTTCGAACACTGACCAGCGGAAAATCTCCGTTTTTCACTAAAATATTGCCGGCAATGGTCCTCATGGGCCGGGTCAATTCCTGTTCCGCC
>CAYPQJ010000128.1:0-12507 GCA_964412835.1 uncultured Desulfobacteraceae bacterium | reverse complement strand
CCAGGCTGGACAGCCTCATGAGCGCCCGCATCGGCAGTTCCAGGGCCATTACCCAACTAATCTTGAACCTGGTGGAAGGAACCCCCATACAGCTAGTGGATTCCGGGGAGCAGAAAAGATGTTTTACGGACGTCTCCGACGGGGTAGAATGCCTTTTCCGGATCATCGAAAACAAAGGTGGTGTCTGCGACGGCCAGATCATCAACATCGGAAACCCCGACAACGAGTTCAGCATTCGTGCGCTGGCGGAACTTCTGGTGGACAAATTTAACCAGCACCCCCTCAAAGAAAAGTTCCCTCCCTTTGCCGGTTTGCGGGAGGTGGAGAGCCGCACCTATTACGGCGAGGGATACCAGGACATGGAACACCGAAAGCCCAGTATTCGGAATGCCAAACGGTTGTTGAACTGGGAACCTTCCATCGCATTGGAGGCTTCCGTAGAAGAAACCCTCGATTATTTTCTGCGGGAAGCCATTCGTTCCGGGGATTTTGATATCGTTCATCATGAAGAAAACAGCCTGCAGGATGTGTAGGATTTAGGATCGGTTGGATTCAATGGAAATCGGCCTGCGCATTGACGTGGACACTTTGAGGGGAACCAGGGTTGGGGTTCCTGCTCTGGGCGCCCTTCTGGCGAAATACGACATTCGGGCTTCATTCTTTTTTTCCGTGGGACCGGATAACATGGGCCGTCACCTCTGGCGGTTGCTGCGTCCCCACTTCTTGTGGAAAATGATGAGAACCCGGGCAGCCAGCCTCTATGGATGGGATATCCTGTTAAGGGGGACCGCCTGGCCGGGACCGGTGATTGGCCTCAAACTGCCCCATTTGATCGCTGCAACCGCCCGGGCCAACCATGAGGCGGGGCTTCACGGGTGGGATCATCATGGTTGGCAGGCAAAAATCGATGTCATGACGGCCAAAGACATCTCACATGCCCTGAACCGGGGCGTTTCCGCTCTGACGCAAATCCTGGGGCGGAAGCCCACCTGTTCCGCCGTTCCCGGTTGGAAATGCCGGGATCAGGTACTCGTTAAAAAAGCTGCTTTTCCCTTCACCTACAACAGTGACTGCCGGGGCCAGAGCATCTTCTATCCGGTAGTGGCGGGGAAAACCCTTTCTCAGCCACAGATCCCGGTAACGCTCCCCACCTACGATGAAGCGGTGGGGCACGGGGGCATCGACGCGCATAATTTTAATGATTATATGCTGTCACTGATCCGTCCAAACCAACTGAACGTCCTGACAATCCATGCCGAGGTGGAAGGAATCGCCTGCCTGGGCATGTTTGACCGATTCCTGAAATCCGTCCGATCCATGGGGGCGAATATGGTCCCTCTGGGTCAATTGCTGGAGGGCACTCCTGAAATAAACACAGCCGTCATTGAGCCCCGTGAGATTCCGGGCCGTGAAAGCTGGGTGGCCTGCCAGGCCGACCGGATTGGCGGCAACTGCTGACCCATGTGGATGGACACTAAAAGCGGAACTGAAACTGAACACCGTAGATGACATATCTGCCGTTATTGACCCGATTGTCCCCCTCATTCCGGTTGTCGTCCCCATCATCATACCACATGAATTCGGGAGCCAGCTTGAAGCCCTTGGCTAACTGGATGGGGATGCTGATGCCCCAGAACCAGGATTTGTACCGCATGGGATTCTTGTCCCCCTCGCTTTTCATCTGCCCGTACATGATGTGCGGCGTCACAATTCCCAGACGGTAAGAACCGTCCACCCACCAGCCGTAGGTTGTGGTATTGTCCAGCCGGCGGTCATAGATTGTGGCGGCTGAGTTTCTGGCCGGTGGGCTGACGCCCATACCACCGCCGGTATTGCTCCAGTTCCGCCCCCAGTTGCCTTCAGCGCTAAACTGGAAGGGACCGAATGCGGTCAAGACACCCAGACTTCCGATGTAGGTATCGATGTGATTGTCAATCCCATCAATATCCGGATGATGGATAAGGAAATCAACCTTGCGTCGTTGATAGAGAAAACTGGGGTAGATGCTGACAGGACCCGCATAAACGGGAAGCCCCAGGTCGATCCGGGGCAGTTTGGTATCGGTCTGATATGGAATGGCCGTGTAATTAACCATTGCGTCGCCGTTGGGGTCCACCAGGGCCACGGCAAGGCGTATGGTATTGGTAATATGGTAGGTTCCCCTGATCTGGGCAAAACGTCCGGAATAGAGTTCGCCGTAGCCCTCACCGATAATGTTCAGGCTTCCTGATCGGGTACCCAGCATCTGGTAAGGCAACAGGGGAGAAATGGGCGTTGTGGTTTTTCCGACCAGGACCTGAAAGTTCTCTGTCAGATCCCACCAGCCGTAAGCGTGCCTGAGATCCACCCCGTCGCTCATGCTTAGGACTGTACCGCCACTGATCTGGCCCAGGCCCAACTGTATATACATGCCCACGTTATCTTCATTGGTCCACTTCACATTGAACCGGGTAATATTGGGAATCTGTATGGCTGTGTTGGTAAATGAACTGTTACCGAGATTTTTATATCGCGCATTTTCCCTGTTTCTCTCCACATAGTAGCAATCCACATATACCCGCCCCCCGATGGTGACCCTGGCCGGTACAGCGTCTGCGGATACAATCACCAGAAAGAGCACTGTGAACCATACGAATAACCGCTTCAATTTTCTCTCCTTATGGGTTGATATTTTGCACCGAATACACATCTAATACATGAATTGGTGAACCGCATCAAGCCGGAATATCTCGAACCCAAGGCTGAAGGAGACCCTTATGGTCAATCGAAGGGAGTTTCTCAAAGTTCAGCTCAGGGGGATGTGATGGGTCTGGTAAAAATTCAGCCCGGCAACAGGCTGGGGTCATCAAAAATTGAATACGGGGAAATCGCGAAGCGTCATGTTGTTGACAGGGTGTACGGGGGTTGTTAGGATGCCGCTTGCGGGTTTAGGGTCTAAGGTTTAAGGCCTAAGGTTTCCGTTGTAAATACCTTATACCTTATGCCTGATGCCTTACACCTTTATCGAGCCGGAGCAAACCAAAATGCCCGTTTATGAATACCGGGCCCTGGACAGGGCCGGCAAGAACCGGGATGGGATCATTGATGCCGACAGCCCCATCGCGGCAAGACAGAAATTAAGGGAAACGGGCGTTTTTCCCGTCAGCGTTCAGGCATCCGCTTCCTCGACCAAAGGATCCGCGGAAACCAAAACGGTTCGATGGCCTGTCTTCAAACGGATCAAACTGGGTGAGCTGTCGGTTGCAACGCGTCAACTGGCGATTCTCCTGGGCGCCGGCATTACCCTGGTGGCATCCCTTGAGGCCATGCTCATGCAGGTTTCAAACCCGGCGTTCAAACGTGTGCTGGCCCAGATCAAGGAATCCGTCAATGAAGGCAACAGCCTGGCCCACGCCCTTTCCAGTCACCCAAGGGTTTTCTCTAATGTCTACATCAACATGGTCCGGGCCGGAGAGGCCTCGGGATCTCTCGAGCTGGTATTGCACCGACTGGCCGATTTGAGCGAACAGGAGCAGGCATTGAAAGGGCGATTGAAAGCGGCCATGGCGTATCCGGTCCTCATGAGCTGTGTGGGGGTGGTGGTGGTTTTTTTCCTGGTGGCCTTTGTGGTCCCCAATGTCACCCGGATTTTCCATGAAATGCACCAGGCGCTTCCGCTGCCCACCGTTGTTCTCATAGGGGTCAGCGGTTTTCTCATAAAGTTCTGGTGGCTGGTGCTTGCCATGGCGTTAGCCCTCATGGTTTTGTTCTGGCGGTTGAAAAATACGGAGAAGGGCCGGTATGCATGGGATCGGTTTAAACTGGCCATTCCCCTTGTGGGCGCGTTTAATATTAAAACGGCGGTGGCGCGTTTTGCGCGAACCCTGGGAAGCCTGCTTCAAAATGGCGTACCGCTTTTGACCGCCCTGAACATCGTCAAAAATGTGGTGGGAAACAAACTTTTTACGGAAGTTATCGACGACGCCATGGATGCGGTTGAAAAAGGGAACGCCCTTGCCGCCGCCATTACGGGGAACCGTTGTTTTCCGCCCATCACCGTACAGATGATTTCGGCCGGAGAACAAAGTGGCCATCTGGAAGAGATGCTGGATAAAATTGCGGACATGTATGAACAGGAAGTGGAATCACAGGTCATGGTTATGACTTCCATGCTGGAGCCCGTGATGATCCTGTTCATGGGCGTTACCGTCGGTTTTATTGTTGTCTCCATGCTGCTGCCGATCTTTGATTTAAACCAGATGATCCGATAGCAAAGAGTATCACGGGAAAGGAACAGAACATGTGCAGGAAGCGTTTGAACGTTCACGGTTTCACACTGATTGAACTGATGGTGGTCATTGTTATTCTGGGAATTCTGGCCGGGTTGATTATTCCACGGATCATGGGCAGACCCGAGGAAGCCAGAAGGATGAAAGCCCGGGTACAGATGGAGAGTGTGGAGACTGCGCTAAGGCTCTACAAACTGGACAACGGGGTCTATCCATCCACTGAACAGGGGTTGCAGGCACTTGTTGAGGCGCCTGCTACGGGGGAACTGCCCAGGGCCTGGCGAAAGGGCGGTTATCTTGAAAAGGGGAAAGTACCCAAAGATCCATGGGGTCATGAATACGTCTACCTCAGCCCCGGCCTTCATGATGACTTTGATCTGGTGAGCTACGGGGCCGACGGCCAGCCCGGAGGAGAGGACCAGAATAA
Organism: uncultured Desulfobacteraceae bacterium; assembly: GCA_964412835.1. Classification (GTDB taxonomy): domain Bacteria; phylum Desulfobacterota; class DSM-4660; order Desulfatiglandales; family Desulfatiglandaceae; genus NaphS2. The sequence goes on along the minus strand of CAYPQJ010000128.1, from coordinate 7,812 downwards.
GGACGTCAACAGCTGGGAGCAGGAATAAAGGCTTATTCGGAGGGTGCCACAAAACCTTGACCCGGAACCACAAAGGCTTTACGCTAATCGAACTGGTGGTGGTGGTAAGCCTCATTGTCATGATGATCGGGTTGACCCTGCCGAAAATTCGAACCGCCCTGTTGAGCGATGATCTGAAGCGCACCACACTTCGCATGGTGGGACTGGCGAAAAACTTGAGAGACGAGGCCGTACGGGAACAAAAAACCTACGGCCTCCATCTGGATATGGTGCGGCAGCAATACTGGATCGGTTTTACCACCATGACCGAAGAAGAGCAGGCCCTTGCTCGAAAAAACGCCGAAAAACTTCCCCGTAATGTTCAAATCCTTGATGTATGGTTCAAGGAGGGGGGCAAAGTCGGCGAAGGGGAAGCCGTTATCCTGTTTTTCAAACAGGGGTATGTTCAGCCTTCCGCCATCCATCTGGGTGATGACGATGGCCAACGATTTACGGTAGTGCTGAGCCCTTTCGGGGGAAAGGTTAAAGTGCTGGAAAAATATGTTGATTTCGAGAATGAGGCATAAACCGCAAGGATTTACCCTTCTGGAAGTCATGATCGCCGTTGCCGTGCTGGCCATCGCCCTGGCGGCGGTACTGGGGTTGCAGTCGAGAAGCCTGAGCCTGGCAGCTGAAAGCCGTTTTCATACCACGGCGGCCTTGCTGGCCCAAGGGAAAATGGCCGAGATGGCGGTAACCGGGATGGGGAACCTGGCTTCGGACTCAGGGGATTTCGGCGATGTGTTCGCAGGATACGCCTGGCGCGTGTCCGTACAGAATGCCGATCTGCCCGGCCTTGAAAAAATGAAAGGCCGCCTCAAGCGGATTGATCTGGAAGTCACCTGTGGTGAAGGTGAGCTTTATTCATATGATATCAGGCTGTACCGGTTTTTTCCACTTGAAACGGTGAAGAGTGAGAAGTGAAAAGTGACGAGTGACGCGTTACGGAGAACGAATCACGGAGAACCAGGAACGAAGAACCAAGACAAGGGGTTCACACTGCTGGAAATTCTCATCGCAATTTTCATACTGGTTCTGGTGGTGTCTGCGGTTTTCGGTGCTTTTTCAGGGACTTTCAAGGTGGTGAACGAAACTGAAACTCAGGAAGAAATTTATGCCACGGCCCGGGTGGCCCTGGAACGGATTTCCGAGGACCTGGCTTCCGTCTGCGGGGGCGGTTTGTCCAAAGGAGAACTACCTGAAACCGGTGCGCCCCGGCAACGATTTCTTTTCGTGGGAGAAGACCATCAGTTGGATGATAAAAGTGCGGACACCCTTCGTTTCCTGACCTCTGCCCATTTATCCTTCAAGACCGGGCGCCAGGCGGAAGGCCCTGCGGAGGTCCACTATTACACGGAATATAAGGAAGAAACAGACGACCTGTCCCTTTACCGCTCCGACACCCTGGACTACCTGGAAAGCGCTGAAGAGGGACAGGGGGGCCTGCTGCTTTGTGAGGGGTTAAAGTGGCTGGATTTCATCTACTATGACAGGGACGGTAACGCCCACAACACATGGGACACCACCCAAAGCAGCGGCATGGCACAATTGCCGTCGCGGGTCGAGATTTCCGTTGGGTTTGAAAATGCCATTTCACCGGAAAACCCCCTGCAATTCGTAACCGGCGTTGCGCTGCCACCCATTCTGTGAGGGGTAAAAATGCCAAAGGCTTCACAGTTGAAAAATCAGAAAGGCTTCGCCCTGGTTCTCACCCTCCTCATGATCAGCATGATGTTGGTGGTGACCCTTCAATTCAACCGCTCCGTATGGTCCGGGCTTTATGGGTCTTCTAATTTTAAGGAAGCCACCCGACTTCGCCTGGTGGCCCGTTCAGGATTTGAGTGTGCCATGATGGTACTTTCAGAGGACAAAGCGCAGAATGACGTGGACACCCTTCGGGAACCCTGGGCGCAATCCAGGGAACTTTCACTGCAATCAACCGTACTGTTTGAAAAAGGCCATTTCATGGTGGAAATTTCAGATCTTTGCGGAAAGATTCAAATCAACCAGCTCTTAGATGATAAGGGCGACTGGCGCCCGGCCCAAAGAGACCTGTTTCAGCGGTTTCTACTTTCGAAAGCATTTGCTCTTGATCCGGATGAGGTTTCAAATTTGATGGATTTCATCAAGGATTGGCTTGACCCGGACGATGAAACAACCCGTTTTGGTGCCGAATCCGGTTATTACCGGAGCCTGGAACCACCCTATGCCTGCACTAATGGCGCCCTGGCATCTCTGGACCGGTTGACCCTCATACGCGGCATGAGCGAAGAGCTGGTCTACGGCACGCCTGAAAAAAAGGGAATTATGCCCTATCTGAGCGTCCACGGAGACGGGAAAATCAATATCAATACGGCCGGACCGGTGGTTCTGCAGGCCCTGTCAGCGGAGATGGACGAAGAAATGGTTCGAGATATGATCGCTTACCGGGAGGACCCCACAAACGACCTGGCGGATCCCAAATGGTACCAGAAGGTGCGTGGCATGGATCACATTGTTTTCGATGCCGATTTGCTGACCACCAGAAGCGATTATTTTGAAATCCAATCAACGGGTGTCATGGGTAAAATGGAACAACAGCTGAACGTGTCCGTTTTCCGGGAGCCGGGAAAGCCGTCTCAAGTCCTCCAGTGGAAAACCGGCCCGGAGAATAAGAACTAATGCAACCGAGCGTCACAGGCATCGATATCAATGACGATTATCTGACCGCTGTCCAGGTATTCAAGGGATTCGGTGGATGGGAACTCACCGCCTGCGCCAGGATTCATACGAAAGGGGACGAGAGCCTCCATCAGGGGCTTTCGACCCTGTCCCAATCCATGAACCTGACGGGGGGAGAGTGTATTGTTGCCATTTCCGGGGCCGAAACCTATTATCGAAACCTGGTGGTTCCCTTTAAGGATAAGAGAAAGCAACGGGAAGTTCTCTCCTTTGAACTGGAGCCGAACGTCCCCTTTCCCATCGATGATCTGGTCGTCGATTTTTTTTCCATAAATCGGTCCGATACGCCGGAACTTCTGGCTTTTTTTGCCGAAAAACGGGTGGTCGGCCAATTGCTGGATACCCTGAAGACCCAAAGCATTGATCCGGAAGCGTTGTGTGTCCGGTGTATCCCCATGGCCCTATGGCTGATGAACAATCCCGGGAACCCCGGCAAGGGAGTTTTGCTGGACCTGGGGGAAAAAAGGGTAACCCTGGTGCTGTGGCAGAGAAGGCGGGTGGTATTCATCCGCTCCTTTGTCCATGGCAGCGGCGGCGATTGCGGGAATGGAACATCAGCGACCTTTCCGCCGGTTTTAAATACCGTGCGCCATACGATTCACGCCTTTGGGGCCGAACGAAAGGCCAATCAAATCAAACGGTTTGAAAGCCCTGAAAAAGTGTTTTTGACGGGCCATGGCGCAACCCTGCCCGGGATATCGCAATCTGTAGCCGAAACGTTGGGTATTCCCGCCCAACGCGTGGATTTGTGCAATGACGACCGGATTCGCCTGGGGGAAAACGCAGAACCGGTATGGGACCCATTGCTCATGGACGGCGCCCTCTCGCTGGCATTGGGCCGTTATAACGCCAAGGGACTGGGGCCGAATCTCAGGAGAAATGGATTTGAAGTCCAAAAACGGTCATTTTATCGCTCAAAGGTCTTCAGGAAAGTTGCGGCCTGGCTGTTGGTGATCGCTTCCCTCTGGGCCGTTGATATGGGGGTGGATATCTATTTCCTGAAACAGCGGGCGGCAGCCCTTGACAGTCGGACCCTGGTCCTGTTCAAGAAAACATTTCCCCATATAAACCGCATCGTGGATCCCGTTAAACAGGCGCAGATAGAAATAAATGAGTTGAAGCGTGTTGCGACGCCGGGCCAGGCAGTGGGGATGAACGGCAGGGCGCTTGATCTGTTGCTGGAAATTTCCGAGCGCCTTCCCGAATCAATGGATTTAAAGGTCTCACGCATGGTGATTGATCCCCATTCCGTCAGGATCAAAGGCAATACCGATACCTATAACACGGTGGACCGGGTAAAACAGGGTCTTGAGAAATCGTCCCTTTTTAAAACCACGACCATCAGTTCCGCCAATCTGGATCGGGGGAAGAACAGGGTGTTGTTTGAAATTAAGCTGGGAAGGTGATTTTTGGCTAGGTTTGAGGTTGGGTAAAGAATGCAGCTAGGGAAGCGGGAAAAACTTTTTGTCCAGCTGGCCGGTTTTACGGTAGCAGCCTTCTGTCTTCTTCAATTCGGGGTCTTTCCCGTGTTGGCGGATCGCAAACGCCTGCAAAAAAGCCTCTTCACAAAGGAGAAGGGCTTTGAGGAAATGGTTCGGCTGTCTCAGGAATATGCGGTCCTCAAAGAGCGATCCCATACTGCGGAAAATGTCATCAAGAAAAGGCCGCCCGGATTTACCCTTTTCTCATTCCTTGAAAAGGCCGCAGGTAAAGCCGGGGTCAAACGCCATATCAAGTACATGAAACCCTCTTCCTCCAAGGGTGAAGGTGGGTGGAAAGAAACCATGGTGGAAATGAAACTGGACAAGATTTCCCTTAAACGACTCATGGATTATTTGTATTTGATCGAGTTATCAAAAAAAGCCATTCAAATCAAGCGATGCGCCGCGACTGAAAATAAAGGACGAAAAGGCACACTGGATGTGGTCATCCAGGTGGTCACTTTTGAGGCCCCATGAAAACAGGGTTAAAATACATTGGCTACGCACTTTACGCCATTCTGGTGGCGGTGGCGCTTCTTTATTACCGCTTCCCGTCAGAGACATTTCAATCGTACCTGGTGCAAGTGGCAGGCCGGATGGACCCACCGGTTATTTTTTCCACCCGATCTCTTGATCCGTCGTTTCCACCCGGATTGTGGCTGCAGGCGCCGGCCTTTTCCCTGGAAAAACACCCTGAAACCGCTTTTTTTGAGGCGCAGGAGTTGTCTGTCAGTCCCGGTATGGGATCACTTATTCTGGGAAACACCACCTGGTTTTTTGATGCCCGTGCCTATGGCGGGTTCATTAACGGCCATATTCGGCCTGGAAAGGACGGTGAAATAGACGGCTTTTCCCTGTCCCTTGAAAAGATGCGCATCCATGAATACGCGTTTTTGCCTCATTTCGGGATTGGCGATTTGGGTGGAAGCCTCAACGGAAACATCACATACAAGGGCCCGCCGGACCGGATCATATTGGGGGACGGAGCCGGTGACATTCATATTTCAGAAGGAAAGATAGACCTTTTGAACCCCTTTCTGGGACTTGAAACGATCCCTTTTGGGAAATTGAACGCACGATTCACCCTCAAAAAGGGAACGATTAACCTGATCTCGGTATCTCTTGACGGAAAAGGGTTTCTGGGATCTATTTCCGGAACCATCCGTTTGAACCGGGTCATGGACCGCAGCCGGCTTAATTTAAAAGGGACGATCGAACCCATTGAGGCTTTTCTTGAAACCTTGAAAGGAGGGCCTGCCCTGCTGAGCCTTTTTCGAGGGGGCCATAACGGTCTGAGACGGTCCTTCGTCATTCAAGGCACCTTCAGGTCGCCGAAATTTCGTTTTACATAATGAGTAACCTATTATGACCCGATTTGCCGAAATCATGTTTAACCTCTTTGCCCTGTTTGTGGCCGTCTACATGGGTGTGGATATTTTCTACCGGTTTATGGATGCTCAGCTGTTAACGATAAAATCCCCGGAAACAGCGGCAGGGACCTTCAGAACCCGAACAAAGGAAAAACAGCCGCTCCCCGCCCATTATGATAAAATCGGCCGGCGGGGTCTGTTGGGCGGGCCCACCGTAGACCGGGAGGGAAAAGCGGAAGAAATGGGTGCGGAACAGATCGCGGCTTTGAAACCCACGAGCCTGAATATCGTTTTGTTGGGCACGGTCTCCGGTCCCCAACGGGTTGCCTTTGCCGTCATGGAGGAAAAAGGCAAAAAAAAGCAGGGCCTCTACCAGACCGGGGACAAGGTCCAGGGGGCATTGATCAAAAAAGTCCTGAGGGGAAAGGTAATCCTCGAAGTTAAGGGAAAAGATGAAATCATTGAAATGGAACAGGCCAAAACCGGAAAACGAGGATCCCGGAGGGGCAGCGCCGGAAACGGAGATGATGGATACACCATCACGGTGGGTCGTGATGATCTTCAAAAATCCCTTGGCAATATCAATTCGCTGCTGACCCAGGTCCGCATCCGACCTCTCATCAAGAACGGCAAACCGGACGGATTGCTTCTTTCCCATGTCAAACCGGGATCTATATTTTCTAAACTGGGCCTCAAGAACGGCGATGTGGTCAAAAAAATTGACAATAAAGTAATCAAAAGCCCGGATGACGCTTTTGCGTTTTACAACCAGCTCAAGTCCGGCGCCGAGCTTTCGCTGGAAATTGGCCGTGGCAGCGAAACCAAAACCCTCAATTACCAATTTGAATAGACCATGTATAAGACCTTTTTTGGATTTAAAGAACATCCCTTCAACCTGACGCCGGATCCCCGGTATCTCTACCTGAGCCGCTATCACCGGGAGGCCCTGGACCACCTGCTTTACGGTATTAACCAACGAAAGGGGTTTATTGCCATCACCGGCGGGGTGGGAACCGGAAAAACCACTCTGTGCCGCGCCCTGCTGGACCACCTGGATGACACTACAAAAAGTGCGCTCATCTTCAGCTCTTTTGTCTCCGACATGGAAATCCTCAAATCCATTGCCCATGAGTTCGGCGTAACGGTTCCCGCGGAAGCCGAAAGCAAAAACGCCCTGCTGGATGCCATCAATCATTTTCTGCTGGGTGTTTTCAGGGAAGGGGGCAATGCGCTCTTACTGATCGACGAGGCCCAGAATCTGTCCCGAACGGTCCTTGAGCAGATTCGAATGCTCTCCAACCTGGAAACGGAAAAGGACAAACTGATCCAGATTGTACTGGTGGGTCAATCGGAATTGAAAGAGGTCCTCTCGGCCCATTCACTCAGGCAGTTGGACGATCGCATCACCGTACGGTATCATCTGAAGCCTCTGGATCAAAAAGATGCTCGGGGGTATGTGGAACATCGCCTGGTGGTGGCGGGGGGAAAGGGGGATGTGCGTTTCTCCGATGGGGCCTTCAAGCGGATCTACGCCTATTCCGGGGGAAACCCCAGGCGTATCAATGCGGTCTGCGACCGGGCCCTCCTCCTGGCCTATATCGCTGAAAAGAGAACTGTTTCCGGGAAAATGACCGCCAGGGCGATTCTGGACCTTCGCGGCGGCATCGAAGCGAATGGGAACCGCCCCCCCGGTTCCGGACAAGGCACATGGTGGAAATGGGTTCTGCCGGTGATTCTTTTTTTCATGATCGCCGCAGGCGTAGGCGTATGGACTTTCAGGGACCATCTCTTCCGCTCCAACTCAGATGTGGGGTCGGAAAAACATTCCATTGAACCCGTTGCCCAAAAGCCGCACCCGTCCCTTTTTCTGACCAAAATGCAAAGTATTGCCGGACTATTTGATCTGGCTGAGGGATCCCTATCCCCTGAAGATAATCACGGCGGCACTCAGATGAGCCTGGTGTCATTTCCACTGTCGGTCGAATATTACACCATGTTGAAAAAGCCTTTCAGGATCGACATGCCGGTCGGTATGGACCATGGGCCGTCGGCCTATCTTCTGATCCATCACGTAACGCCAGACGGCGCCGTCGCACTGGATGCGGACGGCAACACGCGAAACCTTACAAGGGAGTTCATCCTGGGACACTGGGGCGGTCAAGTCAGTTGGGTATACCCATACGTGGACAACAGCTTTTTTT
>CAYPQJ010000127.1:3590-12512 GCA_964412835.1 uncultured Desulfobacteraceae bacterium | reverse complement strand
CAGGATCACCGCCAAATCGATCCCTTCGGGCAAAGACCGGGGGTCGGTTATGATCTTCTTCCCATGTACGTTGCCGGGTTCTCTCCCTACCGGATAAATCGTCCCTTTAAAACCCATTTCCAGGGAGTTGGAAATAATATTTTTGCCTAAGTTTCTCGGATTGTCCGCTACACCGAAAACAACCATATGGGAAGGATGAAAAAATTTTCTCATTTTGTTTTAGCCATGCCGTAGGAGATTCGGTCTGCCGTTTCCATAACCTGCCGAGCCAGATTCTCTTTGTCGTCGATTTCAAAACTGAAAATGGTGGCGGCAACCCCAATGCAACCCACCAGGCCGACTCCGTCAAAGTGGCTGGAACGGCTGGAATGGTTTTTGTGATCATAGATCGGCGCCACTATCCTCCGGACGCCCTTCCTCAATTCCTGATCCTCAAATGCATAGCCTTTTTCCTTGATTCGCTTGATTTCCGCTTCAAGTACATCCAGGTCGGTTATGGTGTTTTCCGTCATAGGTGGAAGACCGATGGTTGTCAGCACTTTATACCTTTTTTCAGGGGCCATATGGGCCAAATATATCTTTCCAACGGCAACGGCGTGGAAATAGGGGTACGCGCTTCCGATACGGCTGTAAAGCCGGATACCCTCGGTCCCCTCAACCTGTTCCATCAAGACAAGTTGATCCCGGTCCAAGGTAGAGAGTTCAACAGTCTTACGGGTTTTCTCAGCCAATTCCTGCATCAGGGGTCGTCCGATGGAACGAAGTTTTATTTTATCTTGAAGCCTGTCCCCGAAATAGAGCAGCTTCATTCCCAGACGATAAAAGCCCCTTTGCCCTGTCCTGTCCACAACACCCCTGTCACACAATGTGTTCAGTATTCTGATCAGCGATTGTCTTGGAATGCTGAGTTTTGCCAGTATCTCTGAAAGGGGCAGCGCTTTTTCGCTGGCTGCCAGAAACTCGATGACATCGAGTGCCCGCTCTACAGCGGGGGCGTGAGTGGATTTATGCTTCGCCATGGTTAAGTACCATATATGGGTCTAATGAAAACATATTTGGTATTGTATAGCGATGAGTCTGCATGTCAAGGAGAAAAATTAACGGCAATGCGCGTCTTTCGGAACCCTGGCGATTTTAGTAAAAGCTTGTTAAATGAAAAACCCGTTGTGCTTGTCATGAAAAAGGAGATCGGTTAAACTCCAACAAATTATCCGGTGGGTTTTAAAATGTATCTGCTGGATACCGAAAAACCTGTCCCGAAATTTTAAAAGGGGTGTCTGTTCGTGCGAATAATCATCTTTATAAGTGTCTTTATTACCCTCTACGGGTCCCTGCATTTTTATGCCTTCTGGAAAACCGGACGGGCGTTTGGGTTCCATAAAGGGTTGGCCCTGTTCATGGTGTTCATGGTGATTTGCCCCATCCTGGTCCGGGTGGTGGAGCGGCAGGGAATGGAGTCCCTGGCCCGGGTTTTGGCGTATGTGGGTTACACCTGGATGGGCTTTCTGTTCCTCTTTGTGGCCGCTGCGGCGGTGCTGGATATGGTTCGATGGGTGGTTTTTATCGGTGCGTATACTCTGGGGGGGCCATTTGATAAATGGGCTTTATCTCCGAAGGTATTATTTCTTACGGCACTTTGTGTCTGTGTTGCCGGAGGGATTTACGGCCTGATCGAAGCCAGGTGGGTTCAGACGGAACATATTGTCATTACATCTCCCAAAATCCCGAAAGAAGTGGGTCGATTGAGGATTGTCCAGATTTCCGATGTGCATTTGGGGCTGATCATGGGAAAAAAGCGGCTTTCACGCATTCTGAACGTGGTGCGTGGTGCAAAACCGGATATTCTGGTTTCCACCGGCGACCTGCTGGACGGACAGATCGACGGCATCGAAAATCTGGCAGTGGAATTTCAAGAGATCAAACCGCCCTATGGCAAGGTTGCGGTCAACGGAAACCACGAATATTATGTGGGAATTGAAAGGGCCCGGAAATTCTGTAAAACAGCCGGATTTACCCTGTTGAGCAATAAGATTTTTGACATTCCCGGTGTCCTGGTTATTGCAGGTGTGGATGATCCGGCGGCAAACCGGTTCGGCGTTTACGGAAGGCTTACGGAAAAACAGCTGCTTTCAAAAGTAACAAAAGATCGGTTCGTAATGGTTTTAAAACATCGACCAATGTTGGATGAGGCGTCAAAGGGTCTGTTTGATCTGCAATTATCCGGGCATACCCACCGGGGGCAGATTTTCCCTTTCAACCTGATTATCAAAATGCTGTATCCCATTGATGCGGGATTGCTGAACCTGACAAACGGTGCCTTTCTATACGTCAGTCGGGGTTCCGGAACCTGGGGACCGCCCATGCGATTGCTGGCGCCTCCGGAGGTTACCATCATTGATCTGGTGCATGGAAGCGGGAAAACAGTTGACCTTGTATTGGACTCGGATTAAATGAGAGGGTCATTGGGTATAAGGTATAAGGTTTAAGGAGATTCGATTATGGAAACAGTAAACGACACCATCGGCGGCATGCTGGAAAAAATAGCAGAGCGCTACCCCGAACGCGATGCGCTGATTCATTCGGAGAAGGGAACCCGGTATACCTATCAACTGCTCGCCTGGCAGGTGGACCAGGCGGCCTCCGGCCTGGCGGGCCTGGGGGTTAAACGGGGCGATCGTGTGGCCATATGGGCGGCCAATATCCCGGAGTGGCTCGTTTCGATGCTTGCCATTGCGAAATTGGGGGCTGTTTTTGTTCCCATCGATCCGGGGGCCGGCTCGGAGGATCTGAAATACATCTTGGAGCAGGCGGAATGCGGGGTATTAATGGTTTCAGGAGAGTTGGCGGAGAAGACCGCTGCAATTGAAATCCCCTCACTCGAACACATCATTGTGATTTCCCCCGGACCCAAGTCGGTTGGGATACCCTGGCCGGAACTGATCAGCCGCGGGGAAACGGTGAAACCTGAAAAGATCCGGCAAATGGCAGAAGCTGTTCTTCCCGAGGATCCCGTGGCCATCATGTACACCTCGGGCACAACGGGGATGCCCAAAGGGGTGGTGGTGGATCACCTGGGGTTAATCAACAAATCGCTGTGTTCCACCGAGCGGCAGAAAATTACCGAGGCTGACCGGCTTTGCCTGTTTTTCCCGCTTTTTCACATGTTCGGCAATACGTGCATTGCGCTCTCGGGCCTCATCCGCGGCGCGGCCCTGGTCTTGCCCTCCGAGACCTTTGATCCGGTTAAGGTGCTCGATACGGTCAATAGTGAGGCGTGTACCGCCATTTACGGGTCTCCCGCCATGTTTATCGCGCTTCTGGAACATCATGCCTTCATAAAAGACCGATGGCGCACGGTGCGTACCGGCATAGTGGGCGGTGCCCCCTGTCCCATGGAATTGATGAAGCGGCTGGTGGAAGAGATCGGGGTTTCCGATCTCACGGTGGCCTATGGCATCACGGAGACTTCTTCGTGGATCACCATGACCCGTCCCGATGATCCCCTCTCCCTGAGGGTGGGAACCATCGGGACCCCGCTGCCGTGTAATGAGGTGAAAATTGTGGATCCCCGGACGGGTGAAGACCTTGTCCCCCATACGCAAGGGGAACTCTGCACCCGGGGGTTTCTCATGAAAGAATACTACCGCATGCCGGGGGCCACGGCCGCTGCGGTTGATCGGGACGGATGGTTCCATTCCGGGGACCTGGGGGAAATGGACGAAAACGGGTATTTCAAGATTACCGGTCGCTTGAAAGATGTGATCGTGAGGGATAAAACAGAGATCTATCCCGTGGAAGTGGAGGAATGTCTTTACCGGCATCCGGATGTGTCGGAAGTGCAGGTTTTCGGCGTGCCCCACGTGGATAAAGGACAGGAGGTGGTCGCATGGGTCAAGGTAAAAGAAACCGCTCAGCTGGATGATCGGGATTTGAAGGCTTTTTCCAACGCTCGTGTGGCGGAAGAGATGCGGCCGCGCTATTTCAAAATCGTGAACGATTTTCCCATGACGCGCAGTGGAAAGGTGCAGAAATTTGTTTTAAGCGAGATGGCCGAAAAAGAGCTGGCGAAAGATGCGCTTTGAGGGTTGCATGATTCTGTTAGACCGATTGAGCCACAAAAACAAGATTTTTTTTGCTTCCGTAGCGGTGATTCTTCTGGTGAGCGTCGGTATTGCCCTGGTAGCCCGATGGGTGCTGGTTTCGAGCCTCATCACGCGAATGGAACAGCGGGGGGTGGGTATTGCCCATGACGTTGCAGAGGAGAGCAGAGCCCATGTCCTCACGGGGAACAGGGACGCATTGGGCAGGGTACTTTTCGATGCCTCCGGGTTTGGAAACCGGGAGACGCTTATTTCCTACATGTTCGTTCTGGACCGGGATCAAAAAGTTCTGAGCCATACCTTTCCAAGCGGTTTCCCCGAAGCGATACTTCAGACCGGACGGTTGGATTCCGGGCGGCCCCATGGTATCGAAGCGGTTTCTTTCGGCGATGAATCTGCTTACGACATCGCGATTCCCGTGAAAGAGGGCGGGTCGCAAATCGGTGTTGTTCACGTGGGGTTGCGCAAAGGGTATATTGATGAGATTGTCAATCGGCTTCGCACCACATTTCTTGGGTTTATCTCCGTCATTGTCATCATTTTTTTCGGCATTGCCCATTGGCTTTCCGGATACATCACCCGACCCATGGGAGAACTTATTCGAAGGGCAAAAGATATCAGCCGGGGTGACCTGGAGGAGGAACCGGTAGACTACACTACGTTCAGAGTGGATGAAAGTTTTCGGGGCGATGAAATCGAACAACTGGCCGATGCCTTCAATCACATGACCGCATCCATTCGGGCCTCCCGTGAGCAGCTTAAGGAAAGCGAGGAAAAATACCGCTCCCTTTTTGACAGTGGTCCCAATCCGGTGTTTGTGGTGGACCGCAAGGGGTTTAAGATTCTGGATGCCAATCCTGCGGCAGCCGAAACTTACGAGTATACCCGGGAGGAGTTAATCAATCGACCCTTTGAAGACCTGGGAACCTTTGAACACGGGGATTGGGAGGATGTGGCATCGGGAGAAACAGCCATGGCCAGCATATGCGTGCTGAGCTACAGAGCACGGCACCTCCGAAAAGGGAATCGACCCTTTTACGTGAACGTGCGGGCCTGTCCGGGGGTGTACCAGGACCGGGAAGTCGTTATTCTGGCCACCAACGATGTGACTGAAAGCATGGAAAAGGACGCACAATTGATACAGGCCAGCAAGATGAAGAGCCTGGGGGAAATGTCCGCGGGAATGGCACACGAACTCAATCAGCCGTTAAATGCCATCAAGATGGGAAACAATTTTCTGATATTGATGTTGGAGCAGGGCCGGGTGATTACGCCTGAAAAACTGTCACAGGTGGCCAATGAGGTCAGTGCTCAGGTGAGCCGGGCCTCGGAAATTATTACACGGCTTCGGGAATTTGCCAGAAAAGCGGATTTCAGCAGAGAACCGGTCGCCATTAATGACCCCGTTCTGAATGTTGTAAAGATTTTCGGTCAGCAGCTGAAGCTTCAGAATATTGAGGTGAGGTTCCTCCCGGGAAAAAATATTCCACCGGTCCGTGCCAGTAACAACCGTCTGGAACAGGTGTTTTTTAATCTTCTGAGCAACGGGCGTGATGCCATTGTCCAAAAGCGGGAAACCTTTCATCAAAGCGCTGAGGCTCTGATCAGTATTCGCTCATTTTCAAAAATGGGGTGGGCGGCGGTAGCGGTTTCGGATACGGGGGCGGGGATATCCCGTTATGCCCGGGACAAGATTTTTGAGCCTTTTTTCACCACCAAGGAAGTGGGGAAAGGTATGGGTCTGGGGTTGGCCATTGTTTATGAAATTGTGGTGGAACACGGGGGTGAGATCCGCGTACACAGTGGATCTGGAATCGGTACCACATTTGTCGTATGGTTGCCGCACATGAGCGCATGATTTAAAGGAGAAATTGATTTGAACCATAAGGTCTTGATTATTGATGACGAAAAACCGACTCTGGCCATGTTCGGGCTCTTTCTGGAGGCCTATGGCTATGAAGTCCTGACCGCGGAAAACGGCGAAGACGGTATTGTGGTGTTTGAAGCGGAAAACCCCTCCATTGTGTTCACGGACATCAAGATGCCGGGTATGGATGGCTTTGAGGTGCTGAAACGGATTAAGACGACTTCGCCGGATGCCGTGGTGATTGTTATCACCGGACATGGTGATAAGGAGCTGGAGAAGAAGGCGCTGGATCTGAAGGCAACGGATTTCATTCATAAACCCGTCCAGAAAGAAGCCCTAGATGCGGCCCTTGAAAGAGCTGAGAAGGTCCTGAAGAATGGACACACCGAAAACACGGCAGACCTCTAAAGGGCAGGGCGTTACGTGGCAGGATTAATGGGTGTACTCAATTCCGGGTATCGACTTCGATTTGTGCTCAGGCATCCGGTCCTGGTCCTGACCTTGGTTTTCCTGATCACCCTGGTTTTCGCCACCAGGCTGCCGGGTCTTCGTTTCCAGACGTCCATATACGACCTGGCCATTCAAGACCTTCCGGAAAGCGTCTATTACCGCCAGTTCAAAAAGACGTTCGGCAGCGAGGAAATGATCCTGGTGGTGGCAAAGGTGAAAAATGTCTTTGCTCCCGAAACATTTGAGCGCCTGGGTGCCATTGGCGATGCAATTACAAAGATCCCGGGGGTGAGCCGGGTGTTAAGCCTGCCGGGCATCAAGCGGGATATGGACCTCACCACTCGCTGGTCCCCTGATGAGTTCAGGGAAATCATAGGTCCCATTGAACTTTTCAAACGGAATTTTCTCTCGGAAGATCAGAAAACCTGTGTAATGTCCGTCATCCTGGATGATGTGCCGGATAAAACACCTGTTATCCAGGCCATCGAGCAGATTCTGGAGGGAGAAAATAAAGCACTTTCCCTTTATCAGATCGGCATGCCCCTGGTTTCCCGGGCCCTTGCGGCTTATACGCAAAGTGATTTTCTGAAACTGCCGCCCGTCACTTTTTTGATCATGGCCCTGGTATTGCTCTGTCTTTTCAGGGACGTGCGATCGGTGCTCATACCCACCGGCTCGGTCCTGTCCGCCCTGATTTGGACGTTCGGTTTGATGGCCTGGACCGGGACCCCGCTGTCGCTATTGACCATGATCGTGCCCATTTTTCTCATTGCCGTGGGCACGGCCTACTGTATGTACATCCTATCCGCTTACCGAACCGAGGCCCAAAGTTCGGGTTCTTCAAAAGAAGCCGTTTATGGGTGTTTTATCCATGTGAGGTTTCCCACGGTCCTGGCGGTGATCACCACCGTCATCGGTCTGGGCTCCCTCATGTTGAACCAGATTCACAGCATTCGGGCGTTTGCCGCGTTCTCCTGCCTGGGGCTTTTGAGTATGCTGGTGATGATGCTCTACGCCGTTCCGGCCGCCCTGGCCGTTTTGCCGCTGCCCAAAAGCGCAAAAGCCGCCCCGAACGCCCGGGGTCCCATCAACTTTTTTCTCAAAAAGATCATTTACCTCAACACCAAGCGCCGAAAATGGGTGCTGACGGCTGTTTTGATGGTGAGTGTTATGGCCGTTTTCGGCATTGCCAGAATCCATGTGGAAACCAACCCCGTGGGGTTCTTCAAAAAAAATACCCCCATCAGCCGTCATTTCGAAGATATTTCAAAGCAGACATCCGGCAGTTTTCCCGTCAATGTGGTGTTGAATGCCCGGACTGAGGGGTATTTTGAGGACCCGGCCCACCTGGAGCAGATCGCGGAAATTCAGGATTTTTTAAATAAAATTGATGGTGTGGATAAAACCGTTTCCCTGGTGGATTTCCTCAAACTGGTCAATTATGCCACCGCAAAATACAAAAAAGAGGCTTACGCCCTTCCCGAAGAATCTTTTGAAGTCCGCATGCTCATCAACAGCTACAAGACCATGCTGGGGCAGGAGATGTTTGGCCGGTTCATGGACCCGGATATGAAACAGGCCAATATCCTGCTCCGAACCCATATCGCCGGTTCACGGGATTTCCTAAGGTTGAAACAAAAGATCAGCGGTTTTTTGAAGGAACACTTCGATGCGAATTTTGACGCCCATGTGACCGGGTTCGGGATCGTCATCTCCCAGAGCAGTCAACTGTTGACGGAGGGGTTGGTGAAAAGCCTGACACTAACCCTGGTGCTGATCATTGCCGCCATGAGCCTGTTGTTTCTTTCCGCCAAGGTGGGCTTTATGGCCATCGTACCCAATCTTTTCCCCATTGTGATCAGTTTCGGTCTCATGGGCTGGCTCGGGATCGAACTTTCCGTTGCCACCAGCCTGATTGCCAGTATCGCCATCGGCTTGGCCGTGGACGATACCATTCATTATCTGGTGCGGTACAATCAAGAATTCAAGAAGGATCTGGACAAAGACCGGGCTCTGCGGGACACCATTTACGGGGTGGGAAGACCGATCATTTTCACGACACTGGCCATCAGCCTGGGCTTTTCCGTGCTGATTTTCTCCCATTTCAAACCCACGGCGGTCTTCGGCCTTCTCATGGTGGCCACCATGGTGGCATCCCTGGCGGGAGCCCTGCTTATCCTGCCCTCGGTCATGCTCCATGTGGAACTGCTGACCGCATGGGATCTGCTGCGACTCATGCCCACCATGGGAGGCATTTCCCCCGGGGTGGCTCACGAGCTGAATCAACCGCTGAATGCCATCAAGGTGGGGAGCGAGTTTTTGAAGATGATGGCCCGGAAAAAGCAGAAAATCCCCGATGATCGTATGTTGCAGGTGGCCACGGAGATCAGCGGTCAGGTGGACCGGGCATCCGTCATCATCAACCGCCTCACCGAGCTGGAAGACAAAAAGAGCTTCAAGAAAGAAAAGGTTCAATTAAATGATGTGATCCAAAAGACCATTGCC
>CAYPQJ010000127.1:0-3490 GCA_964412835.1 uncultured Desulfobacteraceae bacterium | reverse complement strand
AACCATGGTGGGCGCATCCGGGTAAAAGCCTGGGAAAACCAAGGGAGCACGTTTGTTTTGAGTTTTCCGAAGGCACGGGAAACAGGGGAGATATAGTTTTGTTCACAGTGGACAGTTGGCAGGGTGCAGGGGGCAGGATGAAATTTCAACTGTTTCTTCTGTATTCTGACAACTGCACCATGTGAACGATTATCAAACGGAAATATTGAACGACGAAGGAAGGAGTCTTGTAATGCATTCCCTTTTCAACCCCGAATCCGTAGCGGTCATCGGCGCATCGGACAACCCATCAAAACTCGGGTATCACGTCATGAAAAGCCTGGTGAACGGTGGATTCAAAGGGGTTCTAATCCCGGTGAATCCCAAAGCGGATAAAATCTTCGGGCTTAAGGCCTGCGAATCAATATCGGTATCTTCAACCCCCATCGATCTGGTCATTGTGGTGGTGCCCGCGAGCCGGGTTTCAACCGTGTTCCGGGAATGCGTGGACAACAACGTCAAGGGAATTGTGCTTATCACCGCAGGTTTCAGGGAGATCGATGATCCGGCAGGCGCGGTTCTGCATAAGGAGATTGCACAGATTGTCGATGCAGCGGGGATCCCGGTGATCGGTCCCAACACCTTCGGTATGATCAACCTGTGCGCAAACCTGAATGCTTCCTTTACCCCTGAGTTTTCCCAACTGAAACCGGGAAGTGTGGCCCTTGTGAGTCAGAGCGGGGGCATTTCTCATCTGTTGGGATTTTTGGCCATGCGTGATGGTGTGGGGTTCAGCAAGATTGTGGGCCTGGGCAACCGGCTGAATGTGGATTTTGCGGAAATGGTGGATTACCTGATGGAAGACCCGGATACCCTTGCCCTTGCTCTGTATGTGGAGGGTATTGATGCCCCCAAAAACCTGCTGGTCGCCGCAAAACGCCATGCCGGGAAAAAGCCCATGGTGGTCTACAAGACCGGCAGGGGCGCTGTGGGCGATGCTGCGGCCTATTCCCACACCGGAAGCCTGGCGGGTCGGCACGAGATTTATACCCATGCCTTCAAACAGGCGGGAATCTTGGCGGTTGACAGCAACCAGGCCCTGTTGGATACCTCAAAAGCCCTGGCCTCATGCCCCATTCCCTCGGGTCCCGGCGTGGCGGTCCTGTCGGGCCAAGCGGGTCCGTCCATGGCCGCCTGCGATGTATGTGAGTCCGGAGGTCTCGATATTGTCCGGTTTTCCATGGAAACCCAAAACCGCATCAACGAACTGCTGCCGCCTTTGGCCCTTCGAACCAACCCGGTGGACATGGGACCTGCCTGGTACGATTCAGATGCCATCAAAGGAATTGTTCAGGCGGTCATGGATGATGAAAATGTGCACGGTATCCTGTTTTTGATGATGTTTGCCTCCGCCAATGTGGAGGCCCTTAAAGGCATCAGCGGACTGCTGAAACAATGGGCACAGAAAAAACCGGTGGTAAGCTGTATTTTGTCGCCGCCGGGGATTTGGGATGATCAGATTGAGGACCTTGAAAGTGCTGGGGCACTCGTCAATTATGCCACGCCCGAGCGGGCAGCCAGTGTTATGGCTGATCTCTCGGAATACGGCCGGCTGCAAAAAGCGTAGAAATCAGAGAGGGGGCCCTGTGGCGTGCTGTCTGGTTGGATTTTATCAGACTTCTTTCAGGACTTCATCAAAACGATCCGTGAAAGATTCACCAAAGAAGAATCGCCTGACCGCCGATGACCATATAGGGGATGCTTCGCCGGTCCAACTCAAGGGCCATTTTTTTAAGGAGCTGTTTGAACATTAAGTATGCCCGCGAGCCGTATATCCGTGTCAATTCCTTCCAGAGGGTCCTTCCCAGGAAGAACACCGAGCGTTCTGGCTTCACGATAAAGTGCTTCAAATACAGCCAGATTCCGAAAGTAATCCGGAGGGGACAATCTCATCTGCGCTTTCCTCAGTTTTTCAATCAAATGTGGATTCTGAATCATGCGCCACGCCACCTATCTAGTGTCTGAACGGAAGATTTATAAAAGAAGAAACCCTTATTTTCCGCGATTTTCTGCAATGCGTCAATGTTATGAAATGATTTTGAATAAACAAGTAAAATGATAACATATGGTGTTAAAATTTGAAACAAAAAATATCTATTGAACATAGAGAGGTGAAAACTAAAATAGCGTGTCTGGGCCAAATATACGATTGAAAAACCACTTTTTTTATTAGAGCAGCCGCGTTCCCACACGGTGAATGTGTTTGAAGTGCGCGTCATAGGTGATTACCATGGCGCTCTCCCGGATGGCAATTGCGGCGATCCAGATGTCGTTTGTGGGCACCGGAGTGCCTGTACGTCGAAGATCTGCCACCGTTTCCGCGTAATGATAGGTTGCCATGTTATCCACATCCAGAATGTGGACGAACGTCTGTGCTGTGGGCCGCCCTCTGGACTTTGAGGCCCACATTAATCATCATTAATGAAATAGTGTCTCTTTTATGCGATATTATACGTGTGTCATGACAGAAGGTTCTACGCACCGGAGGTGGAACTGATACAAGTTGATTCTGTGTCAAAAAGACAACCGCATTTTTGCTATTAAGCAGAAAATATAGCTATATTTATATCGAGTTCCTTCAAAAATACCTTGATGTATGATAGATAAAGTGTATAATATGACAAACTATGTATGATATGAGGAGCATATAATGAGGACGACAATAAACATACAGGATGATCTTATGAATAGTCTTCTTGCGGGCACAAAATCCAAGACCAAAACAAAAGCGGTCGAAATTGCCATCAAGGATTATATTGAAAAAAAATCAATTGAGGATCTATTGTCACTCAGCGGCAAAATCGATATCGATCCGGACTGGGAAAAAGAAGAAGAGGCTGAACTGAATGGATACCGGAATCATAGCTGACACCTGTGTCTGGATTGAGTTCTTTCGTAACCCGGAGTCCGAACTCACCCTGCAGCTCAAAGAACTTATTAAGGACCGAAAAGTGGTCATGGTTGGTATGGTTCTGGCCGAAATACTACAGGGCATAAGGACGAAAAAAGAAGCCGGACGTGTAAAGGAAAACTTGAAGAAACTTGCATATCTGGAGGTGACTTGGGATGTCTGGGAAAAGGCGGGGGAATTATCAAGAGATCTCAGAAGAAGAGGGGTCACAATTCCGCTTTCTGATATGATCATAGCTTCTCTTGCCATCGTAGAAGGCTACGAGGTTTTAACCGTTGATCCCCATTTCCAACATGTGCCGGGATTAAAGCTCAATAGAACGTGAGAAGGGGAACACAATACAAAGTTTACGCTCAATGGAGACAGCAATTGGGTGCCCTCCCGATTTCCGATAGCGACTCGGAAACTCCGGATAACACCATTCACATCCGGCAATCTTTCCTCGACCTTGACAAAAAATCCTAGTTTGTGTCCGTCCACGAATGAGAAAATTTGTTCGAGTTCAAGGAAGGCGATAATTGTAACCGCAGGAATACATTG
>CAYPQJ010000126.1:9312-12532 GCA_964412835.1 uncultured Desulfobacteraceae bacterium | reverse complement strand
CGTAGTCTAAGGCGCTTCACGAGTTGGTTGTTTGAAGAAACCGGTCTACTCGACATGTTGAGGATTAACCAATTTTATTAAGAACGGGTTATCTGACGCAGAGATTGGCGAAAAAGAGAGTTTTCGTTCGGGCACTATTTACAAGTGCATGTAAAATATCATAGTTTGCTTTAATGGCAACGAAAGATTAATCATCGCTGCTACTCGCTTAAAGGAATATCGGCTGAGCCAAATATGTTGTGGGCACTGGAAACACGACCCACGAAAGGAGAAAAGAAATGTGCGAAACGAGAATCGTGAGCGTAAACAATGAATGGAGCAAACTGCACGATGCCTTCATCGGCATTGGTGATGAAGAGAATTGCGTGCATCCCACCTACATGGATGCGCTGAAATGGCAGGACGCCGAAGGCATTAAGGAATGCGAGGTATTGGGTGGAAAGCGCGCCATAGACACCACCCCCGAGGAGGTCAAACTCCTGGGCCGGCAACTTGACAACTTGGCCAACCTCCTTGCCGGGCGCGGTATCCAGGTGGTACGCAGCATCCCCCTGCGCTACCCCGAGGAGATTCATTTCCTGGATGACGTCCAAAAAGGGTACGTTAACCACGACGGTTGTGATTTTTTCTTGACCGTAGGCAATAATGTCATTCTGCTCAACAACCTTCGGGTTCCCTGCCGCCGCAAGCGGGTTTGGGCGCTACGTCCAGTGTTGGAGGGCGTCATTCAAGACAGCAACGCGCGCTACGTGGCCATGCCCCCCTGCTCACCCCACTACAGCGAAGATGACATCTACCTGGAGCGGGGCGATGTGCTTATGGATGGCTTCAATGTATTCGTGGGCCACTCGGGCAATGCCTCCAGCTTGGCGGGCATCTCCTGGCTTCAGCAATACCTGGGCCCGCAGTATCGGGTCTACACGGTGCCCCTGCACCCAAAAATCCTGCACTTGGACACGGTATGCATGCTTAACCGCCCGGGCCTGCTTACCTGGTACCCGGAATTTATCCCGGAGTTGCCCAAACCATTACAACACTGGGAGAAAATCATAATGGAAAAGCAAACGGGCGAGGACGAGGCTTTTGGTGCCAATGGGCTAATGCTGGACGAAAACACCATCGTGTTCGCCGAGCAGTACGACCGTCTGGTACCGGAGTACGAGAAGCGAGGGATCGAATGCATCACAATTCCTTTTGATATGCCCATCCATTGGGGAGTGGGGGTGCGCTGTGCTGTGGGACCCTTACGACGCGGAAATTAGGTGAGAATATTTTTTGCCGTCAGACGACTGAGGCAGCCAAAGGTTCCATGTCCCCTATTATTCCCTACATCTCCACTTCCACCAGAGCACCGGCGGGAAGTTCGAAAGCGTCCACCAGGGTCAGGGTGCTGCTGCCGTGTTCCTCCTGGCGGTAGGTGATTTTATAGGTACCGGGTCTGAGCGGCATGGGGTCAAAGGATCGCTGCATGAACACGGTTCGAATGGCTTTTCCCTTGTCGTCCAGTTCGATAAATTCAATTTTATAGGGCGGTTTGACGCCGGGCTGGGGAACCAGTTTAACACCGGTATGGATGGGGAAATCATTCATTTTTCCCTTTTCGATGGTCACTTCTCCCAAATCGGAGTTGGAACTTTCGTGTTCGTTCTTTTTGTAGATGAACCGGTAGGTCCCCGGCGATACCAGCTGGGGCAATAAACCCAACCTGAAATGGGCCACCGTTTTCCCGGTTTCCACATCCTGGAGCTCCCAGTATCGCAGTCTCTTGGGGACCCAATCCGCGGGAACCGGGTTCAGGGCTGTGGTAAGTTCTATGTCGTTCAACTTATCAGGCTGGATGTTCACCTTCGCAAGGACAAGCGTGCTGGAACCGTGCTCATCCTGCCGCCATATCAGGTCGTATTCTCCCGAGGGGACCAGTTGAGGCGCCAACTGATTAAAGTGTGCGATCACTTTCCGGGTGGCGGGGTCCTTCAATCCCCAGAACCGGGGCGGTTTGACCCAACTGGGTGTCACCGGCCGAATACCGGTCTTTAGGATCACCTCGGTGGTTTTCCGGGATTCCACGGAAATCACTTCTCCCAGGATCACTTCACCATGGCCGTGTTCGCTTTGCCGCCAGACGATCTGATACTCCCCGGGCGGGACCAGCTGATCACCGAGGCCATTAAAACGGGCTTTTTCCTCACCGGTTTCCGGGTCGACCAGCTTCCAGTAATAGGGGGCTTTCAGCCAGCTGTCATATTTCAGTTTAACCGTTCCGGGCCCTTTTGCCTTGATTCGAATGGATGTGGTCTTTTTAGAGACCTTCTGTGTGATGACTTGGGGTTCAGGGGTGGGGGCAGGGGGCTCGATTTCCTTCTTTTCCACCACGCTTTCCTTAATTTGATTCATTGCCGCCAGAAGGTCCGTGGCGTTGGTGGTGGAAAAATAGTTTCCCCCGCCGGCTTCCGCAATACAGGCCAGCTGTTTGGCGGCATTAGCTTTTACATTGAAACCGACCACATGTATCATAAAGTTAATGCCGCTTTCTTTCAGCTTTTTCACCACGGCGCAGGGATCCTTTCCGCAGGTCTCGATGCCGTCGCTTACGAGCACAATGGTGCTGGCGGCCTCATTGCCCTTAACCTTATCCACTGCCATGATGATACTGGCTGAAATGGGGGTCTTACCTTTGGGGCTGATCCGGTTGATTTTTTCGATGGCGGCTTCTTTTTGGAGGGGTCCGATGGGAACGATCATTTCAATGTCTGCACAATCCCCCTTTTTTCGGTGCCCATAGACCATGATGCCGCAGTCGATACCCTCAGGGGTTTCCTTGAGCAGGGTGGTCATGACCTCCTTGGCCACTTGAATCTTGATTTTTCCATCCACACGGCCCCACATGGAGCCCGATCCGTCCAGGATGTAAAAGATCAATGACTTTTCCGCTCCAATGGTTGCAGCGGGGATGAACAGCAACAGGGCCAGGGCCAAACAGATAATCCTAAATCGAAATGCCATTTTTTCCATACCTCGATTTGACCGACGGGCGATAAAAATGAAAATACCGGACAGGATTGGGTCGATTGCTATCTGACGGATTTTAGCTTCCGGGTCACGTTGTCTTTTATCCAGTGGTTGTCCCACCACTCTATGGGATTGACAAAGAGGCCGCTGACCATTATGCCGAAGTGGAGGTGGTCTCCGCCCGCCAATCCGGTTTGTCCCGTCAATGCAA
>CAYPQJ010000126.1:8025-9212 GCA_964412835.1 uncultured Desulfobacteraceae bacterium | reverse complement strand
ATGCCGAAGTGGAGGTGGTCTCCGCCCGCCAATCCGGTTTGTCCCGTCAATGCAATGACATCTCCTTTGGCGACGGTTTGCCCCGATTTGACGTTGATGTGGCTGAGATGACTATAGGTGGAAGCCACACCCTGACCGTGATCAATGACCACGGTTAAACCGTATATCCCCAGGCGATCCGCAAAAATGATACGACCGTTGTTGACGGCACCCACCTTTGAATGGGCCAGGGAGGCCAGGTCAACACCCATGTGAACCTGTTCGTCAATCACTTTCCCCTTGTAGTAGTAAAGCCGTCTGTCGCCGAATCTTGCCATGGTGGCGGCATTCTTGAGCCTGAGCCACGACCCTTCCCACAATTTTTCAGGGAGGGTCTCGGTTCCGAGATCATAAAACACCATGCCGTTTTTCTTTCTGATACGCTGGTTGATTTCGAGAAATTTGACCACATTCCGGGCGGTTGGATCTTTCAGTTCAGGGGCAAAGTAGGGGAGCACGCCATTGAGAAACCGGTCCGAAATGTTGATCTTTCGCGTGCGGAATTTTTTATTGCGGATATGAACGCTGCGGTTCATGTTGGCTTTTGAAATATTGCTTGCCTTGTCTTTCGCCCACAGGGAGAGACTGACATCTTTTGTTGTGTTAACGGGAATTCCAAAATAGCAGACATGCATCCCTTTCTCCGGGCTTTGGGCAGACGGATATCCGGGGAAAAACCGTTTTCCCACATAAAGTCCGCTTTTGACGGCGTCGGATGTGGTTTGATAGACGATCAAACCGGTGCCGCCTTTATTCACGTAATTGAGTTGACTCACCAGCCTGAGAGCGGGGGGGATGGTGTCAACGGTCATTTTGTGTTCGGCGATGGTCAGATTGCCGTCTCCGCCGCTGCTTCTGGAATAATCCCAGGCGTATACCTCAATATCGGCCCTGCCCTGATTGAATTCTGAAGGATTAACGGACAGAACCGTCTCAAACCGGTGGACGCCTTCGGCATTGAACAGCCCTTCAAAGGAAAACCGTTTTTCCAGAAGTGTAACATGGCGGTTGCCCTGTTTCAGGGTGACTTTGATGGTTCTGATACCCCTTTCTGCATCGGTTACGATGAGAGGGACTTCCGTGGTTTTGGTTAGAAAAGCGGGTATGGGACCCAGTCGAATCTTCGGCTTTTCTCCCTCAAAAATGGC
>CAYPQJ010000126.1:0-7925 GCA_964412835.1 uncultured Desulfobacteraceae bacterium | reverse complement strand
TTCATGAGGGGAACGCCATTGACGACCACGTCTTTTACATCGCTGCCACAGGCGGAATAGACCAATGTGGAAACAGGGTTAAACAGGGGACAAAGATGCGGTGATGTCAAATCAACCACAATGATATCCGCTTTTTTTCCCTTTTCAAGGCTTCCCGTCTCTTCATCAAGCCCCAGGGCGGCTGCGCCCCCGAGGGTTGCCATTTTAAGCACCTGGTAGGCTTTAGCCGCATCAGGCCTCCCCGTTGACACTTTTGCCAGTTTGGCGGCCGTATCCATTTCACCGAAAAGATCCAGGTTGTTGTTGGAAGCGCAGCCGTCGGTACCCAGCCCGGTTTTTAATCCCATGGCGGTGATCTCCTCCAGGGGAGCGATTCCGGAAGATAATTTCATGTTGCTTTCAGGGACGTGAACGATGCCGGCGCCTTTTTCACGAAAGCATCGAAGTTCCGTTTCATCCAGGTGCACCCCATGGGCGGCGATCAGGTGGGAATCCAGCAGGCCCAGATGATCCAGATAGTGGGCCGGCCTCTTGCCGTGGGTCTTCAGTATTTCAACCACTTCCATTGAGGTTTCCGAAAGATGGATTTGAAGGGGTGCACCGTATTCTCTCGATATTTCCTGGGATCGGCGCAGGGTTCTTTCACAACAGGTGATAGGGCTGTGGCAAAACAGGCCCGGTGTGATCCGGTCGGAGAAATGATGCCATTTTTCCATGAAGTCCTGCCCCATGCGAGTATTTTCTTTTGGGTCTGGAATGCCGGGGGCCGGAAAATCGATGATGCCTTGGGCCAGCAGTGCCCTGAGCCCCGACTCATGCACGGCACGGACGGTTTGATCCTCAAAGAAATAACCATCCGCCAGGCAGGTGGTTCCGGAGGTGATCATTTCAACGCATCCCAGAAGGGCCCCCCAGTAAACCGTTTCCGGTGATAGGAAATTGGCCTCTGCCGGAAATATTCTCTCAAAGAGCCATTTACTGAGGGGAAGGTCGTCCGCGAAACCACGAAAAAGGGTCATGGCCGTGTGAGCATGGGCATTCACCAGACCGGGCAGGATGATGGCATTTTGTGCATCAACTGTTTCTATGGGAAAACCGTGAGGCATGGGTATTTCAGCGGATGGACCGATTTCCATGATACGGCCTTTCCCGATGAGGATGCGGGCATCGGTGATCGGCGGTTGACCCGGCACCATGGTAACGGCCGTGCCACCCTGGATGACGAGTTCAACGGGTTTTTTAGAGGTTGGGCCAGGGTTGAGATCCGGATTGTTGGGTTTCATGGACAGTCCTTTTCGAAATACCTTGACATGGGGCACATTTCGTGAAAATTTGACCGATTATTTTGTTTGTTTATTCGCATGTCAAGGAGTAATCCATGCTAACCGTAGCGCCATTCAGGGGCTTAACCTACAACTACCGCGAAAGAAAAGACCTTTCGGCACTTGTTGCGCCGCCCTATGATGTTATTTCCCAGGAAGAACAGCAGGCATATTACCAGGCTGACCCGCACAATGTCATCCGATTAATTTTGGGCGAAAAGCGAACCGGTGATTCAGACTGGGATAACCGGTACACACGGGCTGCGGATACCTTTCAGCGATGGCTGTCCAACCGGCACCTGATAAGGTCCCCCCATCCCTGTCTTTATCTGACGGCCATGACCTATGACCCGGGAAATGGTATGGCCATGCGGACCCGGTGGGGGATTATTTCGCTGGTGCGGATTGAAGATGAGGGGTCAGGCGTTATCCTTCCCCACGAAAGAACTTTTTCCGCCCACAAAGAAGATCGGCTGAAACTTTACAGGGCCTGCGGTGCACAGTTCAGCCAGATTTTCGGACTCTATGATGACCGTGAAAATGTCGTTTTAAATGCCTGCCGCGCGTCTGCGGACCTGACCCCGCAGATGGACTTTCAGTTGGTGGACGGGACGCGACACCGTCTCTGGATGCTGGAAGATCAGCCGCTGTTTAAACAGGTGGCGGATGCCATGCGGGCGAAGGCCATCTTTATCGCCGACGGGCATCACCGCTATGAAACCTCCCGAAATTACCGAAACATCCTGCGCGCAAGGCATGGCCGAAAGCCTGCCGACAAGTCCTATGAGTACGTCATGATGTATCTGTCTAATATGCGGGACGAAGGCCTCACCATCCTGCCTTCCCACAGGATGGTCAAACGGGTGCCCGATTCTCAGGAGGCATCTTTTTTTGAAAAGGCGGAAAAATATTTTGATATCAAACCGTTTCCCATTTCATCCAATGGCTTGGCCGATCAATATGAAACCTACAAGGATGCCTTGCAGGATGCCGGAATAGACAGAACGTCATTTGCCTTTTTTCACCATGGCAGCGATCGGTGGTGTTTGCTGTCAATGAAAGAGGAGGCCCAACACGAAATGGGGGAAGACCTTCATGTTTCCCTCAAAAAGCTCGACGTGGTGGTTTTGTCACGCGTGGTTTTTCAGAAATGTCTGGGGTTTACCAAAGAAGGGCTGGATGATGATGAGATCTTTCATTATCAGAGCAATACGCCACTGGCCCTTTCGAGTGTGGCGTCGGGGGAATATCAGATGATGTTCATGTTGAATGCCACCAAAATCGAGCATGTGACCGAGGTGGCGGAAAACGGTCTTGTGATGCCGAGAAAATCCACCTATTTTTATCCCAAAGTACTGACGGGTATGGTGTTCAACAAAATTGATCCCAAAGAAATCATATGGGTCCCCTGAGGTCATCCTGGGTCCTGACGAGGGGCTGGACCTTTTTCTGGACGGCCGGTTGAAACTCATTCAGTCCAGGGACGGCTACCGGTTTTCCATTGATGCGGTCCTGCTATCCCAGTTCGCGACCATACGCCCCGGGGATGTGGTGATTGATCTGGGTACGGGTTGTGGGGTAATCCCCTTGATCCTGCTGCTGACAAAACCGGTGGGGCATGTTTTTGGACTGGAGGTTCAGGAAGGGTTGATCAGCCAGGCGGCGCGAAATGCGCGGCTCAACGGGTTTTTGAAAAAGATGAATGTGATCCGGGGCGACTTTCGTCATACGCCCTTCGTTTCCGGGCTTGCCGACCTTGTGGTTTGTAACCCGCCTTACCGCAAAATCAGAAGCGGACGTATCAACCCAGACCCTCAGAAGGCCGTTGCCAGGCATGAAATCCTGGCGTCTCTGGATGATCTCCTGCGTTCTGCCGCAGCGCTTCTCGCAAAAAAAGGACGGTTTGCACTGATTTATCCGGCGGTGCGCCTGGCTGAAGTGTTTGTCCGTATGCGACGCTTCAACCTGGAACCCAAACGGGTCAGGATTCACTACCCGGATCTGGAATCAAGCGCCAAGCTTGCGTTGATCGAGGCATCGCTCGGTGGCAGGCCCGGACTGGAGATTCTGCCACCGCTTCTGGGCCAGGGAGATTTTTCCATTCGGGACTGTTCTGAAGGAGGTCAAAAGCTGCCTATTTTTTGAGCTCTTCCTTAACGGCAAGGCCAATCTTTTCCAGCGTATAAGGCTTTTTTATATACATGCCGGCCCCTAATTTCTGGGCCATGTCCACTTCTTTTGTTTTGACGAATCCACTTGCTATGATTGCCTTCTGTCCGGGACGGATCTTTATGATTTCCTCGTAGGTTTCACGTCCGTTGATCCCTTTTGGCATGACCATGTCAAGAACGATTAGATCCACCGGATGCTCTTTCAGATATGCTATGGCCTCTTCACCACTTGAGACTGCTTCAGCGGCATACCCGAGTTTAGAGAGCAACACCCCTGCAATCTCTCGTTGCCTCTCCTCATCGTCAACCACGAGGATTCTCTCTCCATGACCGAGGTAATCTTCCAGAGGGACCTCTTCCTCTTTGGCGGCAACCTTCTCACGGGTAACGGGGAAATAAAGCTCAAATACCGTACCCTGTTCACTGCCCTTTACATTGATATACCCCTTATGGTCTTGAACCGTGTTCCAAACAACCGCAAGCCCCAAACCAGTGCCGCTCCTGCCCATTACCTTTTTGGTATAGAAGGGTTCAAAGATTTTCTCAAGATCTTCCGGTGATATGCCGCTTCCTTCGTCTGAAACACTCAGCACAACATATTCTCCCTGACGTACATCCTCATACCCCTTGAACAGTTCGTCCAGATATCGATTATGGGTGGATATGGTGACCGTACCGCTGCTCTCAATGGCTTCGGAGGCATTGGTTATCAGGTTCATCAGGGCTTTTTTGATGTGGGTGGGGGAGCCACTCATGTTCAAAAGGTCGGAGTCCAGTTCGGTTTTGAAATCTACAAGTGAGTGGGTCCTTTCCAATTCCCGGCATTCAGGCGATTCCAAATATTCAGTGACAATGGTGTTGAGGTTCAGGGCTTCTCTTCCCGTTGCCACCCCTCTGGCTATGGTCAGCAGGTCCGCCACTACATCAACGGCTCTCATTCCGGATTCTTGTATGGTTTTTATTGGTCGCGTAAGGGGACTGTCTTCAGGCAAATCCATCAGAAGCAGCTCCGGATAAGTCACAATGCCTGATAGAATGTTATTTAAATCATGGGCAACACCGCCTGCTAATAGTCCCAGTGATTCCATTTTCTTTGACCTGGCGAGTCTCCCCTCACTCTCCAACAGCACCTTCTCTGACCTAACCCGTTCCGTAATATCTTTTGAAACTACCGTTACTGCTCGTGTTCTCCCATCTGATTCTTTAACAGGGCTGAAAGTTCGGAGAAAATATCCGCTGTCTTTGGGGCTTCTATGTTCTTGCTGAATCGGTCGTCCGGCTTTAAACACCTTTTCCACTATCGCAGAAAAGGCCTGCGTATCATCTTCGGAGTGGAAATCGCCATAAGTTTGCCCAAGGAGTTCATCGGGTTGCAGGCCAAGCTTTGACAGATGCTGTTCATTCATAAATAGATATGTGTAATTCCTATCTACCAAATATATGGAATCGTCCGAAGACTCCACAAGGGATCGGTATTTTTCCTCACTCTCGCGCAACGCCTCCTCCGCCTGCTTGCGGTCGGTAATATCGCGAATGTTGAGTACAATGCCTCCCACTGACGGCTCATGCAGATAATTGGTGCCCATGGCTTCAAGATATACCCATCCACCCTCCTTCCGCCGATGTCTGTATTCGTCCCGGATGGTTATCCCGGGAGTTTCGAGCAGTTTTGACAGAGTTTCCGACATGTGATCCACATCATCGGGATGCAGAAATTCGAAACCGGAATGCTCCATTGTCTCTGCCGAGGTCAACCCCGTGATACGTTCCACGGAATCGCTCACGAATATCTCTTTTCCATTCTCGTCGATTATCACAAATACATCGTTCGAATTCTTTACGAGGTGCCTGAATTTCTCCTCACTTTCCCGCAGCGCTTCCTCCGCCAGCTTGCGCTCAGTGATGTCTATCATCGTCACCATGTCAGCGGTTCGGCTTGCGAAGGGTATAGTTTTGGACCACGTTTCAATCCATTTCAGATTACCTCCGGGAGTGACCATCCGCCAGTTGTAGTGGATCACCGCGCCCTTCTCGCCTGTCTGCTTCTTTCGCCCTTGCTCCATCACAAAGGCCAGATCATCAGGGTGAATCAATTTGGCATATTCCCCGAGAGACCAGTTTGCTACCTCTTCGGCTGTTACTTCCATGATCGCGGCCGCCCGGTCGTTCACGTAAACGAACAATTCTTCCTGAAGGATGATAATCCCCAACAGCGCCTGGTCGGAGAGCATCCTGAACTTCCCCTCGCTTTCTCGCAACGCCTCCTCCACCCGCTTGAGCTCAGTGGTTTCATTTTCGAATTCCTCGACCCTTTGTTCTAATTCTTCATAGGTTGGTTTTTTGCTCATTGGAAAATCCTCCAACTACCCTCAAAACGAAAAAGCCCATACTCCTTCGTGTCTTGGACACTGCGTATGAGCCTTTGCAATTACCATCAGTCTTCCCCTCTTGGTTTAGATCATGTCATGAAGGACATTGTTTCCGTCACCAGAGACATTACATCAGTTTAGCATGATTTCCACTCAAATCTGGAGACTTGGTTAAGGGTCATCGATTTCAGACTAACGTGCATTAGCCCAGCATAGCACACCCTCCAAATCCATGCAAGACTACCAGATCAATCATTCACTTTTTGCCTGTAATATCAAATGGATGGTTAATATAGGGATCTTTCCGTCCGGTTTTCGGAGAAATCACACTGATTCTATGGACTATTTCTCCTCCAAAACCTCTCGAAGTGAAGCAGCCAGTTCTCGAATTTCAATGGGTTTTTCAATGTATTTGCGAGCACCTAAGGCTTCGGCGTTATCCGCGGATATCCTCTCACTGTAACCGGTACAGATGATTACCGGCATATCCGGACGAATTGCTAGGATTTCCTTGGTCAACTTGTCACCGACCATTTTGGGCATGGTCATGTCGGTGATAATGACATCGAACTGATCCGGATCAGCCCTGAACCATTCCAGGGCTTCCAATGGTCTCGTGGTGCTTTTCACCCGATAGCCCAGACTCTCCAACCGCTGGTGGTTCAATTTCACGATGGACGCTTCGTCATCCACGAAGAGAATTCTTTCAGAACCCCCTTTGATTTCTCCATCGAGCTCTTTTTCTTCCTCAATCATCTCTACTAATGCGGGGAAATAGATTTCAAAGACCGTTCCCTTTCCGAATTCACTCTCAACCCGGATACCACCATCATGTCTCTTGACGATGCCATGAACCACCGAAAGGCCCATTCCAGTGCCCTTGCCCACGTCCTTGGTGGTGTAATAGGGTTCAAAGATCCTGCCCAGTATTTGTTGATCAATACCTTTACCCGTATCTCTCGCTTTCAGCCTGACATAGGCGCCGGGAGCTAGAATCCAATCGAAGCATGGTTTCTCTTCCTGAAGAATAATCTTTTCAAGGGTCACTTCCAGAAGCCCCTCTTCTTCATACATGGCATGGAACGCGTTGGTTACCAGATTCATCACTATCTGATTGATTTGGGAGGCATTACCCATAATATTACATGGCTCATCCGAAATGTGCTGATTGAACTCCACGCTGGAGGGGATGGCAGTCCTAAGCATTTTCATAGATGCCTTTATGACGGGAACCATGTTTAAAGGTTTGTTCTCTTCATCCGTCTTACGGCTAAAAGAAAGCAACTGCTGAATCATTTCCTTTGCCCTGATGGAAGCCAGGCGGATTTCCTCTAAACACTCAGCGGCTAGATTTCCTTTGGGAACATCATCAATGGCAAGCTCCGCATTTCCGAGTATAACGGCAAGAATATTGTTAAAATCATGGGCAATCCCGCCAGCCAAGGTCCCGACGGCTTCCATCTTCTGGGATTGTTGAAGCTGGGTTGCCATTTTCTTTTGCTCAGTGATATCTCTTAAATTGATGACACTGGCTGCTACGTTTCCTTCCCGATCCCTGTAGAAAGAACCGCTTATACTGACATCGAGAGTGTTCCCATCCCTGGTGTACCGACGAGTTTCAAAACCAGAGAAGTCTTCTCCTGATACCGTTACCTTGCTGATCATCATCCTTGTTTCAGGCCAATTCTCCTCAGGCACAAAATTATCCATTTTCTTTCCTATCAGCTCCTCCAATGACCAGTGAAAAACACGGGTAAAGGCAGGATTAAGATAGATTACCCGGCCTTCCATACCATAGACAACCAGGGGATCAGGATTTGCTTCCAGAACCGTCCGGTATTTCTCCTCACTTTCTTTCAACGCCTCCTCTGACCTAGCCCGGTCTGTAATATCTTTTGAAACTACCGTTACAGATGTTGTGTTACCACCCGGGTCTTTAACAGGGCTCAAAGTGCGCAGAAAATATCTGTCGTCCCTAAAGCTCCTGTGTTCATGTTGGGTTGTTTGGCCGGTTTCGAATATTTTTTCAATTTTTCCCACAAACTCCTTGGTGTCATCGAGGG
>CAYPQJ010000125.1:0-12570 GCA_964412835.1 uncultured Desulfobacteraceae bacterium | reverse complement strand
ATGATCCGCTGGGGCGCAAGACACACCAGTGCAAACAGGGAAATCACCAGGGCCACAACCAGGGACCAGTCAGGGAGTTCCAAACCGGCGATTCCCCCTGCTACCACCAGCGCGGGAGCGCCTGCCGCCGAAAGAATCCATATCCCCTGCCTTTGGCGTCGGGTCGTCCCGGGACTGAAGGCTTTTTCCCGGACGAAAAAGGTCATGAGAACCGGAACAATGGTGATGGCAAGTACGGCGGATGCGGCCATGGCAAAGGTTTTGGTGTAGGCCAGCGGTTTAAATAGTCGGCCGGACTCTTCCGTCAGGCTGAATACCGGCAGAAAAGAAACCGTGATGATCAGGAGACTGTAAAAAAGCGCCGGTCCCACTTCTTTTGCTGAATCCAGGATGATGGCCGTTTGGGATTTTCTCCCGGCGTCCCGGGCCAGGTGTTTGTGAGCATTTTCAACGAGAACAACCGAGGCGTCCACCATAACGCCGATGGCTATGGCAATCCCGGAGAGACTCATGATGTTGGCGTTGATCCCAAGGCTCTTCATGGCCATAAAGGCCATCAGAATTCCCACGGGGAGTGTAAAGATGGCCACAAAAGCCGATCGGAAATGGAGCAGGAAAATGAGGCAGATGAGAGCCACCACCATCATTTCCTCCATGAGCTTGCTTTTAAGGGTATGAATGGCGCTTTTAATCAGATCGGCACGATTGTACCCTTCCAAAATGACCACGCCCGCCGGTAGCCCCCTCTGGAGCTCCTTCAGCTTTTCTTGTACATTCTCGATGACCTGAAGGGCGTTCTCGCCGGTGCGAATGATCACGATGCCGCCCACCGCTTCCCCCTCGCCATCCCATTCCAGGATCCCCCGCCGTAATTCGGGCCCCAGATGGATGTGGGCGATATGCTTCAGCAGGATGGGTGTTCCCTGCCGGTCCACCCCCAGTGCAATCTGCTCAAGATCTTGAAGGGTCTTGATATATCCCAGGCCCCGCACCATGAATTCCGTTTCAGCCATCTCCACGAGCTTGCCGCCCACATCACTGTTGGATCGGAGGATGGCGGTTTTCACATTTTCGATGGAGAGGTCGAAGGCCAGCAGCCTGTTGGGATCCACTTCCACCTGGTACTGCTTCACAAAGCCTCCGATGCCGGCCACCTCTGAAACACCGGGAACAGATGCCAGTTCGTATCGGAGAAACCAGTCCTGGATGCTTCGGAGTTGTTGGAGGTCCATTGTTCGGGTGGTGTCCTTTAAGACATATTCATAAACCCAGCCAACTCCAGTGGCGTCGGGACCGAGGCTTGGTATTACGCCTGGAGGGAGTTTGCCCGCCACAAAATTCAGGTATTCCAGAACCCTGGAACGGGCCCAGTAAAGATCCGTCCCGTCCTCGAAAATGATGTAAACAAAGGAATAGCCGAAAAAAGAGTATCCCCGGACCACCTTAGCGAAGGGGACGCTCAGCATGGCCGTGGTGAGAGGGTAGGTAACCTGGTCTTCCACCACCTGGGGACCCTGTCCCGGATATTTAGTGTAGATGATCACCTGCACATCGGAAAGGTCGGGAATGGCATCTATGGGCGTTTTCCCCATGGCAAGAAGTCCAGTCACAATTATGAAAACGGTACACAGGACCACCATAAGCCTGTTTTGCACACACCATTCTATGATCTTTTCAATCATCGGCTATTCCATATCCCCGAAAAAATCATCTTCGTCTTTCTTCACTTTCTTAATAAGCTTCGCATCCAGCATTTTCCGCACAGCCTCTTTGAGGTTGCTTTCGGAATCCAGAAGAAACTGACCTGAAATCACAACGGATTCTCCATTCGTCAGCCCGGCCAGTATCTGTACCCGTTCATTGTCCAGCAAGGGACCCAGGATCACATCTCTAGGAACGAATTTCCCATTGCCCGAGCTGATGAAAACCACATTCCTCCGTCCCGTTCGAATGACCGCTTCCGAAGGAATCATCAATCCTTCCCCTTTAAAAACAGCTTTGATCCGTATGTCGGCATACATCTCCGGTTTCAGCGCCATTTCAGGGTTCTGAAACACGAGACGAACAATTAGGTCTCTTGTTTTAGGTTGCAGGTAGGGATAAACAAAGGCTACCGTACCCGAAAAAATCTTGCCTGGCAGGTAGGGCAATGTCATCTCCGCCTCCTGGCCTTTTTGGATCATAGAAAGCTCATACTCATAAATATGGGCATCGACCCAGACCCTTCTGAGGTCGGCAATGCGAAAGACCATGGTTCCCGCTTTGATATAGGACCCTTCTTCCGCATTTCTCCCGATCACGAATCCGCTCAATGGGGACCGGATCATGACTGTTTTCTTGACTTTCCCCGATTTTCCCAGAGCTTGGATCTCGCTTTCCGGAACATCAAAAAACTGGAGCCGGCTCCTGGAAGAATCCAACATACTTTTCCCCCCTGCGCTCCGGGATGGTCCAAGGGTGCGGAAAGCCACCAGGTATTCTTCCTGAGCGGCCACCAGTTCAGGAGAATACATGTCAAACAGTGGTTCTCCCTTTTTGACATATTTCCCTGTAAAATCCACATGGAGTTTTTCGATCCATCCGCTGGTCTTGAGATTCACCTGGGCGGTCAGGGTCTCATCCGGGGTAATATGTCCATAGGTACGAAGGGTATGGATGAGCGGCCCTTTGGTGACCTTGCCGAGGCGGATACCCATGTTCTGCTGGGTGACGGGGTCGATTTTTATCGCTTTCTGGTCGCTCATTTCGTCTTCATAGACGGGCACCAGGTCCATGCCCATGGCGCTTTTCCCCGGTTTATCATAGATTTCGGTGGGGTTCATGGGGGCTCGCCAGTAAAGAATTTCGCCCTTTTTTGTGTCAGAAGAGGCGGTTTTTTTTCCAGTTTGAACGTGTGTCCCTGATGGAGAGGCTTTTTCGACCCCAATCCCAGGTTCAGGCGGACGTAGATAACCTGTGAAATAGGCGGTTCCGCCAGCCAGAAGGAGCGTAATCATCACAGTCCAAAAAACGATCCTCAGCCATGAACCGGTCTTTTCAGACTGTCCGTTTTCTTTCATTTGACCGCCTCCTTCCGCGCCGGTTGAAGCGGGGCACCTACCGCATTTTCAAGTTGCGCCCGGGCAATGCCCATGGCGCTCATTTCCCTCTCGGCAGCCAGGCGGGTATCCAGCCACGAGGTATAAGAGGAGATGACGTCCGCGAAGGGAACTTTGCCCGCCTCATACCCTTGCGTGGAGACATCCAGGGCCGCCTTCGTAAGCTTCAAAATTGAGTTTCTGTAAAGGGATTCTTCCCGTTTTGCCAGATCCAGGCGGAACCAGGCGTTTCTGACCTGCATCATGGTGACGGCCTCTTCCTTTTCCAGATCTTTTTTAAGGGCGTTTAGTTCCTGCTGTGTCTGGCGAAGGTAGGCATCCTGAACACCGTACCAGGGCATTTTCGGCAGTCCAAATCCGTAGGATGCCTGCGTTGTGACTGGAAAATCCTTCCCGTTGGCAACTGAGCCCACCTGCGTCACCGCGTTATCTTCAAAAACAGAAAACCCCAGGGTGTAAGGCGGCAGGATCATGGTCTCGGCCATTTCGATGAGTCTTTCCATTTTTCCCACCCGGGCCCGAATGCGCTGCAATTCCTGTCTCCGTTCATAGGCCATTTTGTAGAGGGCCGTCAATGGCGGCACAGTTCTTGGCGGGACAAGATCTTCAGGCAGGCCGATCCTGGTTTCAGGTGGAAGATTGAGGATTTCGAGGATTTTGGATTCCCCGTTTCGCCCTCTTTCCCGCAAGGTGTCCAGATCTTCTTTCAGGAGTTCCCTGTGAATGCGCACCTTGATCACATCCTGATAGTTTGTACTCCCGGTCTCGTAACGGACTGTAGCCACTTGTTCCAAATGCCGGTAAAGGCCGAGGGTCTCTCGAGCGATGTCTTCGGCTTTATGAACAAACAGCAGATCCCAGTAAGCTTTTCGCGCTTCCGTGATGACTTCTCTTTTGGCAATCTCCAGGGTTTCCATGACCGATTTGATCTGCTGGCCGACAATCTCCCCTTTCAGAGCCAATACACCGGGAAAGGGAAATTTTGTTTTCATGGGCTCCTTCCCTTTCATGGGCCCCACACCGGTCATGAGTTCCTCGGTAAAGGCCGTATACTGTCGAAGAATGTCATCGAGCGCCATAACCTGGCTGTAGGTATCAACGGCGGCACGCACCCGGTCTTGGGCGGCCTTTACGCCCGGGTTTCGAAGCAAGGCCAGGGTCTCCAGAGTTACCAGTGAGAATCGAGGGTTGAGAGCCGCTGCGGTACTCGCCGGATTGGAAGCGGCAGGCTTGAGAGCGTTATAAAGACCGGAAGGGGGATGGAAAAAAGTCTCTTTGCTCTCTGCTGTATTCAAGGCCTTATCCCAGCGTGCCTTCGCCTCATTGATCTTCTTTTTCTCCAGCGCAAATGCCGTACCATCTGAAGACCCTGTCTGCGTTCTTTCACTTTGGGCGGGGGAAGCGGCATATGCGGGTGGTCGGTATCGTTCAAGGTCTTTGTTGAGCTCTGAATAGTTGGAGCATCCCGCCAAAAAGGCCAGAAGGAACAGAATGCATGGGAACAGATACCTTCCTGTCATTTGGTTCCTCCCTTGGCCTTTACGTCGATTCCGCCGGAAATCTTTGTAATGGATTGCCCCACCAGTTGCTCTAGACTGGCCAAGACCTTGCCATAATCGGCACTGGCCCTTGCAAGGGAAAGCTGGAAATTGTAATAGACGGCTTGGGTTTCCACAAAATCGGAAAAACTGGCCTGTCCCTCTCGATACCAGGTTTCGGCAATCTCCATGGACTTTATAGCCTGGGGCAAAAGATCGTCCCGGTAAAGTAGAATCAGCCGCTGCGCGTTGTTCAATCGGAAAAAAAGATCGTGCACCCGGGTCCGGATTTCAGTGGTGGCAACCTCTTCCGCCGCTTTGGCCCTTCGAATCCCCGCTTGCGCTTTTGCCACGCGACCGCTGTTCTTGTCAAACCACAGGGGGATGGTCATGCCCACCTGAAAGCCCAGCCCGTCCCGCCCTGCATCCTGGGGTTGCACGGGCACATCGGGCTGGCCGATGGATGAGTAGGATACCCCCACATTGAAGTCAGGGAGGTTTTCCAAACGGGCCAGTTCGGCTTTTGCATCGGCCCGGTCCACAAGGGCGCGGGCGATCCGAAGATCTTCCTGATTGGCCTCGGCCAGCCGGTAAAGATCTTTAAGGTTGAAAACAACCGGCTGAAATTTCCCTTCCACAAATTTTCCGATTCTCGCATCGGGCGCCCGGTTCAAAAACCCGTTCAAGCGGGTCTTTTCCGTGCGTTCCAGTTCTTCCAGAAGTATGCCGTCGTATCGGATCTGCCCCAGCTGGGACTGGGCCTTGACCATATCCATCAACGCGGCCCGGTCTCTGGTGTAGGCGGTCTCTCCCACTTTCCTGAGATGTTCTAGGCGCTTTAGATTCCGAGCGACCACCTTTTGAGCTGTTCTAATGTACAGGAGTTCATAGAAGGAACGACGAACCGACGCCATGACCCCTTTGACGGTCCTGTCCAGCTTGATATGCGCCACTCGCGCTTCCGTTTCCACAACCTTCCCTGCCTGGGTGAGCTTTCCCGGAAACGGAATCTTTTGATTCAAACTGGCAATCCAGTCCTGAGGTCCCAGACGGGTTTCGATGGGTTCGGGAAAATGAGTGAACCTTATTTCGGGATCAGGGTAGCCTGTGGTGATGCGATACTGTTCAACGGTTTCCCGCCATGCTTCACGAACTTCACGGATGGATGGGTTGTTCTGGTAGGCGTAGGCAATGAGGTCTTGAACCGTAACACGGCCCATGAGACGGGTATCCCTCTCCGAAAGGGAACTGGGAGACGCCGAACCGGTCGTGAGAAGAATGGTCAGGACCGTTGAAATAAGCCATTTCATCGTCTGTTTCTCTTTATTCTCCTCCAGTTCTTCTTGGAATAAACCGGAACGTGAAAACGTATGGAACTTCCGATACCGAACCCAAGGAAAACGTTCCATAGAAACGTTGCCTGATTCCTAACTGAAATATAATGATAATAGTTTTAAATTATCTGCGCAAGGAGAAGATTTTCTAAAGTTATCAAAAGGAAAATCAAAACAACTCATTTTCCTGACTGCAATGGATAGCACTAGCTGATGCAGCACAGGATTTTTTGTCTGCATATACATGCTGAACTGTATTGCAAAGACGCATCAGATATGCCAAAAATTATAAGATCGCTTGGATGGGGTCGTACTGCCCTTGTTTATAGGGAACAACAGAGGGGACAGCCATGAAAAAAAGCCTTTTGATCTGTTTCAAATCAATCATTCCCATATTTCTCGTCTTCGGATGTACGCACCAACCCATGAGCGGATCCATGGGGGGATGGGACCATATGATGGGATACGGCGGTTATGGAGGACTGCTCATGTGGCTGATTTTGATAATTTTTGTAGTGGTTGTCGTCTATTTCGTTTTTGAACGGAGCAAAAACTCCGGAAATCAGGACAGGTTGAATGCAGAGAGCCCAATCGAGGTTTAAAAAAAACGGTACGCTAAAGGTGAGATAACAAAGGAAGAATTTGAAACCATAAGAAGAGATATTGAAGGATAGAATGGTGGCGAATGCACGCTGATTTTTTGCGACACACCTTTTCTCTCAGACAGGAGTTAAACGCCAAAGAGATGGAACTGCAGGTTCTATGCGACCAGCAAAATCCGGATCCCAAGAAAATAGAAGCCTTATCCAACCAGATAACGGAGCTGAGGGCTAAACTGGAACAAAAACATAACACCTATTTGTTTCAGTGCAGTCGGGAGTTTGGAGATCTCGGTTGGACATGCCCCGGCGGTGGCTGGCGAGGTTATTCATTTTAATCTGTGAGGCCCAAAAAGAGAATTTATT
The DNA here is from genome assembly GCA_964412835.1 of uncultured Desulfobacteraceae bacterium. Classification (GTDB taxonomy): domain Bacteria; phylum Desulfobacterota; class DSM-4660; order Desulfatiglandales; family Desulfatiglandaceae; genus NaphS2. The sequence goes on along the minus strand of CAYPQJ010000125.1, from coordinate 5,635 downwards.
GAGAGGTAGTAAGGATATCACCAGCGGCGATTTCATCAAAGTCGCAGGCGCAGGGATTTTTCCTGAAGGCTTCACTATGCCCCACTTAAGCGATTAATTTCTCATCAATAGCTGGGTATTTTCTCCCCGGCAAACATCACCGTCCGGGTAAAATTAACCCGATCCTTTAAGATCCCAAAACCACATGGTGCTATTCAATGACAACACGGGGGGGTGCCACCCGTTGCTTTTCTAACCCTATCCAAATATCGGCCCCACCAGCCTTTGCGTTTTGCCGGCTTGGATTTCAGATATTTTTCAGGATCGGCTATGAATGCTTTTCGGCATGAATCAGTACAGAAATGGTAAGCATGGGAATGAAACATAAAAGGTGGCACTTCACCTTCCTTGCTAACTTTCATCTGGCAGACTGGATAGACAAGATATTTGTCGGTATTTTGCGTATTCATGTTGCACCTCGCAATTTAATAAATGTTCACACTTCATATCTTAACGGATGATACAATCAAATGAGAAAGCAGATTTCATGCCAACAAAGCACCACGTTTTGCCAGCATGAGGCGGAATGGTCAGAGCTTTGCATTCTGAGTGCTCCTGTATGATGTTTTTTAACCCATATAAAGTTTCGCCATGACATTGACGAGCAGGGGGTGAAGAGGGACGGAAAGATCGTGCCTCTGGCGCGGATAACCTCTCTCTTCCAGGAGAAGATAGCAGTCGCGAAAACCGATGACCATCTCTCGAAGGACATTGTAAAGGTTGCTTTGAATGGGCAGATAACGGAACACTTCTCCTTCACCATAATGGTGCCCCATGGCACAGGTGTCCTTCAATGACGATCTCGGGCTCGCCCCGGCACATCCACGTCAATGGTTTCACAGCGCACAAGCGCATCCGCCTGCCCTGTCAGGGCGCCGGAGAAATTGAATTCGTCTTCAACCACAGACCCCATTTTGGTTGCGGCCGCACAAAATTGCGACGGATTACACATCAGTGGCAATCTGTTGGGCCGTAAGGGAGATACCGTGGGGATCGGCTGTGCCCGCCTTATGGGTGGCAATCAAGGTGTGGATTACACGGATGTTTTCGAGGTTTACGGACGGATTGCCTTCGACCATATCTTTGGGCTGACCGGGGATGTTCAGTACATGAAGGATTCAATGGCGGTGGGGGACAGCCCCAAAGGTTGGATTTTCGGGTTGCGGCTGACCGCTGAATTTTAACGTCTTTCACGTCTGGACTTCATAATTCTTCAACTTTTTACGGAGGGTCTTTCGTGTAATCCCCAGCCTCCTGGCGGCTTCGCTCTTGTTGCCGGATGTTGACGCGAGGGTTTTCAAGATGGTTTCCTTCTCCATCCTTTCAAGGGAAATGCCCTCATCCGGTATTTGCAGGAAAGGATCAACCGCATTTCCTGAATGAACGCTCTGAACCTCCATGGGCAGATCATGGGGTTGAATATATTCAAATCGACTCATGACAACAGCCCGCTCCACCGCATTCATCAACTCCCGAACATTCCCCGGCCAAGCATATCGCAGCATCTGGTCCATAGCTTGCGGAGAAAATCCTTTGATCTTTTTGTGGTTTTTTTTGGAAAAACGTTCCAGGAAATGACGGGCCAGCAACGGGATATCCTCTGTCCTGTCCGCCAGGGATGGGACTGCCAGCGCAACCACGTTCAGCCGGTAATAGAGATCCTCACGGAAACGACCCGCCGCAATCTCCTGAAGCAGGTCTTTGTTGGTTGCCGCGATCACCCTCACATCCACTTTGAGCAGTTCTTCTCCGCCAACCCTGAAAAATTCCATTTCCTGCAGGGCGCGCAGCAGTTTCACCTGCATGGACAGGGACATTTCAGCCAATTCATCCAAAAACAGACTTCCACCATCCGCCTGGCGGAACTTCCCTTCTTTCCGCTTGTGGGCTCCGGTAAAAGCCCCTTTTTCATGGCCGAACAGTTCCGACTCCAAAAGGGTTTCGGTGATGGCCGCGCAGTTCATTTTGATAAAGGGCCCATCTTTTCGCGGGCTGTTGTAGTGGACGGCTCCCGCAATTAATTCTTTTCCCGAGCCCGACTCCCCGGTCACCAAAACGGTTGCTTCGGAAGGGGCCACTTGGGCCACAGTTTCCAGAAGCGTGACCATGACTTGACTTCGGCCAATGATGTTTTGGGTATTAAACTGATTTCCAAGTCGCTCTTTCAGGATAAGGTTTTCCTCTTTCAGGAGGCGGTGATCCATGGCCCGGGCCATGACCAAACGCAATTCATCAAAATCCAGGGGTTTGGTCAGATAATCGTAAGCCCCTTTTTTAAGGGCTTCCACAGCCGTTTCAACGGAGGAATAAGCGGTCATGATGATGATTGGAATGGCCGGGTTATAGTCTTGAATTTCCACCAGAGCCTCAAGCCCTGAGACTTTGATCATCCGGATGTCCATTAATATGAGGTCGAATGATTTCCCGTGGACTTTTTCAATGGCTGTCTGGCCGTCATCCGCCTCTTCTATTGCATAGCCCCATCCGGAAAGAAGGGTGCACAACATGATCCTGTGGGCATGGTCATCGTCCACCACCAGGATCGTCTTTTCTTTGATGGTCATGGTCTTAATCCTCCAGGGCATGGGGGATGATCATGGTGATGGTGGTACCTTCCCCACGCATGCTTTTGACCTGGATTTCCCCTTCATGAGATTCTATGATCTTGTAGACAATGGCAAGCCCCAGGCCTGTCCCAGACGGTTTTGTGGTGAAATAGGGATCAAACAAATGGGGCAGATCTTCCGGTTTGATCCCCGGACCCGTGTCCGAAACGGTGATTTGGATGCTCCGTTTTGTGTCCCCCGGAAGAACCCCTACTGAAAGGTTTCCGCCTTCCGCCATGGCTTCCATGGCGTTCAGGTATAAATTCAGGAGAACCTGCTTGATCCTGTCCGGGTCTATGTGCACCTTGTTGATATGGGGATCGCTTTCCACACTCAAGTTGACACCCTTTTGTTGGGCGTCTCTTTCAACCATTTTCAGGGAATGCCGGATCAGAATATCCAGTTGTGTGGCTCTTCTTTGAATGGACATGGGACGGGCGAATTCCAGGAGTTGCCCGATGACCCGATTCAGCCGTTCCACCTCCTGGATCATGATTTCGGCGATCTGGTGGTCTTTCGGCGTATCCCGGTACCGATCTTTGAAATAGGTGGCAAATCCCTTGATGGAGCTTAAAGGGTTCCTGATTTCATGAGCGACCCCCGCGGCCAGCCGACCGATGGATGCCAGACGCTGACTTTGGGCAATTTCCCTCTTGAGGTGCTGGATCTCGGTTAAATCCCTGAAAAGGATTACCCAGCCCAAGGCCGCGCTATCTTCTCCCGTCAACGCCGTGCCGATGACCTCCAGGGGCAGGTTCTTTTCATTGTTGAGAGACGCTTCCATTTCCCTGTTAATGGGTCCCGATTCCGATTTCAATTGGTTGAAAAAATTCTGGAAAGAGGGGGGTAAAATTTCGGGGAGCCGCTTTCCAAGGGTTTGACGGGCGCTGATCCCCAGCATGGATTCGGCGGTCTGGTTGAAAGAGGCAATCCGTTCTTCCGGATCGACGGCAACTAGCCCCATGGGCATGTTCTCAACCAGGTTGTCTGAAAAGGCTTTGACTCTGGAAAAGGATGTCCTGGCGGAACGATAGGCCTGTGCCATGAAAAGGGTCACGATGCCGGCAAACCCGATGAGAAGAAGAATAAAGCCCATTAGAATGCTGTGTCGGATATCTTCAGCGGCGGCATTTTCAACCGATGTCATGTCTAATCCCACAAAGATGATCTGCGAATCGCGATCGGTTGCGTTTTGGGGATTCATATGGCCCCGGCACCAGTCGCCCGACCCCATCCCCGATCTCATTCCAGACCTCCTCCCCGGGCCATGTCCACCGCTTCTGCCCTGCATGGGAACGAACTGGCGAAATACTTCAAACACTTTTTTCCCATCTCCGGTGTAAACCTCGCGCCAATGAAGGGCGTGGAATTGGGAAATCTGGCGTAAATTCAGGCTTTGGCCATAAGGTTTTCCGATGTTGGCAGGATCGCTGTCGGCCAGGATGGTTCCCTCCGCATCGGTGACCAGGATATAGACGATGTCTTTTTGCTGAGCGGTTTCCGAGAGCAATCGCTGTACCTGGGTGCCGCCCCATTGCATGCTCATCATGCCGGTTCGGGCCCCGGCCTCAAAGGAACGGATGAGAGCCGCTCCTTTTTCCTTTAAAAGGGCAATGGTGCTTTCTTTCTGGCGGTTGATGGAATCCACAGTCAGGAAGAAGAAAATCGGTGCCAGCACCAGTACCGCACCAATGACCACCCAGGGGGGTATCCATAGCCATGGTTTCTTTTTTTGATTGTGACGCATCATAATGGTTTTGGTAAGCAAGAATAGTACCGAAATGGAAAAACCGATTGAAACAGGAAAAAAGCATACGCAATATCCCATTTCTCGTCCATGTGGATACTTTGTACCCGCCCGGGATTGAGAACCGGGTACAAAGTATCCTCTTTTCCTTCGCTCTTCGCAAGGGCATATTCCGTTTCAACATCAAGGTTAGGAAAAACGAGGTATTTTAAGTATGTTAAGCGTCTTCTCATTTTTCCGGCACACCCTTTGCTGTAACAGCTTCTTAAATGATAATCGGTTCAAAAATTAAACCCTTTTAAGACTTTGGAGGTGCAACATGAAAAAACTGGTAACTGTATTAGGCGTATTATTGTTGGTCGGCGTAATGGCCTACCCCGTTTTCGCAAGAGGCCCAGGATGGGGACGAGGATGTTCGGGGTGGGGTTCCGGCGGTGGGCAGGGTAATGGTCCCGGATATTGCTGGCGGGATCAGGGGGGTAATCCCGCAGCGACTCCTGAGCAGCAGCAACTCAACAACCTGGATCAAAAATTTTTAAATGATACTTCGGCCCTGAGAAACAACATCTGGAATAAACAAAATGAAATGACACAGCTTTTGAACGGGGAAAATCCCGATACGGCAAAACTGCAGACTTTGCAGAAGGAACTTAGCGCAATGAAGTCGCAGATGGCGGATAAACGCCTCGCCTACAGGCTGGAAACCCGTAAATTAGCTCCGCAGAGTGCTGATGGCGGTGGCTACGCTAGAGGCCGCGGCGGATATGGTAGGAACCGGGGCGGTCCCTGCTGGAATTAACCTTCTTCCAAAAAATAGCTGACCCCATGGGGGCTCTTCACCTGAAGAGCCCCTTTTTCTATTCCACAATACGGTCAATCAAGGCGGGCATACGGGGGTTGAGCTAGGGGCCTGTTTTTTTCATTTTCGATATAAGATTAATTCGAGCTGGTTCTTCCATTTTATATCTCGCGCTTATCACGCCATGACCTTGCGATTTCTTCGGGTGTCAAGCAACCGAGCGCCATCGGTAACAGAAGAGGTTCTTGTCATTGATATGTTGTCGTCGATACGATCGGAGCAAATCTGATCTCAGTGCATCTGCTATCTCTCAAAGCCTTTTTGAAGCTAAAACCTCCTGTGATATCGGGTATATATTTCAAAAATAATCCTTTGCCGAGGTGAAGGCCATTTTCCGTAAGACACAAAAGATTTTGTATCGCAGGTTAGTCTCTGACAGGGGCA
>CAYPQJ010000124.1:0-12572 GCA_964412835.1 uncultured Desulfobacteraceae bacterium | reverse complement strand
CTTGCCGCTTTTCAATGCATCCATGATGCTGGTCCGGTAGGCAATCATTTCACCCGATTGATCCGGCAGGTGAATCCGTAAAAAAGATTTTCCGGGCAAAACATGAAAATGCAATTGGCTAATCCCGAAATCTTTTCTCAGTTCCTCAAACAAAGGACTGGCATAATCCAGAAGTCCTTTTCGGTTTTTCTCCCATAACAGCTTCTTAATCATGGGATTTTCGGCAATAATGGTTGCCATGGAAAGGGCCTGGTCTCCTTTCTGGCGAACCGATGCCAGAAAAAGGTCGTAATAGCGAAAAATCTCCTTTTTTTCCTCTTCCTTGATAATATCCTGCTGAGAACTCAGGCCGATGTAGACCAGGGAGGTTGTCCCGACAAAGGAAAAAAACAGGAAAGGAATCAAAAGCTTCCACTTCAAGCTGATGCTCTGTACACGATTTATGAAATCAGAAAACATAGCCTTCAATCCGACTGGGGTAGCGGCATCTTGTTCATGTCTTTCAGTATCCTTTTCTGACGCCTCAGCACCCGGGCATTGGGTTTTGTGGGGGACCATCGATGGGGGCTGGGCAATACGGCGGCCAGGAGCGCCGCCCGGCCACGGGACAAGCGGCCGGCGGAAACATGGAAATATGCTTCTGCGGCCGCACCAACGCCTCTGATCCCTTTGCCCCAATCCACGGTGTTGAGATACACTTCCAGAATCCGCTTCTTGGAGAGAAAGAGCTCAAGCAATATCGTATAATATGCTTCAAGCCCTTTCCTGATCCAGGTCCTGGAAGGCCAGAGAAATACGGTTCTGGCCACCTGCATGGTGATGGTGCTGGCGCCGCGGTACCCTTTTCCCTTGGCCATATCCTTCAATGCGTCGTTAAGCTCGATAAAATCAAAGCCCTTGTGGGTTAGAAAACGTTGATCTTCAGCTGCAAGGACCGCTTTTTGTGCATGGGGCGATATCTGTTTCAGTGAACGCCAGTGCATGGACATTTCCGGCGTTTGGGGGCTGAACCCCAGGGCTATGGATTTGAAAGGTGTTATCAGAAAAAAAGGGGGATCGATGTATCGAAGGGAAAATACTTGCAGGATGCTGACAAGAAGCAGCATCACAAGCAAACCGCATCCCCACTTAATGATCCGGTAAAATCGTTTACGGTCCTTTTTTATGCCTGCCTTTTTACCGCTTCCCATGCCCCATTCATCTGATCGGCGGTCGCTTTTTCAAGGGAAACGCCGCTCTGTTTCAAATGCGTCTCCATTTGCTCAAAACGGTTCAGGAATTTTCGGTTCGCCGATCTCAATAAATTTTCTGCGTTCATGCCCCAGTGCCTTGACAGATTGACCAGACTGAAAAAAAGGTCCCCCATCTCCTCCATTACCATTTGTTCATCATCACTGCCGACGGCGTATTTCAGCTCTTCCACTTCCTCCAGGACCTTTTTCCAGATCTCCCCCCGGTCGGTCCAGTCGAAACCTGCCTTGGCAGCCCTTTCGCTCAAACGATGGGCCCTCAAAAGCGCCGGCAATCCATTGGGCACATGTCTCAGGGTAGCAGAAACGGGTTCCGGCGCATCCGCTTCTTCCCGCTTGATTCTGGCCCAGTTGGTGGCCACCTGATCAGCCGACGTCACTTTTGTGTCCGAAAAGACATGGGGATGCCGACGAATCATTTTAGCGGTTATCTTTTCCACCACCGCCAAAAAATCAAATTCCCCGTTTTCCTCTGCCAGGGCCGCCAGAAAAATAATTTGAAACAGCAGGTCCCCCAGTTCGCCACAGGTTTCAGCTGCTGATGCATTTTCAATGGCATCCAGCACCTCATAGGCTTCTTCAATCAGATAGACCTTAATGGTGTGATTGTCTTGCTTTGCATCCCACGGGCAACCCTTCGGTCCGCGAAGCTGTCTGACCAGAGACAACAGGTCGCCCATAGCCCGGCCAAGCTCGTCCGTATCGATTTTTTTCATTTATGCACTCAAATTTTTCCCTTGACGACCTCTTGGCGATCGTTTTTTTGTTTATCAAATGATTTTATCAGTTTTTCATGAAAACCCGGAGGAATGAGACCGACCACGGCTTGATAGGAAGTGATGATAGCGGGCGCCAGTCGCGATTTCGTAACAAGGGAGGAATCTTGTGGCGCCAGAAAGGTTACCAGAACAATAATTAAATAACTGAGAAAAACGCCCTTCAAAAGGGCCAGACACGCCCCCAGAATTCGATCGACCCATCCCAGGAATATTTTTTGAAAGAACTTTTTGAACAGCCATCCCAGCAGATTGCACAATACGAGGACCACCAAAAAGATCAGGGCAAATGCGATTAGGGGGAGGTATTTGCCCGGAGGAATAAGATTTTTTAGAAAAACAGCTACTTGAGGATGATAGGCATTGGCCAGCCAGATACCCAGGACAACCCCGGCCAAGGATCCGATTTCCCGAACAATCCCTCTGAAAATACCTCGAATGAGGAAAAAAATCACGGCCGCGATAATGATGATATCCAGGATGTTCATTATGATGATTGATCTTCCGCGGGCTGATGTTCTTTCCTCAGCAAGTCGTTAACGGTTTTCACCGGGTTGAATGTAATGGCGGGCACTTCAAGAAAAAGGGTAATCCAGTGGGCCATGGATCCATTCCAGAGCCCCGGGTGCTCCAACGCCTTGAGTTCCTTTCCATCTTTGGATTTCAGGGAGATAAAGACCGTATCCGGGTCCACATATTCCCGCAAATCAAACGGTTCGCCCCGCCAGTCCCGAACTCCGCACACCAGGTCCACGGGATTGAAATGGGTGGCGCCGGCCAGGATAGCCCGCTGTTCCTTGTTATCCGGGTCAATCTGGGCCGTTTCAACAATCTGGAGTGATTTTTCACCCGATTTGCCTTCAACCCGGAACGGGCCACCGCCCGGTTCGCCCGTATTCTTGACCATACCGCAGACACGTACGGGGCGATTGAGTCGACCCATGATCCAGCGTCTCCTCTCTTCAGGACCTGTTTTTTTCACGGCAGGTGGCATGGCAACCAGGAGATCGTTCTCCAGAAAAGCGGCTGCCTCTTCCAGAAGCCCTGTGGTTGCTGATTCCGAGTTCATTTTTTTCATATAACGGGCAATCCGGTTCTGTATGGAAATCAGATAGCCCCCCGCAATCTTTTTCCATGCGGTGGTTTCACCCTTGAGATAATCGGGAGCAACGTTATCAATATTTTTGATAAAAACCATGTCACCCTGAAGATCATTCAGGTTTTCAAGCAGTGCTCCGTGTCCTCCCGGCCGAAACAGCAGCCGACCGTCTGCCAGGCGAAAGGGCCTGTTTTCCAGATCCACCGCAAGGGTATCCGTGGAGGCTTTCTGCATGGAAAAACCTAACTCGTAGGTGACTCGAAACTGCTTTTCATGAATGGGCACAACCTTTTTTAAACAGGCCTGAAATCGTTTTAGATGTTCCGGGGAGACCGTAAAATGCAGGGAACAACGGTTTAGGGCATCACGGGCGTATGAAGCCGCTTCCACCAGGTGTTCCTCAAAGGCCGTGCGGTTTGCTTCCGGATACCCGTGAAACAGGAGGAGTCCTTTGGGTAAAGCCGCATAACCCAGGCCCTCTTCCTTTAAAAGCAATGAAATGATGTCTCTGAAAAGGCCTTTGCTCAGCAATTTTTCCATGGACATACCATTTTCGGAGAGTGTCAATGACAGATCCTGAAAAAAAGCAAACCGGGGGATACCTTCCATGAAAACCAACAGCTGTTTTGCTGATGCTTCACCGGTCTCTGCATCCCGATTCACCGTATTTTGTTCAATTTCCCCGGGTTGGTTCAAATAACCCAGAAGTACCTTAAACATTCTGGAAGCCGCCCCTGAAGCGGGAACGAATTTGATACAGGAACGTTTCTGTTTCTCTTTCTCATAAAGCGCCACCAGGGATTTTCGCTCATCCCGGTCCAAAACAGCGATCCCTTTTCCGGGAACACATGGGCCCGCAAGCTTAAGATAGGGCTTGGCAGTTTTAAAAAGTGCCACCTGTCTTTCCGTTTCCTCCAAGGAGATTCCGTGCCCATTTATCTGTTGAATATCGTCCTCATTGAACAGATGCTCGCTCATGCTTTTTACCCCCCTTCCGTCGATACTCAATTATTCACATCAAAATGCTGTGGGATGAGCTCGAATGTCAACAAAAAAATCAAGGCGCCAGCACATGGACAAGCGGGGAAAACAGTCTCTTTTAGAAAATGGCCCAAGAAATGTAAGGATATGGCAGTTTTCTATGGAATTTGGGAAAATTATAACTATAGTAGTAGGATTGTGTGTTGAAAGCCGCGTCAGTGTTCAAATAATATGACATGACAGAGGGGGTTTTCAAATGACTCGCAGTCTTTTCATGGAGGTGACGGACTATTGAACCCATTCTATAAAAATCTAGCCCTGTGGCTTGTCATCAGTTTAATGATGGTCATGCTGTTTCAAATGTTCAAACACCCTGACAGGAGCAAAGTCAATGTCAGTTACAGCGATTTTCTGAATATGGTGGATAGCGGGGGCGTAAACCAGGTTACCATCCAAGGGGAAAACATCACGGGCATGTCCGGCCAGGGGCCGTTTAAGACATACGCGCCCAAAGATCCTGAGCTGATCACCATGCTCAGAAGCAAAGGTGTTGCCATAACCGCGAAACCCATGGAAGAATCACCCTGGTTTCAAGTGTTTTTGTCCTGGGTTCCCATGCTGTTGCTCATTGGTGTATGGATATTTTTCATGCGACAGATGCAGGCCGGCGGTGGAAAAGCACTCTCATTTGGAAAAAGTCGCGCAAGACTCATGACCGATGCGCAGGAAAAGGTCACTTTTGAAGATGTGGCGGGTATTGACGAAGCCAAGGAAGAGCTGGGTGAAATAGTGGATTTTCTTAGTGATCCCAAGAAATTTACCCGCTTGGGCGGTCGAATCCCCAAAGGCGTTCTTCTCGTGGGAGCTCCGGGGACGGGAAAAACCCTCCTGGCCCGGGCCATTGCGGGGGAAGCCGGCGTTCCCTTTTTTACCATCAGCGGATCTGATTTCGTGGAAATGTTCGTGGGTGTGGGTGCTTCCCGGGTCAGGGATCTTTTTAACCAGGGAAAAAAGAATGCCCCATGCATTATTTTTATCGATGAAATTGATGCCGTGGGACGGCATCGCGGCGCGGGCCTAGGCGGCGGCCACGATGAGCGGGAGCAGACCCTGAATCAACTCCTGGTGGAAATGGACGGATTTGAGTCCAACGAGGGTGTTATCCTCATCTCTGCCACAAACCGGCCGGACGTACTGGATCCGGCACTTTTGAGGCCCGGCCGTTTTGACCGGCAGGTGGTGGTGCCGGTCCCGGATTTAAAGGGTCGTGAAGGTATTTTGAAAGTCCACCTCAGAAAAAAATTGGTTGCTGACAACCTGGATACTTCCGTTCTGGCCAGGGGAACCCCGGGGTTTACCGGCGCGGATATTGAAAATATGGTTAACGAAGCGGCCCTCATGGCGGCCAGGCGTGGCAAAGACAAAATTGAATTGGACGATTTTGAGGATGCCAAAGACAAAGTCCTCATGGGAGCTGAGCGAAAAAGCATGATCATCAGTGAGGAGGAAAAAAAGATTACCGCCTACCATGAGTCCGGGCACACCCTGGTGGCCAGGTTGCTTCCCGATACGGACCCCATCCACAAGGTGACCATCATTCCAAGGGGAAGGGCATTGGGTTTGACCCAGCAACTTCCGGTGGATGAAAGACATACCTATCCAAAGGAGCACCTGCTCAGCAACATTGCCATTTTGATGGGAGGCCGGGCCGCTGAAAAAATTGTTCTGGGAACGGAAACCACCGGCGCAGGAAACGATATTGAGCGGGCCTCGGAGTTGGCTCGCAAGATGGTCTGCGATTTCGGCATGAGCGATGAACTGGGCCCCTTAAGCTTTGGCAAGAAAGACGAACAGATTTTTCTGGGCAGAGAGCTTTCACAGCACAGGGATTATGGTGAAGATACCGCCAAGAAAATTGATTCGGAAGTCAGGCGAATTGTTACGGACGGCTATGACAAAACCTGCCGGCTTATAGAAGACAATCTGAACACCATACATAACATGGCCAACGCCCTGCTGGAAAAGGAAACCTTAGACGGTAAAGACATTGATGAAATCATGGCCGGCGATAAGAAATGGGACCGTAAAAACACCCCCAATCAAAAACCGGCTGACGACCCGGAAGCGTCTACAGCCTCCCCAGCCTAGAATTTCATAAGGTCACAGACTTCATGGATTATAGTCTGAACTGGCACAACCATTCCCTGGAACTGGGGACCAGAACTCACCTCATGGGCGTTCTGAACGTTACCCCCGATTCATTTTCGGATGGTGGTCACTATTTTGCCGTGTCCGATGCCGTGGCTCATGGCATTGCCATGGCACAAGACGGCGCCGACATCATCGACATCGGCGGCGAATCAACCCGACCCTATTCCCCGAGGCTCCCCTCTGACGAGGAGATGGCGCGCGTTATACCGGTCATTAGCGCATTGAGCAAGGAAATCCCTGTCCCCATCAGCATCGATACCTACAAGTCGAAAGTGGCTCAGGCAGCACTGAATGCCGGGGCTTCCATGATTAATGATGTCAGTGCCCTGCGGTTGGATCCCCATATGGCCACAGTGGCTGCGGAAGCGAATGTTCCCGTGATACTGATGCACATGCAGGGAACTCCCGAGAGCATGCAGCTTCACCCGGTTTATGATAATCTGATACGGGAAATAATGGATTTTCTCAAAGGTGCCGTAGCGCGTTGCAAATCGGCCGGTATTAAAGAAAATCTGGTCATTCTCGATCCCGGGATCGGCTTCGGTAAAACCTTTGATCACAATCTAAGTGTCATCCATCACCTTGAAAAATTTAAAGCACTCAAAAAACCGCTGCTGGTCGGTCCTTCAAACAAGGCCTTTATCGGTCAGATCCTGGGCAGAGAGGCCCACGAGAGAGATACGGGCACCATGGCCACGGTGGCTGCCTGTGTGATGAACGGCGCCCATATCATCAGGGCGCACAACGTTAAAATGGCTGCGGAAACCATCAAGATTATGGACGCGATTCGAAAAGAGCGAGTCAGCGAGGCAGTTCTCGCCTGAGGTGACAATTTATGCTGTTCTGCATTGACATCGGAAATACGAACATTGTGTTGGGCGTAACCCGGAAAGATCAAATCCTTCATCACTGGAGAATCCGCACCGAAAAGGAGATCACAGCGGACGAGCTGGGTATTCTGGTGGGGAATTTTTTCCAGTGGGAAGGCCTTGGCTTTAAAGATATCAAAAACACCATTGTATCCTGCGTGGTGCCCCCGCTGCTCAACACGGTGGAGGATTTTTCCCGCCGGTATTTCCATGTGGAACCGGTTATTGTGGGACCGGGACTTAAAACCGGCATGCCCATAAAATACGATAACCCCAGAGAGGTGGGGGCTGACAGGATCGTCAATGCCGTTGCCGCTTATGAAAAATACAAGACGGCCTTGATCGTGGTGGATTTTGGAACCGCTACCACCTTTGATTATATCTCCAAGGAAGGCGACTATATGGGGGGTGCTATCGCCCCGGGGGTTACCATCAGCTGCGAAGCACTTTTTCAGGAGGCCTCGAAACTGCCGAGGGTGGAGATTTTTTCAAGGCCCGCTTCCGTGATTGCCAAGGATACCATCAGCAGCATGAATGCCGGCATTATCTATGGTTATGCCGGACTGGTGGACGGCATTGTAAACCGTATGTTACAAGAGTCGGGGGAAGGTGCCGGGGTCATCGCCACGGGAGGTCTGGCGCCCCTGATCTCTGAAGTTTCCGAGACGATCCAAGGGGTTGAAGAATTCTTAACCCTTCATGGCCTGATCATCCTCTTTAATAAAAACGCCGGATAACCCCCGCTGCGCCGTAAGGCCATGGAAGAGTGAATGCCATGATCAAACCATCAAAACTGAAACCGGGTGATGCCGTGGGCGTTGTATCGCCGGCCGGACCCGTCAACAGGAATGAGCTGAATGCGGACCTTCATTTTTTGAAAACTAAAGGGTTTACGGTTCATGTGGCACCTCATGTGTACGATCGGCAGGAATACCTGGCCGGGAATGACGAGGATCGCCTTTCGGATCTTCATGACATGTTCCGAAATACCGAAATAGAAGCGGTTTTCTGTTCCCGTGGCGGATATGGTAGTCTGAGGTTGCTGGACCGGATCGATTACGACCTGATCCGGAAAAACCCGAAGATCCTTGTGGGATACAGTGATATCACGGCGCTTCTGACAGCCATTTCAAAGAAAACCGGCCTGATTACATTTCACGGCCCCATGGTGAAAGGCCTTTCATCTCTCCCCGAAAAGGCATGGCGAAACCTGGTCCAAATGATTTCTTCCGAACAACCCGCGTCATTCAGCCCCATGTCGGGTTACTCCCTTCGGGGCGGGAAAGCGACTGGACCCATCATGGGCGGGAACCTGTCCCTCATCTGCCGGCTTCTGGGAACCCCTTTTATGCCAAGCCTGGCGGGTTGCATCCTTTTTATAGAAGATCGGGGAGAGGCGCTTTATCGGCTGGATCGAATGCTTACCCACTTGACGCTCGCGGGGAGCTTTGACGGGATAAAAGGCCTGATCACGGGTCAGTTTATAGACTGCGGAGAGCAGACTGCCATTGACCGCCTCATAAAAGAGCGGTTCACACCCATGAATATTCCCATGGCAGCCGGATTCCCCCTGGGGCACGGCCCGGAAAATACAACCCTCCCGTTGGGCATTTTGGCCGAACTGGATACGGATATTATGGCCCTCTCTTTTCTGGAGTCGGCCATCATCTGAACCAGTGCCTTATCAGCCCTGAACACCCGGATGTGCCAACTACAAGTTCAAGAATTTCCCTCTTATTTTTTGGCTTGTCCAACTTATTTCCCCTTGGGGCAGGTGAGCAGGGCGTTAGCATCTAAAAACCACTACCCGGAAGAGTCCACATGGTATAAATTTTGGTATTGACAAAAGTACGAATAAGTTAGATACTGCCTGATAGGTAAATACCAAACATTATGTCAGGAGGCGACAAGATGCCCGGTGTGAAAACAGCAATATCATTAGAAGAGAATTTATTTAATCAAGTCAAGCAATTAGCCAATGACCTGCATGTTTCACGGAGCAAATTGTTCACTCTTGCTGTCAAAGACTATTTAAAAAAACAAGAAAGCAAAAAAATACTTGCTCAACTTAATGCTGTTTATTGTGATCCACCAAGCAAGGAGGAAGATGTCATTTCTAAAGCAATGCATAAAAAACAGCATAAAATTGTGGAGCAAGAATCATGGTAGCAAAGCAAGGCGGAATTTATTGGGTAGATTTGGGTGAACCAATTGGCTCTGAACCTGGGTACAGACATCCACATATTGTGATTCAAAACGATATATTTAATTCAAGCAATATCAATACAGTCGTGGTCTGCTCCTTAACATCTAATCTCAGAAGAGCCAAAGCACCCGGTAATGTTCCACTCAATAAAGGTGAAGCAAACCTACCAAAAAAGAGCGTTGTTAATATCTCGCAAATATATACAGTCAACAAAAGTGACTTGGTCGAAAAAATTGGACAGGTATCAGAAAGAAAAATGCATGAAATTCTTGAAGGTCTAAAACTTCTCATCGAGCCAATGGATTTATAGATAACCATATGAAATAACAAAAAAACCGGCAACAAATCAACTCACTTGACCCGCAGGCCGTGGCCGATTTTGGTGGTACTTTTAGGTTATTAGCTTCTCCCAAGTTTAATGTTAGATGCACGGCGGGCAAGTGATCTCAATCGTTTGTAAATCATAGATAGTACATTTTTTTGACGGCTTTCGAAAAAGGCATTAAAAACCCATTGGAATCAAAAAATTCTCTGTTAAATTTCAACAACATTTCAAGTGCAGCGCAAAATCCGCTTTCCCAACTGAACAATTGGGTTGAAGAGGGTTGCCGGACCATGAGGGCCGTGGGTCTTTCCGGGGCCGCCCGCGCTTACGGCTTTGCCCGGTTTCTGGACAATCTGAATAAGCCCTGCCTGGTCATTTTCCCGGAAAAGAAAACGGCTGAACGGTTTTACCGTGAAGTCGGATTTTTCATGAGTTCCCCCAAAAATGGAAGCCATGGCACCGCCATGCGCCTTTACCGATTTCCGCCCTACGACATGTCGCCCCTGACAGGCCTCAGTCCCCACAGTCAACTGATCACCGAGCGTATCAACGCGCTTTACGCACTCATGACAGAGCCGAACCCTGTGGTGGTCACCTCGCTTGAAGCACTTTGTTACAGGGTCATGCCCAAAAGAGCGCTCATTGATGCCCTGGAATACCTGGAAGAAGGGGAAGAGGTGGATCGGGAAGACCTGATCAGGACCCTCGAAGTGAATGGCTATCAACACACTTCAATGGTGGAAGAGAGGGGCGACTATTCCATCAGGGGGGGGGTGGTCGATGTGTTTTCCCCGCTGTATCCGTTGCCGGTGCGCCTGGAATTCTGGGGAGACCGGCTGGAATCCATCCGTCAGTTTGATCCCATGAGTCAACGGTCTGAAAATAAACTTCATGAGTTGATCCTGTTGCCCGCCTGCGAGATCATCAAGGGTCGGAAAAACATCAAACGTGCCAGGTCCATGGGCCGAATCCCCGGTCATCACAGTGGCGGGAGCGGTTTTCCCGGCCAGGAAGCCTGGTTGAACCATTTCTATGAAAGCCCTGACACATTATTTCGGTATTTGCCGGAGGAAAGCATTCTGACGCTTGTGGAACCCGGTTTCCTGGAACCCAGGGGTCGAAAAACAGAAAAGAAATTCGAAAAAGACATTGAAAGATACCGGGAGGAATCCTCGGCCAGGGGAGAGCCTTTCCCGGATATTGAAGGTCTTTTTGTCCCTTTTACAAACATCACAGCGCTCACGGCGAAATATCAGAAAATTGAGTTCTTCGAACTGAATCTGGAATATGATGACAGTTCCGAAAAGGTTTTGGCTTTTGAAGGGCGATTTGAAATTGAAGATGATCTGGAAATCCGGCTTGCAGCCAAAGGCAGGGTTTCCATGGCGCCTTTTGCTCACAAAATAGACGCCTGGATCGCTTCGGGCGCACAGGTGGTGATGACGTGCAGTACCTTGCAGCAGGCCAACCGATTGAGGGAAATCCTCGGAAATTACGATGTTATTGTGGACCGGGTGGTGCAGAGCTGGCATGAAATGAAAAAGGGTCGCGGACTTATCATTTGCCTGGATCGCCTGGCAAGGGGCTTTGCCTGGCCGGAGCTGGGCCTTTATGTGGTCAGTGAAGATGAGATTTTTGGTAGAAGACGGGCCGGTCTGAGGCGGCGTGAGAAAAAGCGCCGTCAGGGACTTTCATGGTCCGCTTTCAGCCAGTTGAAGGCCGGCGATCTGGTGGTTCACGAGGAGCACGGCATCGGCCGCTATATGGGCCTTTCCACCATGGAGATCGCAAAACGCACCCATGACTTTGTTATTGTTGAATATGCAGCCAAATCCAAGCTGTATCTTCCGGCCGACCGCGTCAGCGTTTTACAGAAATATGCCGGGGCTGAGGAAAGGGGTCCGAAACTGGACCAGCTGGGGGGACACGCCTGGATACTGACCAAACAGAAAGCCAAAAACTCCGTTAAGAAGATCGCCAAACAGCTGGTAGAGCTCTACGCCCTCAGAAAATACCAAAAGGGATTCAGGTTCTCGCCGCCCGATCACTATTTCCGTGAATTCGAAGCCGCCTTCGAACATGAGGAAACGGATGATCAGAGCAAGGCCATTGATGATGTTCTGGCAGATCTTTCATCGGACAAAACCATGGATCGCCTCATCTGCGGTGATGTGGGCTTCGGGAAAACGGAAATTGCCATTCGGGCCGCGTTCAAAGCGGTATCCGATGGAAAACAGGTGGCTTTTCTAGTGCCCACAACGGTTCTGGCGGCGCAGCATTATGAAACCTTTAAGAAGCGTATGGTCCCCCATGCCGTCAGTGTGGGGGTCCTCAGTCGATTCAAAACCAGGGCGGAACAGGCAAAGATCGTTGCAGAAGTCCGATCCGGAAAAATCAGCATCCTGATCGGCACGCACAGGATACTCCAGAAAGATGTGTCATTCGCAGATCTGGGGCTGGTCATTATTGATGAAGAGCAGCGCTTCGGTGTGAAACAGAAAGAAGCCCTCAAGAAATATCGTGCCCTGGTGGATGTGCTGGCTATCACCGCCACCCCGGTTCCCAGAACACTTCAAATGTCCATGATGGGTGTCAGAGATCTGAGCGTTATCGAAACGCCCCCCAGAGACAGGCTGGCCATTGAAACCTATCTTTCGCCCTATGACGAAGCAACCATTAAAAGGGCCATTCACAATGAAGTGGAAAGGGGTGGGCAGACCTTTTTTGTACACAACAAAGTGAAAAGCATCGCTCACATGGCCGATCAGTTAAGAAAAATGGTCCCGAAAGCCAATTTTGAAGTGGCCCACGGCCAGATGAAGCCAAGGGAACTTGAAAACACCATGATGCGATTC
>CAYPQJ010000123.1:0-12583 GCA_964412835.1 uncultured Desulfobacteraceae bacterium | reverse complement strand
CGGTACACGATAAACTTCGGGACAGAAAGGACCAAACCCGAACTTGTACGGTTTGACCTTGCTCGTCAGGGTCATGGTCATATAGGTGCGGCCGTGGAAGGCGTTCTCAAATGCTATGATGCCCTGGCGTTTTGTGGCGTACCGGGCAATCTTTACGGAATTTTCTACCGCCTCGGCCCCACTATTAACAAAAAAGGTCTTTTTGGCGAAGTCGCCTGGTGTAATTTCGTTTAGTTGCTTTGCCAATTCAATATATGGCTCGTACATGCTGATGTGAAAACAGGTGTGAAGATATTGGTCTGCCTGCTCCTTAATGGCAGAAACCACCTTTTCATTGCAGTGGCCGACGTTTACAACACCAATCCCTCCTCCGAAATCGATATATTCATTCCCTTCCACATCCTCGATAAGGGCGCCTTTGGCCCGCTTCACAAAGATCGGCGTGATGTTGAAAGGCCCCTGGGGAACATGTTTCGTCCTTAACGCCATCAGTTCTTTGTTGGTTTTTTGCTGCATTTCTAACCTCCTCTTCCATAACTACCCGGGGGTTCTAATTTTTTGAATTACAAATATCTGCTTGATAACCTCAGGGCATCAATTTCTCTTTCGCCCATGCCTGGGTTGCGGATTAACCCCTTTCACCCTGGTAAGTCCGGCTTCTGTAAGCTTAAAAACCGCCTCCCGCATGTCCTCATTGGATAGAAAAAACAGTATGCACGACGGGTTTCCTTTTTCGAGAACTTCATACTGAACTTGGTGGATATTCAGGTCTTCTAAGATTACCAGGGCCTTTTCCAGCGTTGATTCTTCAGGCCGTACTTCTATGAGGATCTGAGATTTGGAAGGATGAACCTCTAATGATTCTGCCAGCGCGTCAAATTGGTCGTACTCTTTTCCAGCTTGATGCCCCGGCATAATCCTGATTCTCCTGGATACGATTTTTGACAAGAGACCAAAAACTTTCATTAAAGCAACTTCTATACCAAGAAAGGGAAAAGGCCTTCATCACAACGAATTGTTTGGTATCGAACCGGAGGTGTCAATCTCTTAGAGCCCCATATGACGGGCGAGCAGGCCTTTCAGGCAGGGAAACAACGACCATGATATTTTGTCAAAAGAGAACCGTATTGGGCCAATACCATGGGAGAGGGTTGAAAGGTTTGATGCGTTTATGCATCTTGATGTATAATTGCATCATTCCCAATGCCGTACCGCTTGGCCTTCCGGGCCAAGGTAGACTGGTCAATTCCTAATGTCCGGGCCGCTTTTCTCTGTGTGCCACAGGCTCTTAGTGCCCGAATGATCATCTCTTTTTCCGTCTTCGCCACGGCACTTGAAAGGTTTGAATCGTTGTTTCCCGGCCAGACGGCTGCATTTGTATCCGGATGGCGAACATGGGAAGGGAGATCTTCCATGCGGATGTCTTGGTCATGGGTAAGCACAACAACACGTTCCACAAGGTTGGACAGCTCGCGTATGTTGCCGGAAAAAGGGTATTGGCAGAGGCAATCAATGGCCCGGGGAAGAATGGTCCTCTCTGTGGAATGTTTATGGTTGAGATCATTGAGAAAGAAGTTGATAAGCGGGGGAATGTCCTCAACCCTCTTTCTCAACGGTGGAATATGAATGGGTACGACGTTGAGCCTGAAAAAGAGGTCCTTCCGGAATTCTCCTTTTTTGACCATCTCTTCCAGATTTTGGTTGGCTGCCGCTATCACCCTGGCGTTGACCTTTCTGATGGAGGTCCCGCCTACTCGCATGATACGGTTTTCCTCCAAAAATCGAAGTAGCTTGACCTGGACGGTAAGGGGCAGGTCCCCAATTTCATCAAGGAACAGGGTGCCGCCTTCCGCCAATTCAAAAAGGCCGGGTTTCCCCCCGGTTCGAGCGCCCGTGAAAGCGCCCTTTTCATACCCGAATAGCTCTGATTCAATGAGGGTTTCTGGAATGGCGCCGCAATCCACACGGATGAAAGGACCTTCATTGCGGGGAGAGGCACGGTGAATGAGCCTGGCGAAGTATCCTTTGCCCACTCCCGTCTCCCCCTGGATTAGCACAGTGGAATCTACCTGCGCCACTTTCATTGCCCTGTTTAAGACCTTCTGCATTACTTCGCTTCTGACAATTGCATCAGAAAGGAGTGAATTTTGTTTATTCATGAGCGAAAGTTCGGAACGGTATCTGGAGGTAAGGGCTTTACTTTCCTCCAACTCGTTCCTCAATTTATTCAGATTGGTGATATCCCTTTCGTTGACGACGACGAGAGAGATCTCCCCGTAATCATCGAAAACCGGATTCCCTGTCACGAGGATCTGCTTACCGTTCTTCAGGTTTTGAATAATGGTTACGCCCGTTCGGTTTTTGAGGACCTCAATCGTTACTGAGCGATCAATTATCCCTTCACGAATAAGCGTTTTCATTCTCTTTCCGACGATCCGGTCGGCCTTTATGCCGTTAATTGTTTCAGAGGCCTTGTTGATCCGGACGACCTTGCCTTCATGGTCACATATCCAGAGCCCGTCGAAGGATGAGTTGATAATCGCGTTGAGCTGCGCGTTGAATTTTTTATAGGACTCCAGTTGGTGGGCAATGTTTTCGTATTCGGAGATATCCTGAAAAACACTTATGGCTCCGACAATCTGTTGACCTTCAAAAATGGGTGTTCTGTTGGCAACTATGGTGGAGTTGCCCAAGGTGATTTTCTTGCCTATTTGTGCTGTTCCGCTTTTCAGGACCTTTTCCAAATCCTCCCAGGCAATAGGGAAAACGTCCCCGATGAATTGCCCCAACATCTCATCCGGGTTTTTATCCAACATCATGCCCGCAGCTTTATTATAAACGATGATGGTCCCGGTTTCGTCTATTATGCTGACGCCGTTGTGTGTTGCATCAAAGATATACCCTAATTCCTTTAGATGCCGTAACGGGTTCATTTGATTCTCCAAGCTCGAAGTTATCCTTGAGCGGGAATTCCGGGGAACCACGAACGCCTTCAGTGGCCGGAAGAGATCGAATTGTTCGGTTCTTTCCTATTTTTCAAGATAAAGATTCTTCAGTCGGTTCAAAAACTCCTGATCCCTCTGCTCAATCGCTTTGTCAAGATCTTCTTCTGAAAAATCCACCGTATAATCGTAGAACCCCTTGCCGGTCTTGATGCCGTCGTTTCCTTCTGCAATCAGCTCGTCCAGTGCGGCGGGCGGTGTTGTTCCGCTTTCAATCTGGGGCAGCAGGTTGGCACAAACGCTTCGCCAGAGTTTTACGCCCGCCAGGTCAATGGTGAGCAGGGGGCCGATGCTGGCAAGGCGGAAGCCCATGCTCCCCCGAACGGCCCGATCAATATCTGCGGCACTGGCAACCCCCTTCTTATAAAGGTTCAGGACTTCGCGAACCATAGCAATCTGGATGCGATTGACAATGAAACCGGGAATTTCCCAGTTGATCATGACGGGGGATTTTTTGACTTTTTCCATGAGCGCGTAGGCGGTTTCTGCTGTTTCGTCGCTGGTGTCTTCGGTTTTCACCACCTCCACCGTGGGAACGATATGGGGGGGATTAAACCAATGGGTCACCACCAGTCTGGATTTGTTTTTGACCCTTTCCCCGATCTCTTTCAGGGTCAAAGAGGAGGTATTGCTGGCGATGATGGCATCTTCCCTGGCAAAGGATTCGATCTTTTCAAAAAGGTCCTGTTTGAGATTTATATCCTCGGGCGCCGCTTCCACGATAAAATCAGCTCCGGAAACTGCTTTTTCAAGGTCTGTGGTGGTGGTGAGCCTTTTAAGGCTCGCTTCGATATCCTTTTCTTTAATGAGGTCCGATTTAAAAAACAGTTCAAGGTTTTTTTTGACATGCGCCTTGGCGGTGACCAGAATGGGTTCCGATATATCAAAGAGCACCACCGGGTAGCTCCCCATTAAAAAACTCTGAGCAATGCCATGCCCCATAATGCCCGATCCAAGAACCGTAATATTCTTAACGTCTTCAAGTTTCATTGATTTGTCTCCTGTTTTTGCTAGGGATTAGGTTTAAGGTGTAAGGTTTCTTATAACCGAAAACCATCAAGCGTGGTTATGCTTTTTTTGCGAGAAAATCGTCGCGAATGGTCCGTTTCAGGGTTTTTCCGGCCGCATTTCGGGGAAAGTCTTCCAGAATAACGGCCTGGTGAATTCGCTGGAATTTGGCGCTGACCCGTTCGTTGGTCCATTGGACCAGGTCTTCAGCGGTTATGTTGGCCGTTTCGGCCAGGGTGACGGCCGCAACCGGGGTTTCGCCCCATTTTTCGTCCTGGATGCCGAATACCGCAGCTTCCTTGACATCCGGGTGATGAACAATAATCTCCTCGATGTCCTTGGGGTATACGTTGACGCCCCCTGTTATGATCATGTCCTTTTTGCGATCCACCAGGTAGAGAAAACCGTCTTCATCCGCATAACCCATATCCCCCGTGTAAAGCCATCCGTCAATAACGGCCTGGCGGGTCATTTCGGGGCGTTTGTAGTATTCCACCATCTGTATGGGGCCCTTCCCCACAATTTCACCCACAACCCCCGGGGGAACCTGCTGTTTATCATCATCCTCGATGCGGAGATCGAAAAAGGCGGTGGGCGCCCCTACGGAGCCGGTCTTGGTTTCATAATCGTTTCGATCCAGAATGGTCATAAACCCTTCGGTCAGTCCGTAAAGCTCATAGAGCCGGTTGGGCAGGTATTTGATCAATTCCTCCTTGTGTTCCTTGTGCAACGGCGCCCCCACGGAGCAGATCATTTCAAGGGTCGACAGGGCTTTGGCGGAGAAATTGGCGGAATGGAGCACCCCCACAACCTGGGACGGCACCATCATCACATGGGTTACCTTTTCTTTTTTGACGGTATCGATGAACGCTTCCGTATCAAATTGAGGATGAAGGATGAAGGTGCTTCCCAGGAACATGGAAGTCAGGAGGGTGATGAATGCGCCGTTAAACACCAATGCCCCTGAATGGAGCATGACGCTTTCGGGGGTCATGCGAAAGATGGAGGCAGACAGGGTGGCGTAGGCGACGCGAATTTTGTGGCTGATCACAATCCCTTTGGGGTGGCCGGTGGTGCCGCTGCTGTACATGATATTGTAAATATCGTCTTCATGGATCTCAATGCCCTGAGGGTCGGCATCACTGGCAGCAGACGTGAGCGCATGATAATCCCGGTAGCCCGGGGTATGGTTACCGTCTGTCAGCAGAAATCGATCTTCAGCAATCGCGGGCAGATCCTTCCTGATTCGGTCAAGGGTTTCCACCATGGCAGAACTGGTGACCACCATTGATGTGTCGGAATCATTCAAAAGGGATTTAAGGCCCTCGGCCAAAAGCAACATGCTGTGGGGTACGGCCACGGCCCCGATTTTGGCGGCGGCCCAGTAGACTTCAAGAATTTCCATGCAGTTGGGCAGCAGTGTGGAGATCTTGTCGCCTTTTTTTATACCCATATCCAGCAGGGCGTTTGCCAGCCGGTTGACATTCCGGTTGTATTCTTTATAGGTCAGGCGACGGTCTTCAAAAATCAGCGCAAGGTTGTCCGGCTGATATTGCGCATGACGGCTTAAAAGGTTTGCGATATCCATACAACTCCTACAAAAACAGTTTACGGTTGTCGGTTCACAGTTTACAGTTTTTCATCGACCGGTAACCGGCAACTGTAAACCGTAAACTGATGTTATCCTCCCAGGACTTTAGGCAGCCACAGGCACAGGGGTGGAAAAAGGATCAGCAGGATGACCACCAGAATCTGCAGGAACACGAAGGGGATAATCCCCTTATACATCTCCATGAGATCAAGCCCCAGATCCAGTCCCTTCAGATAAAAAATCGAATAGGCAAAGGGCGGCGTCAGAAATGAGATCTGAAGACTGGTGCAGATGACCAGACCCACCCACAGAGGTTCAAACCCGAGGGTCAGCAGCATGGGCGAGAAAATGGGGACCACGATGAGCAGAATCCCGATCCAGTCGATAAACATTCCCAAAAAGAGAATAATACACAGCATGGTCAAAAATATGCCCCAACGTCCAAACCCCAGGGACAATAGAAAATCGGTGATCACCTGTCCGCATCCCGCGCTCAGAAAAGCTCCGGTGAAAAGGTTTGCGGCCAGGGCGATGAAGATAATCATGGCGGTAATGCGAAGGGTAATGTAGCAGTTTTCCTTGAAAGCGGTCCATGTGAGTTGTTTGTAGATGAGGCTCAGGAGCGTGGCGCCAATGGAGCCCACGGCGCCCGCTTCGGTGGGCGATGCAACGCCGAAAAAGATGGAACCCAGAACCAGGGCCACCAGCAGGGATGGGGGCACAAGATATTTGACCCCCATGACAAGGGATTCTTTGGATAAAAATTTCAGCCTTTCTTCAGGGGGCAGGGCCGGACCCAATTCGGGATTTATGGCGCATCGAATGAGGATGTAAGCAATGTAGGAAATGCCCAGAAGCAACCCTGGAATGATGGCGCCGGCAAACATTTGAATAACGGATACGCCCGCCATGGGGGCATAAAGGATCAGCATGATGCTGGGGGGAATGAGAATCCCAAGGGTTCCGCCCGCGCAGATGCAGCCGCTGGCCAGGGACTGGGAGTATCGGGCTTTGAGCATGGCGGGTACGGCCAGCAGACCGATGGCGGTTTCCGACGCGCCCACCACCCCGGTGGTCGCGGCAAACAGGATGGCCAGGACAACGGTGGCTACGGAAAGCCCGCCGTTGACGCCGCTCATCCATTTGTGCAGGACCTGAAAAGCCCTTTCCGCTACGCCGGACGTCTGCATCATGGTTCCCATGAAAATAAAGAGCGGCACGGCGGCGAGGATATATTCAGACAGGGTCCCCGACATGACCCGTATGGGCATCATATATAAAAAAGCAGGGCCGGAAGTGATCAATCCGAAAACAAGACCAACGGTACCGACACCAAAGGCGATAGGGAAACCGGCCAGCAGAACGAGGAGGCTTGCGAGCATCAGAATGGTGGTCAGCTCAGGACTCATGTTTCCCTCCTTTGAAAATAAAAATAACATTCCTTAAAAAATCGACCAGACCCTGCACAAAAAACAACAGGATTCCAAAGGCAATAATGATTTTGAAAGGTCCGAGAACAGGTCTCCAGGCGCTGGCCGATGAGCATTCCCCGCTCGACAGGGACCATAAAGCATGCTCGCCGCATTTCCACAGAAGGACCGTAAAAAGTGGAAAGAACAGGAACAGGTAACAGATGGCATCCGAGATGGCTTTGCCCCTGGGCGACAGCTTGCCGTAGAACAGATCCATGCGTACATGGCCGTTGCGGGAGTGGCAATAGGCAGCCCCTAAAATAGCGTAGCTGCCGTAGAGCATGATGGTCATGTCGTATGCCCAGAAGTTGGGTATGGCAAAAAGATATCGGACCGTAATGTCATACCCGATGGCTAGCGTTAAAATGACCACGAGAAAGCTGGCCCATTTGCCCACATAGGTGCTGGTTTGATCAATAACGCGAAAAATTTTCTCCATATTGTTCTCCGAAAGTTAAAAGCGATTGCCCCGTAACGGTTTTCGGGGCAATCGCTCCGCAAACACCTGATATCAATCAGGTTGATGTCATTAGTGGGGCAGATTGTAGGTGGCGTGGTAAGGATACCACTGAGCACCGAATTTTTTCTGGGATTCCCAGACTTTTTTAAAGAAAGGATCTTTGGCAGCCAGTTCGTCCAGATACTCGTGAGCCCACTTTGTAAACGTTTTGACGGTTTCAGGGTCCATCATTACGGTGGTCACACCCTTATCCTTCAAAAATTTCACAGCCTCGATGTTTTTCTTTTCAGTCCAGAGCCAGTTCTCAAGCCTCATTTTGCCTAACGTCACGGCCAGAATCTCTTTAAGGTCATCGGGGAGCGCCGCATAGGCTTTCTTGTTCACCACGATTTCGATCTGGGAACAGGGTTGGTGTATGCCGGGAAGCATCACAAATTTGCAGATTTCCCAGATGCCTAAAGTCTTGTCAAAGGCGGGGATGCTGTATTCAGCCGCATCCAGGACGCCACGCTGCAGGTTGGGCATGATTTCTCCGCCCGGAACAAAAATGACACTCATGCCGTGTTTGGCCAGGACGTCGCCCATGAGTGGCATCATGCGCATTTTGATCCCTTTGAAGTCCTCAACGGTGCGCAGGGGTTTCTTGGACCACATGAAGTTTTCCATGGTGATGGGTTCCACGGCAAACACTTTGACATTAAACCCGTACTTGTCATACATCTCCTGGTACAGTTCTATGCCGCCGCCCTCATTGAGCCACATGGCCATATCCAGAGCATTGAAGCCGCCGGGGATGGAACAGAAAAGGGGTGCCACCGGAATCTTGCCCACCCACTGGGCCGCGTATCCGTAATTGGCCTGGTATACCCCGTCGCTGACGGCTTTGACGCCCTCAAATGGCGGAACCAGGGAACCGGCTGGATGCACATCCCAAACCAGACGGCCATTGGTGGCCTTTTTGACGGCCGCCGCTGTTCTAAGCAGGGTGTCATGGTATAACATGCCGGCCGGCACGAACCCCTGGACTTTCCATTTGATGACTTTTTCCGCTGCCATGCCCGGTGTGGCAAGAAACATCAGCGCAGCCGTAACCAACAATGCTTTAACCCAAATTTTTTTCATAAGACGAACCTCCGCAGTTAGTTGTTTGTTCGATCTGATACCCTTTCCTGAATAACCTCTAAAAAGACTCACCTCCCTTCCTTAAATAAAATATGGAACGATTCTCCCTGCTTCAGAAAAATGCTTCCATATTTTGAAATAGCGCAATATATGCATTTTGTGCCGACGGGTCTATGGAATACTAATTCTGAGCCCTTTTGTCAAATAACGATGTTATAAATTTGCCATTAACCGCCGTTCAGGTTCCGGATGGGGGAAGCCTTATTATTTGGGGGGATTTTTGACGATGGCATAGCCTTCATTTTCAAGACTCCTTGCCAATGCCTGGACCAGCAGGGGTTCCAGGAAATTGATCCATTCCTCGGCCACCACCATGCTCTCCTGTGCAATTTGAGGCCTGAGGGCAGTTACCTTTTTCCCCAGGGGAGTCTCATAAAATTGGATCAGGGACCGGATTTCATCGTGGGAATAGTGCTTGTCATAAAGTGGGACGACCCTGTCCATAAGACCTCCTTTTGCCGAGATCTGTCGTTTTACCAGGGACAGGGTACTCCCTTTCAGGATGGCAAAGACCGTTTCCGAAACAGCCTGGTTGTTCTGGGCTGTCGCCTTTTTGAGTATTGGGAAAAAGCGTTCAAGCGTGTTTTCAGCCGCCAGCATGACCACTTCTTCCAACCTGATCAAGACGAGCAACTTTTTGATATCCTGGATTTTTGATGGATCGATGGGCTTGACTTCCGCTTTTGCAGGGCCGGCAGCGAAAAGGAGACAGATCATGATGCAGCAGGTGGTCCATAACGTGGTTTGATTTCTCTTCATGTTAATATACCCCTCATAATGGATATGTTATGGCGCTTCGATAAAGGGTCTTGGTTGCTTACCTGAACTTCATTGGGTTTGGCTGGTTTGTGGCATCGAAACACATATTGAAGATCAGAATATGGTTGTATCGAAGAGAATAGTCAAGGATATTTACCGCATTTGAAGCAACTGGATTTGGTTTTATGAAGAGAACTGAAGAGGACCCTGCTAAAACGATTCAACAGTATGCAGGGGCGGAATATAAAGTGAAATAAAAAAACCGGAGTGGCTCTTTATCGGGCTAAACCGCTCCGGTTTAAAATTGTAATCCTCGAAATACTTCCATGTATTCCTGCCGTTACAATTTTCGCCTTCTTTGAACTCGAACAAATTTTCTCATTCGTGGACGGGCACTAGCTCAAGAATATGATTTTCCAAAGACTTAATTGGCTAACTTAACCCTTGCCAGAGTGGGGTTCTTCATTGATTTCAACTCTTTTTTGAGTTCAGCCATTTCTTTTGAAAGTTCAGCTATGGTGTTCTGTTGTTCTTGAACCACCTTAGTCAAAACTGCAACCACGTCCATTGAACTTATCCCTTTCTTATCTTTTGAGGCTACAAGTTCAGGAGCGTCCTCCGCGATAAATCCCACATGCTTTTCTTGTGAGTCAGTTTTATAGGCGAATTCAACCGGATCGAGTTGTTTCATGGTATCAATAGCCTTCTGTGCGGAAAGTCTTTTTATGTCCTTCTTGTATTCACGGCTGGAGGCGTTTGTCCACACACCTCCTGTTGTAACATAGGCGCCGCTTGCCATCTGTAATGGGTGCGAAGGGGTCGTGGTTCCTACGCCAAGATAACCACTGGAGTTAAACACCAGGCGATTTGAACCAAGACCATAGACTGACATATAATAATAGGCGCCGGCCTGATTAAACCCGATTACAGCGGCTTCGTTGACAGCAGTGCTCTGGCCGATCTGAATTTCAGCGTCTCCGTCGCTTGTTCTAAAAAAAGTCGCAAGGGGACCGGTTAGTGAAGTTTGGACCAGCAATTGACCGTTAATTCGCATATACCTGGCTGCAAAGTCGCCATATATGAGGGGACTGGTTGTGCTGGTATTGTCAATGTAGAGCTTTTCGGAACCGGTCTCCTGACTTCCTGCCTCCGCACCTATGAAGATGTTCCCGGAGCCAGAGATGTTTTCTGTCCCGGCACCGTATCCAACAAAGGTGTTGTCGGTTCCGGTGGAGTTCCAATACCCGGCCAGGGCACCAAAAAAAGAGCAAGCGGTTCCGGTGGTAATATTAGTACCGGCACCGTTGCCATAAAAAGTGTTTGTCAAACCTTCGGTTCCCAGCAAGTCGATTATGTCTTCCTGAAAAGGTTCCCCCGCATCCTCCGCGGCGGAGGAAGTGCCCCCCGCCAATACAAAAATCGCCACCAACACCAGGTAGAACATGATTCTCATTTTCATCTTTGTCACCTCCCGTTTGAAGTGTATAAAAGAAGTAACCATCTCTCCAATAAGGCAGCAACACCGCTGCCACAAAACACAAATGAACTGAAAAGCCCATACTTCGGATTTTGATATCGAGGATATGGTATTTAAGGTTTTATGGCTGTCCCGTAACTCCCCAACCCGCAAGGTAGCCGTCAATAATCCTTTGATAGCTGCCGTCCTCTTTCATTTCTTTTAAAACGATGTCGGCCTTGTCTCTTAAACCACTGAGGTTATTGGCCTTTGAAAAACCCATATAGGCTGGAAAGGATTGGATGGGAGGTTTCAGTTCTTTTAGCTTAATCGGTTTGTCTTCTTCAAGATTGGATTTAGAGTAATAATAATAGGCAACCCAGCGGTCACTGGGGAGCATATCAAACCGGCGCCTGAGAAATTTTTTCATATTCAAATCCATTTTGGAGACATATTCGACATGCGTAATCAGCTTTTTATCCACGGCCGCATCGAAAATACTTCCATAGCTGAATTTGACCAATCCGAATTTGTACTGATTCAGCTTGGACAGGTCGCCATCAAAAACGATGGGAGAATCCTCATGCACAAAAAGGGAAATAGTTTGATTCACTAAAGGCTCTTTGGTGTAATCGGCGAAAGATTCACGCCCCTTTTTATGATAAAAGGTAAAAATTACATCCGATTCTCCGGCTTTAAGATTCTTTACAGCACGTGGAAAAGGATAAAAATCAATCTTTATGGGTTGGTTTAAACGCTTAAACAGTTCTTTGACAATATCAACGGCAATCCCCTTCACTTTACCCTGATCTTCATACTGAAAGGGTGGATAATTAAACGTCGCCACTCTGAGTTCATCGGCGAAGCTTTCACCGGCGCCAATACACATCGCGATGACAATCGACAGGGTGAAAAGAATTTTATTCATCTCAGGCCTCTGCAATGCTCCCGTTTAAGCGCGCAAAAAAATTTCTTCAGCCATTTTTTCATCGGTTAGAAAATCTTCAAATGAAGATGGAATAAAGTGGACATGCTTGGAAAGCCCTTTGAAGCGGAATCTAAAGTTATCGGATTTGTCCACATTGATGACGTAAATGTTTGTTTCTGGTCTTAAACTCTTCTTTAAGATAGCTTTCATATGGATATCGGCTTCTGGCAGAGAATAACCGATAAACACCACCTTTTTCGCCCTTCTAATCTCTTCTGCGGATTCAATGAACAGGCGCGAATTGATGGGGTGAGACAAATCCTTCAAATGGGAAGGAGGAACCAGCATGGTTTGAAATTCGTTCCCATCACGTGAGCATCGTGCGTTGGATAAGCTTACACAGATATCGTCGGAATCATCCGTAAAACGGCCTTGCCAATCTGCTTTGCTAATCCCCAAATCGATGCCCTTATCCAATGGTGTCAATAAAACCTGATTGCAGCAATTGCAATACTTCCAATTCAAACTGCCATGAATTTTGATCAATTTTATGGATATGGGTTCCAGATTATCTAGTGAAAGAATGGGTTCACGAGGATTGACCCACCAATTTTTATCGTCAATATCGTCACTGTGGTCATAATTTGAGAGGTTGATACAATAGTCCAGATCAGTAATTTCCGGTTAGGTTTTTGCATGCGAAGCATCAAAAAAAATTGTAAAAT
>CAYPQJ010000122.1:0-12583 GCA_964412835.1 uncultured Desulfobacteraceae bacterium | reverse complement strand
CCATGATTCTTTCAAGATCTTTGAGCAGAAACGGGGCATTTTCCCTGGTGAGGCGATGGGTTTCATCATCGGTTTTCCCGGATGGTTTGATAAAAAGGCCATCGGCGCCGGCTTTGAACATGGCAACAGCATCACTGATCAACGACTTTCTCGTATAAAAAACCGCCGGTACACCCGGGTAAACCTTTCTTGCCTGTTGCAGGTTTGAAAGGCCATACTTTCGATTTTGACCCACTTTATCGCAAACGCTTTCAAACAGGGTTCGCCAGCTGTCTACAATGGCAAAAAAACGCTTCAGATATTCATTGTTTACATCCCCCTTGACATCATTCAACCCGGCATAGATGTCCGCCGGGGTGGGGAAACCGGCAATTTTTTCAAGGACATCCTCCATGGGCGTGATTTGAGGACTGGTTACGGTGGCATCCTGCCCCCAGAGATCCAGGAGAAATAACGCCGGAGCCGCATTCTGCAATAACAATCTCGCTTCATCAAAAGTGTATGCTTGAACAAATTGAAAATGCGGCGCCGAGGGCGCAATTTCATGGCGAACCAGTTCATGTTCGAATTTGGAATCGTCGACAAAGCAAATGATCGGATCCATGGATTTCCTCCAAAATGAGGGATTAGAGTTGATCAGCGATTGGCATGAATCATCAGATAGACACCTAAAAAGAGAAATATGCAGTTGGCCAGCCATGCCGAGAAAACCGGTGGCAGAATTCCCGCAAAACCCAAGGTTCGAGAAAGTCCCAGGATAAGCAGATAAACAAAACAGAGTGAGATACCGATTGAAACAGCCACGGGGGGTCCCATCCCTTTTTTCCAGAGGGCAATGGGGATACCGATGAGCGTCATGATGAAGACAATAAAAGGAAAGGCTATCTTGATGTTCAACTCCACAAAATACCGGGTGGCGTCATACCCTTCCAGTTTAAGCCGATTCGCAAATCGTTTGAGCTGGACATACCCCATCTCTTCAGGCTCTACGTTTTTCCACATAAAATCCTCGGGGTTTTCACCGAGCTTTACGTCCAGATGTTCAAATTTGTGAAGATCGTAACCCCCATCCTTCTCACGGTTTTGAACAATACCATTTTGAATCTGCCAGGCGTTGTCCTTCCAGATCCCTGAGCGTCCATCGATTCTCCTGGTAATTTTGAACTTGTCATCAAAAAAATAGAAAGTGGGGTCCACCATCATCATCTTCTGGTCGTCAAACTGCCTGATGAAATAGATGCAGTCCTTGCCTTTGTACCAGATATGGTTTTGCCCGTGGAATCGGCCGGGCCGCTCCTTTTTGACATCAACCCGCCATATTTCATTACACCTGGAACTGGCATAGGGAACGATGGTTTCGGAAAATAGAAACAGGGCAATAGAGAAAAACGCCGCCAGCAGAACGAGCGGTTGTGCGATTTGCCAAATATTGACACCGCTGGCCTTCAAGGCGACCATCTCGTTGTTCCTTTTCATGAGGCTGAACAGGATAATGACCGTGGTCAGTGTGGCAGGCGGCAGCATCTGGCTTGCAATGGCCGGAATTTTAAGAGCAAAATAGGTCATCATGACGCTCTTTGGGGCCCCTGCTTTGATAAAATCATCGATTCCACCGGCAAAATCAATCATCAGGTACAGCGCGATGAAAACAAGCTGGCAGACAATGAGCAGTTTGAAAAATTCTTTGAGAAGATATCGGGTTAAAACATTCATTGCTTTTGATGACTACCATTGGATTTTTCCTTCTCCCGGTGTCGCGGCATCAGCAGCAGGGGCGGCGGCGTAATGGCCGACTCGGGCCATGGCACAAGGCCGGTCAGGCGAAAGAACGCCGTGTTGCCCACCATTACATTGGTGCTGTTGGCGGCAACGGGCTTAAGGATCTTCCATTTTCGAACTTTCGGCCAGTCACTGGGGCGGATATTCACAAGCAAGGGAACATCAATGGCGAGACGCTTGAGGTTTTCTTCACCCTTCAAGAAATAATCACTGTGATCTCCCTGGGAACTACCGAATACCAGTTCACTGATTTCATCCACTAAAATGGTCCGCCTGCCACTGTAAAAGCTCAAGGCCTGATCGTAGTTGCGCCATTCGGCAATCCTGATTTCCCGGGGCAATGGCTTTGGCATGGCCTTGATGAACCCGCCGACTTTACGGTATTTGGCCACTGATGGTACAACCATGAGCATGGCGGGAAAAAGCAGCACCATGGCAAAACCGGTGGCGAAAAGGATCAGGCGACGTTTAAAAAGGGATACCAGCAGAAAGATGCTGCCTAAAATAAGGCCCGCCTGTCCCACCCGAATGGCGGGCACCAGTTCAGCCATGGACAGCGTGTCCTGACGCATGGCCAGTGGCATCAGGACCCCGGCACCGACCAGAAGCAGAATGGCCAGAATGGCGGCACCCCAACGGACGGAGCGTTTCATAAATGCGCGACCCCTCAGAAAATGTGCCATCAAAAGCGCCATGGCGGGGTATGCGGGTAAAATATAGGGAATAAGCTTGCACCTGCTTATACTGAACAGGCCGATCACCGCAACAACCCAGATGCTCAGGAAGAGAATGGCCTCCCCCTGCCCCCCGACTCCTCCGGGTACTCGAACAGCCTTGAACGCTTTCTGGAAGGATTTTGCAACAGCTGGGAAAAAAAACGCCACCCACAACAGCATACCAAAAGGGAAGATGGCCATAAAAAACCAGAAAGGTTTGGCATGTTCAGGGCTCACCAAACGGGCAAAATGCTGCACCACGATGTAGAAATGAAAAAATCCCGGATTCCTGGAACTCACGGCCCAATGCCAGGGAACCACGATGACGGCGAAGATCAACAGACCCGGCACCCATTCAAAGGATAAGAATGCCCGCCAGTCTCGGCGGCAGAGGATAAACCCGCCCGCAATCAATCCCGTCAGTGCAATGGCCGCAATGCCCTTGGTCATGACCGCCAGACCGAGACAGGCCCAGGAAATACAATACCAAAACCGCCTCGACTGTTTTGTATGCGCTTTGTAGCCCAAGTACCAGGCTCCCCAGGTCGCACTCAAGATCAAGCTGAAAACCCCGTCGATAATCGGCAGTCTTGCCAGAATCGTCGGGATCACACTGGTGAGATAAATCCAGGCTGCCAGGACGCCGGTTGGTCCATCAAAAATTCTTTTTCCCAGTCCCATAATCAACAGGAGGGTCAGAAACCCCGCCACAGCCGGCACCAGACGAACAGCCCACTCTTTCTGGCCGAAAAGCGCCATGCTCCCTGCGGTGAGCCAATAGAAAAGAGGGGGCTTCTCAAAGTACTTCACATAATTAAGCCGGGGGGTTATGAAATCGCCACTTTCCAGCATTTCGCGGGGAATTTCAGCGTAACGTCCTTCATCAGGATCCAGCAGCGGATAACTGCCGAGAGCCGAAAAATAAAGCACCATGGCTGTTGCCAGCACGCCTATGGTAGACAAAACGACGCTGCTTTTTTTACCGGAAAAGCTATTTTCCCTGAGGTCGTTAACGGTTTCTTTCATCTGATCCGTCTTTCTCACTTTCAGTGCCCTTCAGGCTTTCCGACCAGGGTTGTATCCAAAATTTCCACCATCATTGTATAGATTTCCTGCGCGGTCAATTCCGTCAGACAACGGCTCTTTTCGGAACCGTCGCAACCTTTTTGGCTGCAGGGCTGACAGGACAGGCCTTTTTTAACCACAAGATGATCACGCCCCCGTGGGGCCCAGTTTGTCCATGACGACGGGCCGAATAATCCCACTGTGGGAATCCCCACGGCGGCGGCAATGTGCAGGGCAGCCGTATCCACACCGATGAAAAGGCTGCATGCCTCAAAGACGGCGGGAAGTTCCCCAATGGAGGTTTCCCCTGCCAGATTATAGGGTTTTCGGTCACATATGCCAATGAGATCTTTGGCCCGTTTTCTTTCATTAGGGGCGCCGGTAACCACAAGGTTGCAGTGGTATTCAATCTGGATCCGATCCAGCAAAGCTGCCATTTCAGAAAGCCGCCATTCCTTGTATTTCCAGAGTGAAAATGGATGGACCGCCACCAAGGGCTTATTCTGTGGAATTCGTGCTTTTTTCATAATGGCTTCTGCTTTTCTGCGACGGCGCTCTGGAACTGAAATGCCGGGCCTCGGGTCTGCTTCGGCGAGGCCAAAGGGCGCTACGATATTCAAACTGTGCCGGGCAGCATATTGAATATTTTCGCGGGTAGGCTTTACAAGATGGGTAAAAAGGCGGTTCCGCCACAGGGTTCCGTCATTGGCATAGCGGGCGATTCGGGTGTGTGCCCCTGAAAGCAGCGCAATCACGGCACCGCGGGTGCCCGTCCGCAGTTCGATGGCCAAATCGCATCGGTGTCCTCGAAGATCCCTTAAAAACTGAAGCTGATGGGCCAGTTCCGCTCTGAACTTTCGTTTCTGTTTGTTCACGCTCAGCACATGGTGGACCCGGGGACAATCTTCCATCAATTCCCTGGCATGTTCCCTGACGCACAGGACTAGAGAACGCTTTGGAAAGGCTCTCCCCAGTGCCCCTATGGCGGGCAGTGTCAGGACCACATCCCCGATATCCCCAAGCTGTACCACCAGAATGGGACCGTTTTCTTTCGGAAGTCTCGGGTTTCCTTTCAAAAGTTTTGCGGTTTCCATTTCTTTCATTCAGGGGCACCCTTTGAGGTGCCAAAGCGCCAGTTTTGTGTAAATCATCAGCTTTTTTTTGAATCGCCTGTTTAACCCCAAAGTGAATCCCACAGCCCATAGGTTCAACAGGTTATTGATCAACAACCGGGAAAACGTGAACAGGCGAACCATGGGAAAGGTTTTTTTGTGCCATTTCTTAAAAAATTGATACCGGGAACGATAAAAGAGGATCCTTGCAGAAACCCCACTGCCAACGGTTTTTCCCTGAGCATGGAAGATTTCAGCCCGGGGAACAAAATAGATTTTCCATCCCGCCAGTTTCATACGATAGGCCCAGTCCGTTTCCTCCATAAAGAAAAAATACCGTTCATCCAGAAAACCCACCCGATCCATGGCGCTTTTTCGAACCATAATGCAGGCCCCGATACATGAATCCACCTCTATGGGAGTGGTATAATGCTTTCTTTTGCTGGGGTATTTTTGGGGAAATATAAGCCTTAGAAGGGTTTCGTTAGAGATCAGGGAAAGCAGCGTGGGAAAGGGCGCAATGGAATTCTGCTTTGAACCATCTTCATTCAGCAATTGGCCGCAGGCCATTGACGCTTCCGGCACCTCTTCCATGAAATCAAAAAGGCTTTTAATGGCGCCTGTCTTGAGCCGGGCATCGGTGTTGATCAACACGGCATAGCGGCCCCGCATTCGGGCAAAGGCCAGGTTGTTGGCGGCCGCAAAGCCCAGATTCTCCGTGTTTTCAATGATATGAATTTCCGGATAGGCCCTCCGTGCGGCGGCGACGCTGCCATCGGTCGAAGCATTGTCCACCAGCCAGACCTCAAAATTCATATCCGCGGCCGTTTGATAAATGGATCCCAGACATTGACGCAGCAGGTCCCTGGTATTCCAGTTGACGATAACAAATGAGATATCCAAACCTAATGCTCCGGACGGTCGTCCTTCAAATGGACGGTCTTGAAATCACGGGGGGCTTCCATTCCAAACACCGCTTTCGGAAGGGAATTGTTAAAGCTCATTTGGTCGATCTCAATTATCAGGCCGATCTTATGGTCGGGACCATGAAAATCCACCTTTCGCGCATAGAGGATGCCGTTTTCGTCTTCGAAATCGGAAAAGACCATTGTCGCGTTTTCTCTACAAAAAGATACCCTGTATGGAAGCGGTTCACTGGAATAGAGTTCAAAAACCTGGACCTTTTCGCCTTCGGGATCCAGAAGGGTGATTTGATTGCCCGCAAAGGATGCGGCCTCCTTGTGCTTGAGCAGGGCTGGAAATGCCCTTGCAAGGGACCACAGCAGACAATGGTTGAGCGGAACCGGTATCCGCTCGGACAGGCGTTTACTTTTCAAGCTACCCCTGTAAAATCGCTTTTCATTAAAATCCAGAATATCAAGTCGCCGGCCCTCAATCAGTATATGCATGAGGGCTTTCCCCCAGGGGTGGGTGATTTCAATTTTCATCCGCCCGCAGGGGCAGGCACAGGTACCTGCCCTATCATCGGTACCTGCCTGAGGGGTTGCATCCGCAATCATCAGGATCTGAACTGAATTTTCGGCCTCCCGGTTCTTAAGGGTCAGTGTACCTGAGAAAAAAAGCGTTTCGGCTTTTTCCTCCTGAGCGCTAAAGGCAGACACAAGGGATGTAACGCTTTCTTTGTCCAAGGCTGGAGCGGGGGGCTTGACGGTTAAAGGTGAGCAGCACTGAAAAGCGAGAAACGCCAGAGCCGTCAGAGCCGTCAGAAGCGTTTTGGTTCCCAAATGGATTTTGGTGAAATTCAATTTTCTGTCTTCAAACGGTCACGCACCTCGGCAATTTTTTCCTTTATCCGTGCTTTCTCCGGGTGCTTTAAAGAGAGGGCCTTTTCGTAACTTTGAAGGGCCTTTTGATATTCTTTTAACTTAAAATAGGCATCGCCCAGATGTTCCTGGACGGTGGGATCTTCTCCCGTCAGGGTTGCTGCCTTCTGAAGGGTCCGTAAGGCCTTTTTGTATTGGCCTTTCTGAAAATAGACCCATCCCAGGCTGTCGATAATATAGCCACTGTCAGGTTTTAATTTCAGGGCTTTTTGAATCAGAAACAGGGCTTCATCCAGGCGGACGTTTTGTTCGGCATAAGTATAACCGATATAGTTAAGCGCATCGACATTGTTGGGGTCAATTTTCAGCAACTGTCGCATTTCCCGAATGCAGGCCTCTTTCCTGCCGGCCTTATCCAAAAGGACACCCAGTCGAAATCGAAGATTGACATTTTTTTCATCCAGCGTCAGACCCTCTTTAACAGCATCAATGGCCTTATCATATTTTTCCTGTGCCTCATGGATGGCAGCCAGCATAAGATAAAGATCCGTGTTGTTACGATCCATCGCCATCAACTGCTCCAGGGCCTTCAATGCTTCGTCGAATTTTTCTTCAAGGATCATCAAGTGTATAATGTGCATCTGAGCATTCCGGTAATACGTCGACTTCTGATCAATCAATTTGAATTGCTCCAGGGCCTTGTCATTATCGCCCTTTTCTTCATATGCGGTAGCCAGATAATATCGCGATTTGTAGTCTTTTGGCCATGCGGTAACAATCAGATCCAGCTCAGCAATGGAGGCGTCGATTTTGCCCTGCTTCAGATAGATCAGGCCAAGGACCTGCCGTTCCGGTTCGCCGGGTGTTGAATGCTTTTTGATCTGCTCCACCTGACGGGCCGCATCACTTTTTTGACCCAGTTTCAGATATACCTCCACCAATCTCTCCCTGGCAGAGATGTTGTCGGGATAGAGGGAAAGCAACCTCTCGTAAGCCATGATCGCCTCTGGGTTCCGCCGGGTGATTTGATAGAGGGTCGCCTTATCAAACAGCGCCGGTTCCAGGGTTTTGTTGCGCTTCAGCGCTTCATTCAACGACCTTTCAGCCGCTTTGTAGCGCCCCATTTCCAGATTGATTCTACCCTGATAATAATAGGCAATGATAAGTTCAGGATCCTGCTTGATCAGAATATCCAGCTGTAGCAAAGCGTTTTCGAATTGCTTCTTCCTGACAAGAATGGTGGTCAGCAAAAGCCTTACCCGTTTATTGTCGGGATCCTGTTTGAGAATATTCCGGTATTCCACAATGGCGAGTTCATCTTTACCCGTCAGTGCGTACAAATCACCCAGCAAAACAAGGATGGCGGGGTCTTGTGGGTCCATGCCGACGCTTTTCCGGGCATAGGCCAGTGCTTCAGGATATTGTTTGAGCCCTTTCAGCAAAATGGCCATTTTGGTATTCAGATAGACTGAATTGGGGTCATATTGGATGGCCGTTTCAAGATGCTTCCTTGCATCCTGGTAACGGCCCTGATTCAAAGCCACTGAGGCCAGTGCGAAGTTCTCATAGGCTTTCTGGGTTGCATCCGGTTTCTCGGAACGAGAAATTTTGGGTTTGATGGCCTCAACGGTTGGTTTGGTCATCTTTTGAGCCCCCCGGCCATTTACCGTTGCACAACCGGCCGGGCCAACGGCAAAAAAGAACAGCAAGAGCAAAGGGATGAGTTTCAGGCTTCCGACCCCTGAGAAAACCCTATACCGAAGCAATAAACCGTCAAATTCTGTGAATTTTGATTTCATAGATGCCTACTTACACCGGATTCGCTGGTGAAATAAAGAATTTTATTTCAGAAAATCCGAATATTCCTCCTCAAAATTCGGAATCTTTTCTTTCAACCATTTCCGAATGTTCTTGATGATCTTTTCCTGAATCTGCCGAATTCTTTCCCTGGAAATCTTATATTTATTGCCCAGATCCTGAAGGGTCAGGGGTTTCTCAGCCAGAATGCGATTGTCAAAGATATCGGCTTCCTTTCCAGACAGGGTTTTACGAAATTCTCGAAGGCTTCTGGTCAGCAGGTTTTTGCTTTCGTCATTTGACAGCTGCTCGTCAACAGCTATTCCGGGATCAGGCAAAAAAGAACCGTAGGATTCCCTGGAATCCTCACCCACCGGCGCACTGAGGGAAATTTCCCATCCTCCCAATCGCTGGGTCATTTCAACGACTTCCGACTCCTTGACGTCCAGCTTTTCGGCCAGAAGACGCGGTTCAGGCGTAAAACCCTGAGCGATAAGCTTGTCCCTTTCCTTGGCAAGATTGAAAAACAGCTTTCGTTGACTCTGGGTCGTTCCGATTTTCACCATTTTCCAATTATCCATTATGAATTTCAGGATATAAGCCTTAATCCAAAAAGAAGCATAATAGGAAAATTTTATACCACGATAGGGATCGAATTTTCGAACAGCCTGTAAAAGACCCAGATTCCCTTCCTGAATGAGGTCCAGCAGGTTTTTCGTCCAGTACCGATGGAAATCCATGGCGATTTTTACAACCAGCCTCAAATTTGATGTCACCAGTCTGAATGCCGCATCATCATCATTATCTTCCTGGATCCTGGTACCCAGTTCTTTCTCTTCATCACGGGTCAGCAGATCATAATGTTTAATTTCAAGGAGGTATATTTGAAGTGGGTCATAAGGGACCAGAGCAGTGTCCGAGCGCTGCACCACAGGCGCGAGATCGGTGTGCTTCAGGGCCGGTTTTCGGTCAGGCGTTTTGCCCTTTGTTTTTTTCAAATCGGTTTTGTTTTTCCCTTTTTTCATATAAAAGCCCTACGATGGTATCACATGCGTGAACCTGTTTATTGCGACTGGGCACCGGAAACAATTTTCATGTATCGTTTTTTACCCGCCCGCAGGAGCAACCCGTCCGCTTCTAAATCATCCATGCTGACTGCCTGGTCAAAAACCGAAATTTTCCGGTTGTTCAAATAGGCGCCCCCCTGTGAAATCAATCTGCGGGCTTCCCCTCTTGTCTTACAAAGACCGGCATTTTCAAACAAAATATAGGCCGGTATACCCGTTTCAAGGGCTTCCGGCTCAATTTCATATGTGGGAACGGATTCATCTGAAATCCCTTTATTCCGGCCGAACAGCCCCTCGGCCGCAGCCCTGGCCTGATCCGCACTTTCTTTGCCGTGGCATAACCGGGTCGCCTCGTAAGCCAATATTTTTTTCGCTTCCCGGATCTCAGAACCTTCCAGCTTTTGAAGCCGCTTTATTTCATCCATGCTAAGCAGTGTAAATATGGCCAGGAACCTCCCGATGTCCCCATCATCCTGATTGACCCAATACTGGTAATAGTCATAGGGCGACGTCATTTCACCATCAAGCCAGACCGCACCTTTGTGGGTTTTGCCCATTTTAATGCCTGAAGTGGTGGTCAGAAGCGGAAACGTGAGGCCATGGACAACTTCGCCCTCCAGGCGCCTTATCAGATCCGCACCGGCCAGGATATTGCCCCATTGATCGTTGCCCCCCATCTGAAGGCGACAGTCGTAATGCTTGAAAAGATGCCAGAAATCATACGCCTGCAGCAGCATGTAATTGAATTCGATGAAGCTGAGACCGGTTTCCATTCTCATCTTGTAGCTTTCAGCGGCAAGCATCCGGTTTACGCTGAAATGTCGACCGATATCCCGTAGAAAATCCACGTATCGGAGTTCCGTCAGCCAGTCGGCGTTGTTGGCCATGGTGGCGCGATCACCGCTGAAATCAATAAAATTGGAAAGCTGTTTTTTCAGGCCGAGGGCATTGTCATTAATTTCTTCACGGCTCATGATACGACGCATCTCGGTCTTTCCGCTAGGGTCTCCAACCAGGGCCGTACCGCCCCCCACCAGCACAACCGGCCGGTGACCGGCATTCTGCATGTGCACCAGACTCATTATGGGAAGCAGACTTCCCACGTGAAGGCTTTTTGCGGTCGGGTCAAAACCGATATAGCAGGTGGTGGGTTGAGAGAGCATTTGCGAAAGGGACCCTTTGTCGGTAGACTGTTCAAAGAATCCTCTGGTTTGAAAGATTTCTAAAATATTTTCCATTTTCAGTCTCTTGCGGGACTCCTTTCTTCATCCTCGGGAAGTTTAATGCGTACCACCTGTCCTTGTTTTCCGAGATTATCCATTTTTTTACCGTTGAACTCAAGGACAATGCCACCGGCATTGCCGATCAGCAACTCAAAACCCTTTTCTGCCTTCCATTCAGGCGTATCTGAAGGGCCAAACACATACTCTTTCGTTTTCAGACCGTCAATTGATATTCTCACCCAGGTCCTTTCCGTTATATGACCTTTCAGCTGTAACTTCAACGCTTCAGCCTCCCCGGCGACGGAAGGAATTTTCACTTCGGGCTTCTCTTCGGCGCCAGTCCGGATTACGGCTGGCGTTAACAATGTATTTTCATGTGTTTCAGGACTCACCGCTGAAACATCCGCCTTCAATTCCGACTCAGCTATTGAAAGAGCACTTTCTTCAATAAGAGGTCCCTTTTCAGTTTTCTGTTGTTCATCGAGAGCAATCGGTTTTTCGCTCACCGGTAAACTTTGAACACTGACGGCGCCTGTGCCGGTGGGTCCTTTTGAGTCAATTGAAACCGTAAACCACGCATATATGACTGACACCGCAGCCAGGAGGAACAACAGTCCGAGTACCATAAACGGCCATTTTTTCCTTTTGAGAATGGCCGGCATGACAAATTCTTGCGAAAAGTCATCAGCCCCTGCTTCCTCCCTGTAAAGGTCTACAACACGTTCTTCATCCAGCCCCAGAATGCGGGCGTAGGATCGAATGAAACCCTTTACAAAGGTGGGCGCGGGAAGCAGGTCCCATTCTTCATTTTCAATGGCTTCCAGAAAACGGGGCCTCAGCCGGGTTTGCTGGGAGATCTGGGCGTGGCTGAGCCCCTTTTTTTCCCGTTCCCTCTTGAGCAGGGCGCCTGGGGAAATACCGGAAGAAAAAACCCAATCATCGGTTTCAGCATTCAACGGCTGTTGATCATCTTGACCCATATTGAATGACCTTGAGTGTTCAAAAGATGATTTTGATGTATGCTTTTTCTCTTAAGTTTTTGATCCAGGCGGAATACGCCTGATCTATCTTTTTTCGATAAAGAGTAGAGCGAATGGAGTTTTTGACCTGGTCGAATGATTTTTCCCCGCCTTTGTCTTTTTCCACGACTTTAATAATCTGTATCCCGTTGGGTCCGACAATGGGAACTCCCACCTCGCCTGAGGAAAGATCTTTGATGGTAGCCGCCATTTCCGGGTTGAGCTCCGAAATCTTGAACACCCCGAGATCTCCCTCCTCTTTTGCCCCCGGACCGTTGGAAAACTGCCTGGCCAGTTTTCCGAAATCTTCGCCGGCCTTTATTTTCCGGATGATTTCGCCGGCTTTTGCTTTTAATGCACGGGATTCTTCCCGGTCAGCCGGGTCTTCCTGCTTTAGAAAAATCATGGCAAGATGAACCTTTCCTTTGGTGGTGAATTCATCTTGATGCGCCTCATAATACTCTTTTATTTCTCCTTCCCTGATGATAATTTTACTCGTGACCTCATAATTGACCAGACGTCTTCGTTCAAGCTCTTTTTTGAGCATTTTTATATATTGATCATAACTCTGCCCTTGCTCTTTGAGCGCAGCAACCAGACCTTCCTGGGTCAGGTTGTTGTCCGCCTTGACCTTTTCGATGGTCGCGTCCAATTCCTTTTGTGGTACCTTAATCTTCAATTCCCGAATCTTCTCACGGGCAATTTTTTCTTCGATCAGCATTTCAAGAAATTTTCTGCGTGTCTCCAGGTACTGACTTTCGGATTTTCTTTTGAGTGCTTCAGGGGCCATGCCCGTTACTTCCGTCATGCGCGTATTGAGTTCATATAACGTCACCACATCCGCATTAACAATGGCCACCACACGATTGTAAATTTTGCCGAAAGCCTTTCCTTGGAGAAAAGCGTTCCCCCAAAGAAAACAGAGTATCAAGACGAGAAGGGTCGATTTTTTCATTCAGGAAAACTCCAATTTGTCGATTGCTTTTTGATTGATTTTGACCCTGATGTCACTACGAAGGTT